>PKED01000048.1 GCA_002863155.1 Sphingomonadaceae bacterium | reverse complement strand
CTGGAGCACGGCGAAAGACCAGATCGTCTCGTACCCGCCCGACGCGATCGCGAGATGGATGCCCGACAGCAGGATCAGGACCGCAAGCGCGCTGTGCGAAATCCGCCGCGTGCCGAGCCGCATCACGATCCGCGAATTGAGCAGGTTGGCAAGCGCCATCATCCCCGCAACGCCGATGAACACCGGCACCAGCAGATCGTCGCTACCGGTAAGCGCGGCGACGATCTGCTGCACCGAATTGATGAAGCCATAGAGCGCGCCGAGCAGCGCCGTCGCCGCAAGCGTATAGCCGATCGAGCAGCGATCGGTCAGTGTGGTGCGCCATCCCGCCGCCAGCCGCGCCACCGACAGCGGCTGGCGTGCCTCGATCGCCAGCGTCTCGGGCATGCGGAGCGCAAACCAGGTCAGCACGGCCGCGCTCACCGCCGCGATCAGCACGAAGATCAGCCGCCAGCTGCCCATCAGCAGGATCAGCTGCCCAAACGACGGCGCCAGCACCGGCGCCGCCATGAAGACCATGAACGCAAGGCTCATCACCCGCGCCATCGCTCGCCCGGAATAGCAGTCGCGCACCAGCGCGACCGTCACGACCCGCGATGCCGCGATGGCAAGGCCGCCGGCAAAGCGCGCCAACAGCAGCAGCACGAAGCTGCCCGCGATCGCGGCGACCAGATTGGTGACGACATAGGCCGCCAGCGCGGCGATCAGCACCGGGCGACGGCCAAAGCGATCGGCGAGCGGCCCATGGACGAGCTGGGCGATGCCGAAGCCGAGCAGGAAGGCGGTGATGACGAACTGGCGCTGATTTTCGGTCGCGACGCCGAGCGCGGTGCCGATCGCCGGGAGCGCGGGCAGCATCGAATCGATGCCGAGCGCGGTCAGCGCCATCAACGCCGCGACCAAAGCGACGAATTCGGCAAAGCCCGTCGGCGCACGGCTTTCCTGATCGATGGTCCGGGTCGCGTTCATCGGCGAGCCCATGCCCGATCGGCACCCTCGCGTCACGGCAAAAGGCATGTCTGCCTGCATCACATTGACGCCGGTCGGCGCGATCCGTATTACATACCTATAGCACCTTTGAAAGGTTTGTCATGCGCGCGCTTCTTGTCCTTGCCCTGTTCGCTGCCCCGCTTGCCGCGTGCGGCGACAAGGGCGACGGCGCTTCCGTCGACTTCAAGGGCGACGGCGGCAGCGGCAATTTCTCGATCAAGGCGCCCGGTTTTTCGGGCAGCTTGAAACTGCCGAAGATCAGGCTGGACGCCAAGAATGTCGAATTCAACGGCGTTCACCTCTATCCCGGATCGACCGTCAACAGCTTCAACATCGATGCCGGTGGCGACGACGACCAGGCGGATGGCAATGGCGCGGCCAGCGATGGCACGCTTCGCATCGGCTTCGAAAGCCCCGCCGATCTCGCCACGGTGCGCGACTGGTTCGTGACTCGGCTCAACAAGGCCGATTTCGCGCTCAAGGTCGAAGGCAACAGCCTGATCGGCACCGACGACGAGAAGAAGCCTTTTCGGATCGACTTCGAACCGGCGGGATCGGGCAAGACCAGGGCGGTCGTCGTCGCCGGCGGTTGATCGGGCGTCGCTTTTCCTGCAACATCGGTCCTTGTTCGTCCCGGCGCTTGACGCAGACAGGGGTGGCGGCGGACGACGCACGCTAGATTGCTGGAAGGGCCTGACATGAATCGTCCGACGCGCGCCGCGCTGGTGTTCGCCGCTGCTCTCGCCGCCCCGCTCGCGGGCTGTGGATCGGCCCCTGAACCGGCGAGCCGCGCCGACCTTGCCGATGCGAACGGCACGATGGTGGCGAACGCGGCGACGATGCCCATGCCGATGCCCGACGGCCGCATGGCCGACATGGCGAAATTCGCGCTCTATCCCGGATCGAAGCTGGTCGAGGCCGCGACGATCATGCCGCACGAAGTCGACGACATGACGAGCTTCAGCTTCTGGAGCCCTGCACCCCCTGCGAAGCTGCGCGACTGGTATGCGGGCGAACTGGGGAAGGCGGGCTACAAGCTGCGCGCCGAGGGCGACAGCCTGGTCGGCACCGACGATCGCGGCAAGCCGTTCCGGCTCGACCTGATGGCCGCCCCCGGCGGCAACGCGATGGGCGTCGCCAGCAAGAGCTGAGGGTCTGGCGGGCAGCGGCTGCGCACCCTATTGTGAGCAGGACCCACCCGCTCGGATGCCGATGCCATGCTCGATACGCTCGACCAGATCCCCACGCTGTCGCTGAACCGCAACCGCGACGATCCCGATGGATTTACCGCCGCGATCGGCGAATCGTTCGAACGCTTCGGCTTTGCGATCGTCGCCGATCACGGCGTCCCCGCCGATCTGGTGACGCGCGCCTGGGGCCAGACCAAGGCGTTCTTCGACCTGCCCGAGGAAGAAAAGCGCCGTTATTTCACGCCCGCAGGCGGCGGCCAGCGCGGCTATACCCCGTTCAAGACCGAAATCGCCAAGGGCGCGAGCGTCGTCGACCTGAAGGAATTCTGGCACGTCGGCCGCCCGCTGCCCGCCGGGCACCGCTTCGAAAGCGTGATGCCGCCCAACATCTGGCCCGACCGGCCCGAGGGCTTCCGCGAGACCTTTACCGAGCTGTTCACCGCGTTCGACCGCGCGGGCGACGTGATCCTGTCGGCGATTGCGCGCCATCTGGGCCTCGCCCCCGACTGGTTCGACCCGGCGGTCAAGGACGGCAATTCGATCCTGCGGCTGCTCCACTATCCACCGATCCCCGCCGATGACGCCGATTTGGGCGGGGGCGTGCGGGCAGGCGCGCATGAGGACATCAACCTCATCACGCTGCTGCTCGGTGCCGAGGAAGCAGGGCTCGAGCTGCTCGACAAGGACGGGCGCTGGCTCGCTGTGAAGCCGCCCGAAGGCGCGCTCGTCGTCAATGTCGGCGACATGCTTCAGCGGCTGACCAACCATGTCCTGCCCTCGACCACGCACCGCGTGGTCAACCCGCCGCCCGAGCGGCGCGGGTCGTCGCGCTATTCGATGCCGTTCTTCCTCCACCCCGCGCCCGATTTCCTGATCGAGACGCTGCCGGGGTGCATCAGCGCCACCAACCCCAACCGCTACCCCACCCCGATCACCGCGCATGATTACCTCCACGAGCGGCTGGTCGAGATCGGACTGGTGAAGGCTTGAGCGACATCGTGGCTCTGGCTTGGCGCTATGCGGCGCTCGGCATCGGTGCAATGGGCACATTGCTGGCCGCGCTGACCTTGTTGCTGGCGCCCTTTAATCTGCAGCGCATCGGCGACATGCCAACGCTGTCGATGGCTTTGTTCATCACCGCCATCGCAACCGGCGCTATTCAATGGGCGATATTTCAACGGCGCCAATTTCGGGCTGCAGTCGGGCTATTCTGCGTGACCCTCGCTGGATGGTCGTTGGCCGCAGCCACCTACGCCGATGCGGTGGCGACTGATCTGCGCTGTCGCGAGCACCCCTGCCAATTGGTACTCGTCGTGAAGCCTCAATCTTGACGCAGCGCAGCATGCGGGGCAGGCCGCTGCTCGATGACTGAAGCCAAACCCCTGCGCGTCGCCCTTGCGGGCCTCGGCACCGTCGGCGGCGGCGTGATCCGGCTGATCGACGCGAATGGCGACCTGATCGCGCGGCGCGCGGGGCGGCGGATCGAGATCGTCGCCGTGTCGGCGCGCGACCGCGCCAAGGATCGCGGCGTCGACATCACCCGCTTCGGCTGGGTCGACGACACGACGAAGCTCGCCGAGGCCGATGCCGATGTCGTCGTCGAGCTGATCGGCGGATCGGACGGCCCCGCGCTCGCGCTTGCCCGCGCGACGCTGGCGGGCGGCAAGGGCCTCGTCACCGCCAACAAGGCGATGATCGCGCATCACGGGCTCGAACTCGCCGCCACGGCGGAAGGGGCCGGTGCGCCGCTGAAGTTCGAAGCCGCCGTCGCGGGCGGCATCCCGGTCATCAAGGGCCTGCGCGAAGGCGCTGCCGCCAACGACATCGCCCGCGTCTATGGCATCCTCAACGGCACCTGCAATTTCATCCTGTCGAAGATGGAGGCCGAAGGGCGCGACTTCGCCGATGTACTCGCCGAGGCACAGGCGCTGGGCTTTGCCGAGGCCGACCCCAGCTTCGACATCGACGGCATCGATGCCGGGCACAAGCTGTCGATTCTGGCAAGCGTCGCCTTCGGCACCCGGCCTGCGTTCGGCGCGGTCGCGGCGAGCGGCATCCGCCACGTCCTTGCCGCCGACATCGCCGAGGCAGCGGCGCTCGGTTACCGGGTGCGGCTGATCGGCCTCGCCGAATCGGGGCCGCACGGGCTGTTCCAGCGCGTCCACGCCCATCTCGTCCCCGTCGACCATCCGCTCGCGCATGTGACGGGCGCGACCAACGCGGTGGTGGCGGAGGGGAATTTCGTCGGCCGGTTGTTGTTCCAGGGCGCGGGCGCGGGCGACGGCCCGACCGCGAGCGCCGTCGTCGCCGACCTGATCGACATCGCCCGCGGCGAATATGGCGCCCCCTATGCGATGCCCGCCGCCGAGCTTGCCGCGACCGCCCCCGCCGACAGCGGCGCGCGCCACGGCCGCGCCTATGTCCGCTTCACCGTTGCCGACAAGGTGGGTGTGCTCGCCGAGATCGCCGCCGCGATGCGCGACGCAGGCGTCTCGATCGAAAGCCTCATCCAGCGCGGGCGCGTCGGCGACGGCAGCGTGCTCGTCGCGATCGTGACGCATGAAGGCCCCGAGCGCGCGGTGGCGCAGGCGCTGGAGAAGCTGCGCGGCTCGCCCAGCCTCACCGATGCGCCGCTGTGGATGCACATTCTGGGCTGAGGCGGGGCCACCGAATTTACCGTCATTGCGAGCGTAGCGAAGCAATCCAGAGCGTCGGACTGGATTGCTTCGCTACGCTCGCAATGACGGACGGACATAGTTTGCCCGCGATTGAGGACCAGCGGCCGCTCATCGGGTCCCGAAGGTTACGAAAGTTACGACCAGTCGAAAAAATCGGTCCGGCAAATCGCAGACGCTGTCAAAGAGCAGCCGCTCCCCGACACAGCATTTCCGACTTTGGAAGCGCGCGCTACCGAGCGAAACCGGTCGGCGCCGGGCTGACCGTCACGGTCGTCCCGCCCCGGATTTCCTGCACTTCGAGCGCGCGTTCGGCGATGCCGTCGGGGCCGAAGCGGAACGCCCCGTCGAGCCCGGCAAAGCCGCCGCGATCGTTCAGCCGCTCGGTCGGAAACGGCGTCCCGATCCGCCAGTCGCGCATGATCCGCACCGTGAGCAGCACCGCATCATAGCCAAGGCTCGACAGCCGGTACGGCGCCTTGCCGAAACGGTTGCGGTATTTGGTCGCATATTGGCGGTAGAGCCCGTCCGAAACGCTGGCGAACCATGCCCCCTGCAGCGCGGGCGAAGCGGCGACCGAGCTTTCGGTGTTCCACAGATCGGTGCCGAGCACCTGCGCGGTCGGCCCGCCGCTCCGGCGGATGATCGGCACCGCCGTTGCCCCCGTCGCCGCCGAATCGGCGATCAGCACGGCCTGATAGGGCGACGCCCGGCCCATCCGCGTGATCGCGCCGGTGATCGAGCCCGGCTGCCGGTCATAGGTCTGGAGGCTGACGACCTGACCGCCATTGTCCTCGACGGCGCGGAGCAGCGCGGTCGAGGCGCGATCGCCGTAAAGGCCGTTAGGGACAAGGCCCGCGAAATCGCGAATGCCCTTCGACGCGGCATATTGCACGACGCGCGCGATCGACTGGGCAGGCGCATAGCCGAGCACGAAAGTACCGCCCCCGGCGACGCCCGTGTCGTTCGAGAAAGTGATCACCGGCACGCCCGCCCGCCGCGCGACGGGCGCGACGGCGCGAGCGTCGTCGGCGAGCAGCGGCCCCAGGATCAGCCGGTTGCCGTCGGCGATCGCCCTTTGCGCCGCCGCCGCCGCGCCCAGATTGGTGTCATAGGTCGTCACGCGAATCTGGTCGTTGCGGGTGTCGAGAATCGCGAGCTGGGTCGCGTTGGCGATGCTCTGCCCCACCCCGGCATTGGCGCCGGTGATCGGCACGAGCAGCGCGACCCGCTGGCGCGCGACATCCTGCGGAATGCCGGTGTCGATCCGCGGCGGAGCGACCGGGCGCGCAACCGGCGGCGGCGGCGTGTTGGTCGGCCCGCCCGGCCCGCGCGGCACCACCGTCTGGCACGCCGCGAGCATCAGCCCAAGCCCGGCGACCACGAGTCGCCTTGCCCAGCGTGGCGCCACCGGCGGTTTTGCCGCTATGTCTGTCATCGTTGAACCCCTATGAACGCCGTTTCGATGAACAGCCCATTGTCGCCCGGTCTCTATATCGTCGCCACCCCGATCGGCAATCTCGGTGATCTTTCGCCGCGCGCGGCCCACGTCCTGACGCATGCCGATCTGATCGCGGTCGAGGACAGCCGGGTGACGGCGCGGCTGCTCCATCATATCGGCGTGAAGCGGCCGATGCAGCCCTATCACGACCATAATGCCGAAAGCGTGCGCCCCGGCCTGATCGCCCGGATGGGCAGCGAAGCGATCGCGCTCGTCTCGGATGCGGGTACGCCGCTCATCTCCGATCCCGGTTACAAGCTGGTACGCGATGCGCGCGCGGCCGGGCATGCGGTCGTCACGATTCCGGGGCCGTGCGCGGCGGTGGCGGCACTGACACTCGCCGGGCTGCCGACCGACCGGTTCCTGTTCATGGGATTCCTGCCGCCCAAGGCCGGCGCGCGGGCTGCGGCGATCGCGGAAGTCGCGGGCGTGCGGGCGACGCTTGTCTTCTACGAAAGCGGGCCGCGGCTGGCGGGTGCGCTTGCGGCGTTGGCCGAAGGGCTCGGCGACCGCGAGGCGGCGGTCGCGCGCGAAATCACCAAGCATTTCGAGGAAGCGGTGACTGGCACGTTGTCGACGCTTGCGGCGCGTTATGAGGCGGCACCACCGAAGGGCGAGATCGTCATCGTCGTCGCCCCGCCCGGCGAAGCGGCACCGGCAAGCGCCGCCGACGCCGACGCGGCTCTCGCCGATGCGCTGACACGCCTGCCCGCCTCCAAAGCCGCCGGCGAAGTGGCGAGGGCGCTCGGCCTCGACCGCAAGGCGCTCTATGCGCGCGCGCTGGAGATGAAGGGATGAAGGCCGAGCGCCAGGCAGCCGAAGCGCGCGGGCGCGAGGGCGAGACGCTGGCCGCGGCGCATATGAAACGGCTCGGCTGGACGATCGTCGGCCAGCGGGTCCGCACCAAGGTCGGCGAGGTCGATCTGGTCGCGCGGCGCAAGGGGCTGGTCGCTTTTGTCGAAGTGAAGGTCCGCGCGACCGCCGCCGAGCTCGACTTTGCGATCGACGAACGGCGTCTGGCCCGCGTCGCCGCCGCCGCCGAAGCACTCGCGCCGACCTATGCGACCAGCGGCGAGGACATCCGCATCGACGTGATCCTGATCGCCCCGGGCGCCAAGCTGCGGCATATCGAGAATGCATGGATCGGGTGAGGCGTGGCGCAGGCGCGTCGCCTGGGACGGCGCCGGTGCGCACAGCGCAGCGCCGCGCAGCGCCACGCCCGGCCGGCGGCGCCCGCGCCGACCGACGACACGGCTTTGCCGCGTCGCCTCGCCGCTCCGGATCGCCTCGCTCAGCTCGCTCCCCCGGCCGCCCTCATCCGTCATTGCGAGCGTAGCGAAGCAATCCAGAGCGGCGGACTGGATTGCTTCGCTGCGCTCGCAATGACGGCGTGCTTCAATCGGCACGAAATTAAGGCTAGACGACCCACGCCCCGGCGCCGCGCGACCCACTTCAGGAACCCAGCCCCATGACCCTTACCGTCGCCGTCCAGATGGACCCGCTCGACCAGATCAACATCGGCGGCGATTCGTCGTTCGCGCTGATGCTGTCGGCGCAAAGGCGCGGGCACCGGCTGTTCCACTATCTGGCCGAGGACCTGAATTATTCGGACGGCCACGTCTGGGCGAGCGCGCATCCGGTGACGGTGCAGCGCGTCGCGGGCGATCATTTTCGCTTCGGCGATCCGGTGCGGCTCGACCTGGGCGACGAGGCCGATGTGGTGCTGATGCGGCAGGACCCGCCGTTCGACCTGGGCTATATCACCGCGACCCATCTCCTTGAGCGGATCGCCGACCGCACGCTGATCGTCAACGATCCGGCGAGCGTGCGTAACGCGCCCGAAAAGGTCTTCGTGCTCGACTATGCGCGCTTCATGCCGCCGACGCTGGTCACCCGCAGCCTCGACGAAGCGCGCGCTTTCCTGGCTGAGCATGGCGAGATCGTCATCAAGCCGCTGCACGGCAATGGTGGCAAGGCGATCTTCAAAGTCGGCAGCGACGGCGCCAACCTGTCCGCGCTGATCGAGGTGTTCAACACCGCCTGGCGCGAGCCGCACATGGTGCAGGCGTTCCTGCCCGACGTGGCGAAGGGCGACAAACGGATCGTGCTCGTCGATGGCGAGGTTGCCGGCGCGATCAACCGGCTGCCGGGTGAAGGCGAGATCCGCAGCAATCTCGCGGTCGGCGGCTCGGCGGAAAAGACCGTGCTGACGCCCGAGGAAAAGGAAATCTGCGCCGCGCTCGGCCCGGAACTCAAGCGGCGCGGGCTGATCTTCGTCGGCATCGACGTGATCGGCGGCAAATGGCTGACTGAAATCAACGTGACGAGCCCGACGGGCATCGTCGCGATCGAGAAGTTCGACGGGACCGACGTGGCGGGCATGATCTGGGATGCGATCGAAGCCAAGGTTGCGGACCGCCCGCGATGACGGTAAGCCGAATGTAGCAATCGCTACAGGAGCCGCCTGCCATGCCCAGCCCGATCGAGATCATCACGGCCATGACCGAGGCAATGGCGATCAAGGATTATGACGCGGCACTGCCGTGGTTCACCGACGATTGCGAATATACCAACCTGCCGATGGGCAGCGTGACCGGCCCAGCGGGCGTGCGCAGCGTTCTGGAGCCGTTTTTCGCGCCGACGATCGCGAATGAACTGCGCATCCTGCGTTCGGCGGTCGATGGCGACACCGCCTTCGTCGAACGGCTCGACCGCCATCTCATCGACACCGGCTGGGTCGAATTGCCGGTGACGGGCTTATTCGTCTTCCGCGACGGCAAGATTGCGGTGTGGCGCGAATATTTCGACCTGAACACGATCGTGCGGCAATGGCCCGCGCTTGCCGCGATGGCGGGGTGAGACCGGCGCGTCACGCGCGCGGATGCGCATTCCGGTAGACGTCGAGCAGGTGCGCCGCATCGACCTGCGTATAGATCTGCGTCGAACTGAGGCTCGCATGCCCCAGCAATTCCTGCAGCGACCTGAGATCGGCGCCGCGACCGAGCAGGTGGGTGGCAAACGAATGGCGCAGCGCGTGCGGCGTCGTGCGCTCGCCCAGCCCCAGCCGCGCGCGCGCAGCGCGTACCGACCGGCGGATCACGGCGGGCGACAGCGGCCCGCCCTTCGCCCCCCGGAACAGTGGCGCGTCGCGCGCGACCGGCCACGGGGTGAGCCGCACATACTCCTCGATCGCCGCGCGGACCTGCGGCAGCAGCGGCACGATCCGCGTCTTGGCGCGCTTGCCGGTGACGCTCATCGTCGCCCCGAGCGGCAGCACGCTGCCCGTCAGCCCGACCGCCTCGCCGATGCGCAGGCCCGCGCCGTAGAGCAGCAGCAGCACCGCGAGGTCGCGCGCGGCGATCCACGGCTCGGCGGCATCCTCCGCGACATCCTCGGCAAGCGCCACCGCTTCGGCGGGCGAGACGGGGCGCGGCACGCCTTTCTTGACGCGCGGACCCTTCATCGCGGGCGGCGGCGCGCCGGCGAAATTCAGGAAGCCGCGTATCGCCGACAGCTCGCGCGCGGCGGACGCATTGCCCAGCCCCTCGGCCCGCCGCATCGCGAGATAGGCGCG
This sequence comes from Sphingomonadaceae bacterium, assembly GCA_002863155.1. Taxonomy (GTDB): domain Bacteria; phylum Pseudomonadota; class Alphaproteobacteria; order Sphingomonadales; family Sphingomonadaceae; genus Sphingomonas. The sequence continues at coordinate 43,386 of PKED01000048.1, read as the reverse complement.
CAGATCGGCAGTCGTCAGCTTCGCGAGCGCCGCAGCATCGACCGCGCCGCCCCAATGCCCCTGCAGGAACGCGACCAGCCGCTCCGCGCTCGCCTGATAGGCGCGCACTGTATGCACCGACCGGCGGCGGTCGCGGGCGAGGTGACGGGCGAATTCTAGGGCAAGCGGATCAGCCATCGCCCCCTCTTCTAGACGCCGCAGGGATTTTCGCCACCCGGTGGCGTCCGCCCCGGCTTGACGCGACCGCCCGTCCGCGAAAAGAGTGACAGGACACAGAGGCGGTCGTTACGGAGCGGGCGGCGATGCGGAGCGTGGTGATGATCGGCTGGCTGGGCCTGATGCTCGCGGCGAGCGGCGCTGCGGCGCAGTCGACCCCCTCCCCCGAAGCGGACTTGCTGGCCGTCGACGATCAGGAACGCGCGCTGGTGCTGACCGACAACGCCGCGGAGATGGAAAGGCTCGCCCATCCCGATCTGCACATCAACGCGCCGACCAACGAAGTTCTCGACCGAACCGAGTTCCTGCGTCGCTTGAAAGGCAAGATCATTGCCTTTGAAAAGCTCAAACGCATTCCCGAACAGGTCTTCATCTCCGGCGACGTCGGCATCATCATGGGTCGGGAAGAGGTTTATCCGACGCCCACCAGTGAATCGGGCCAGTTGTTTGGCGTGCGAACGATCATGCGCCGCTACACCAACATCTATCAGCGCGTGGACGGTCGCTGGCGGTTCCTCGCCCGGCACGCCAATGTGGTCGCGCCGCCGACACCCCCGTCGCCCACGACCCCACCGAAGTGATACGCGGACCCGGCGAACGGCGACGGCGTCAGCCGATCGTCTGCCCGGTCTTGGCCCAATCGGCCAAAAAGCCCTCGATCCCCTTGTCGGTCAGCGGGTGCTTGACGAGCTGGCGGATCACGGCGGGGGGCGCGGTCATCACATCGGCGCCGATGCGCGCGGCCTCCAGAATGTGGACCGGGTGGCGCACGCTTGCGACCAGGATTTCGGTGTCGAACGCGTAATTGTCATAGATCAGGCGAATGTCGCGGATCAGGTCCATGCCGTCGAAGCCGACATCGTCGTGCCGCCCGACAAAGGGCGAGATGAAGGTCGCCCCCGCCTTGGCCGCCAGCAGCGCCTGATTGGCCGAGAAGCACAGCGTGACATTCACCATCGTGCCGTCGTCGGTCAGCGCCTTGCAGGTCTTCAGGCCATCGATCGTCAGCGGCACCTTCACCACGACATTGTCGGCGATTCTGCGCACGATCTCGGCCTCGCGCATCATCCCTTCATGATCGAGCGCCACGACTTCGGCCGAGACGGGCCCGTCGACGATCCCGCAGATTTCGGCCACGACCTCCAGGAAATTGCGGCCCGATTTGGCGATCAGCGACGGATTGGTGGTGACGCCGTCGAGCAGCCCGGTCGCGGCGAGATCGCGGATATCGGCGGTGTCGGCGGTGTCGGCGAAGAATTTCATGGGCGGCAGGCTCCGATCGAGGGCGCGGGGGATGGTCCCTGCTAGCCGAGCGGGGGGACGCGCGAAAGGAGATTTGAGAAGTTCCAGGCGGTCGGTTAGCATGGCGCGGGGGACGGGGATTTGGCCGACAGTCTTTCATCAAACCGCAGCGCGTCGGACGATTTCGGTGCAGCCTGCGCCTTGCTCGCCGGGCGGCTGTCGGGCCTGTTGCGCCCGCACATGGTCTCCAATGCCCCGGCGCTCGCCGCGATCGTCGACCAAATACCCAGATTCGTGACGGTCGATGAACGCGCCGGCGAACTGGTCGTAGATCGCGGCGCATTGCTGGCGGGCACGATCGAAGCCGGCGCAGCAATGGCGCTGAACTTTTCGGCAGCGAAAGCCGATCCGAACTCGGCCGAATGGCTCTACAGCGCAATGTGGCCAAGGGGTTTGCCGCAATTCCCGCAGGCGAAGCTGACACCTGCGCTCGCCGACCGTTACACGCTTGTATTGTCGCGTACCGTTCAACGAAAAGTGATACCGAATGCCGCGACCTTGGCATTGAACACCTACCGGCAAAAGGGCATCACCGCGCGCCATCTGGTCACCAGCGTGCTGCTGTCGTCACGCGACATCTTTCCTCGCTTTGCCGAATCGGGTGTCGACTATGACGCGGTGGTCGAGGGGTTAATCGACGCGATCATCGCCAACCGGGCGCCGCGCGAGAGCACGACCGAATGGCAGCGTGTGCGCGAGCTGAAGGAGCGCTATTTCGACACGCCGCTCGCGCCTGCGCCAACGCCACCTTCCGCCAAGAACCGCAAGCGGACCGTCAAGGAACCGGCCCCCACGCCGCCTGCGCCCCCGCCCGAGCCAAAGGCAGAGGCACTGCGCACCCTCACCGATCGGCCGGCCAGCACCGACGAGCTCAACCGCAAGGCCTTTGCGGGCGCGCTCGCCGAGCATTTGCGCGCCGCGCGCGATGTCAGTGACGGCTGCGCGTTCGCGATCCACCTCCACGGCCCATGGGGATCGGGCAAGTCGACCGTGCTCAATTTCCTGAAGGACGATCTGACCAACCCCGATCCGGGCAAACTTGCGACGCCCTGGCTGGTGGTGGAATTCAATGCGTGGCAGCATCAGCGGCGGCGCCCGCCATGGTGGTCGCTCGTCCATGCGCTCTATGCCCACAAGCCCACCCGCGCGCTCGACGGCAGTGCCCGTCGGTGGTGGTGGATGACGTGGTGGCGGCTGCGCACGCAATGGGCGATCATCATCGCCGTGGTCGCCGCGCTCGCGCTGGTCGCAACGATCCTGCTCAACAACCAGACCAGTGCGATCCCTGCGATCACGGCCACGCTGACGCTGATCGCCGCCCTCGCCGCCGCCCAGCGCTGGCTCGTGTTCGGGTCCGCCAACGCGGCCGAATCCTACACCCAGCAGACAGTCGATCCGCATCGGCGGCTGGTCAAGCTCTATGGCGATTATGTCGGATCGCTCGGCAAGTTGAAGCCGCCGCATTTTTTCGCGCGCGACCCGATGCCGATCGCGATCTTCATCGACGATCTCGATCGCTGCGACGGCACTTATGTCGTCGAACTGCTCGAAGGCATCCAGACGCTGATGCGCGATGCCCCGGTCGCGTTCGTGATCGCCGCGGACCGGCGCTGGATCTGCACCGCGTTCGAACAGCATTACGCCGCTTTCTCCGAACCGATCGGTGAGCCCGGGCGTCCGCTCGGTTATCTGTTCCTCGACAAGCTGTTCCAGATTTCGGCTGGCCTGCCGGCGCTCTCGACTCAACAGCGCGCGCGATATTGGGATCATCTGCTCGATAGCGGCGCGCCGGCGCCGGTCGCGGCGACAAGCGAGCATGTCGAAAAGCTCGCCGCGGCGACGGGGCTGGCCGCGAAGCAGGCGGTCATCGAGTCGGCGCCGGTAGAGCAGCAGGCAGCGCTCCGAGCAGTCGCCGTGGAGCAAAGCTACGCCCCGGAAGCGCAGAAGCAGCTCGAGCACCGATTGCGGCCTTTTGCGACTCTGCTCGAGCCCAACCCCCGGTCGATGAAGCGACTGGTCAACGCGGTCGCGATAGCACGCGCGCGGTGCCTGCTGGAGGGACGCGCCGTCGCGCTCGAGCCCCTGGCACGCTGGACGATCATCGAACTGCGATGGCCTCTCGTCGCAACATGGCTCGCCGACGCGCCGGAACGGATCGGCCAGCTGGGCAACGCCGAAGCGCGAACCACACTGGCGCCGCCGCCCGCCATTCTGTCGGTGCTCGAATCCCCGACATTCGCCGCCAGCCTGGGCGCGATGACGGCAAAAGATTTGCAGGCCATCGTCGATTAAAGCGGCGCGGTGCGACTATTTGGGCGGCTCGCGCATTATGCAGACACGATAGGTCATTCAAACGGGAGACAGCCGAGCCATGAACAGGATTTTCATCGCCGCCGCGATCGGCGCCCTGGCACTGGGCGGCGTCGCGCAGGCCGACATCGGCATCGACACGCGTCAGGCCGACCTCCAGCGCCAGGTCGACGCTGGCAAGCGTTCGGGCAAGCTCAGCATCCGCGAGCGCAACATCCTGAACGCCGAGCTGCGCCGGATCGCCAATGTCGAGGCGGAACTGCGCGCGCGCGGCAACAACCTCAGCGAGCGCGACGAACGCCGGATCGGCGCGATGCTCGACGCCGCGCAACGGCACATCCGTCAGCTGAAGCAAAATCGCGAGCGCGGCCGCACCGGCATCCATTTCTAGGGATCGGTCGGCCCCTGGACTGATCACGCGTCACTCCGCGTAGCGACGGCCTGTGGTTCGGCAAGCATCAAGGAGCCGCGTCACGCCGCCCTTCCCTGGTGCCGATCAATGCCCATAAAGGGGCATGTCCCGCGCCCGCGTCATCGTCCTCAACTCCGCGCTTGGCCCGCTCGACTATCGCATCCCGCAGGGGATGAGCGTCGCGCCGGGATCGATCGTCGTCGCGCCGCTCGGCCCGCGCCAGCTGATGGGGGTGGTGTGGGAGGAGGATCGTCTGCCCGCCGAGCCGGTCGGCGACAATCGGCTGCGCAACCTGATCGCGGTCGCCGATGCGCCGCCGATCGCCGCGCCGCTGCGGCGGCTGATCGAGTGGACGGCGGACTATTATCTCGCCCCGCTCGCCAGCGTGCTGCGGATGGCGATGCCGTCGACGGCGGCGCTGGAGGGCGCGCGCACTGTCACCGAATATCGGCTGACCGGCGACGTCCCCGCCCGCCTGTCGCCGCAGCGCGCGCAGGCGCTCGACCGGCTCGGCGACCGGCAGGGGCTGGTGCGCGAGCTCGCGCTGGCGGCGGGCGTGTCGGACGCGGTGATCCGCGGTCTGGTCAACGTCGGGGCGATCGAAGCGGTCGAGGTCGCGATCGATTCGCCCTTCCCACTGCCCGACCCCGGCCATCACCAGCCCGACCTCTCGGCGGCGCAGTCGGCGGCGGCGCGGCAGTTCACCGACGCCGTCAGCGCACGCGCCTTCGCGCCGATGCTGCTCGACGGCGTTACCGGATCGGGCAAGACCGAGGTCTATTTCGAAGCGATCGCGCAAGCCGTCCGCGAAGGGCGCCAGAGCCTGGTCCTGCTCCCCGAAATCGCGCTCACCGAGCCGTTCCTGACACGCTTCGCCGCGCGCTTCGGCTGCGCGCCGGTCGCCTGGCATTCGGACCTGCGCCAGTCGCAGCGCCGGCGGGCGTGGCGCGCGGTTGCGAGCGGCGAGGCGCTGGTGACGGTCGGCGCGCGGTCGTCGCTGTTCCTGCCCTATGCCAATCTCGGCCTGATCGTCGTCGACGAAGCGCATGAGACGAGCTTCAAGCAGGAAGAAGGCGTCCACTATCACGCCCGCGACGTGGCGGTGATGCGCGCCAAGTTCGAGGGCGCGCCGGTGATCCTCGCCAGCGCCACCCCGGCGATCGAAACCCGCCAGCAGGTCGCGGCGGGCCGCTATGCCGAAGTCAGGCTGCCGGGGCGCTATGGCGCGGCGCAGCTGCCGACGATCGAGGCGATCGACCTGATCGCCAACCCGCCCGAACGCGGCCGCTGGATCGCGCCGCCGCTCGTCACCGCGATCGACGCGACGCTGGCGCGGCGCGAGCAGGTGCTGCTGTTCCTCAACCGGCGCGGCTATGCGCCGCTGACTTTGTGCCGGACCTGCGGCCACCGCTTCCAATGCCCCAACTGCACCGCGTGGATGGTCGAGCACCGGCTGATCGCGCGGCTCGCCTGCCACCATTGCGGCCATGTCGAGCGCGTGCCGGAGAAGTGCCCCGAATGCGGGGGCGAGGACAGCCTGGTCCCCTGCGGCCCCGGCGTCGAGCGGATCGCTGACGAGGCAGCATTGCTTTGGCCCGACGCGAAACGTGCGATCGTCACCAGCGACACGATCTGGTCGCCCGCCAAGGCGGCGGAGTTCGTCGCGCGGATGGAGGCGCACGACATCGACATCGTCATCGGCACGCAACTGGTGACCAAGGGATACCACTTCCCCAACCTGACGCTGGTCGGGGTGATCGACGCCGATCTGGCGCTGCAAGGCGGTGATCTGCGCGCGGGCGAGAAGACGTTCCAGCAGATCAGCCAGGTCGCCGGGCGCGCGGGGCGCGGCGCCAAGCCGGGGCATGTCTATATCCAGACGCACGACCCGAGCGCGAGCGTGATGCGCGCGCTGGTGACCGGCGACAGTGACGCCTTTTACGATGCCGAGACCGAGGCGCGGCGCGAAGCGGGCGCGCCGCCCTTCGGCCGCTATGCCGCGATCATCGTGTCGAGCGAGGACAAGGCGGCAGCGGAAGCCACCGCGCGCGCGATCCGCCACGGCGCGCCCGAACATGACGCGATGTACGTCTACGGCCCCGCCCCCGCCCCACTGGCGATGCTGCGCGGGCGCCACCGCTTCCGCCTGCTCGTTCACGCGCGCCGCTCGCTCGACGTGCAGGACGTGATCCGCGACTGGCTCGGCGGGGTCGAGTGGCCCGGCAAGGTCCGCGTCGCGGTCGACGTCGATCCGTATAGCTTTGTTTAGGGGCGTGGGGGTTGGAATCCGCCTCAAGGGAGGCGGCTCAGATGGCAGGGGGTGGGGATGGCGCGGCCGCGTTTGGGCCGACCAAGGCCCGGCAGCAGCGTGCAAGCGGCGGTGCGAAGTTGCGGAAGTTGCGGGTTGCCATCGCCCCCGCAAAGACCTGGCGGTGAACGGGCGATACGCGAGCGCGGGCCAACGATGCGAAAGAGCGGGTCGGGGGCGAAGCGTCGCAGAGGTTTTCCGACTTTGGAAGGGCGTCGTGGCGGGGCGAGGGCGTCCGACAGCCTGCGCAGCGGTGGCTGACGGACGGCCGCGTGGGGCGCCAATGGGGCGTTCGCTTTTGGGCCGGGAGGGGGATGGCAGGTTTAGCATCGGTGATGTTAATTAGCGGGCCCGAGTGATTATGGCGGATGGTTGATCCGCCAAGGAGCCTCCACCCAAATCTGACTGCCAGCCTCAAAGCCAATTTCGATTATGTCCAAACCTGCTAACGTCAGGCAGAAGATTCGCAACTTTGAGGGCGCGTTGAAAATGGCATCCGAGAGAAGGCTCATAAATTCCGCGCATGGCGTGACACTGACGGAGATTTCGCTCAGCAACAATGGCACGATTGTTGATCGCGGCAATCATGTTGCCACCAGCATCTGTCCCAAAAATTAATCCAGAATTTTGAGCTAAGCACGCTCCGGAAGGCAAGAAATGTTCAGGGCAAAAACAGTTTTTGTTATCGGCGCTGGCGCGAGTGTCGAAGTTGGTTTGCCAATGGGGTCGGAACTTCTGAAGCAGATAGTGAAGTTGACTGACATTAAGTTTGAATATTACACGCACAAAAGTGGCGATCCCGCAATTTTAGAAGCTCTTAAGATCATATTGAACGAAAACGGTGAAGTCACAAAGCTCAATCAACATCTTCACGCGGCTTGGCAGCTTGGCGAGTCAGCTTCGCAAGCCTTATCGATTGATAATGTGATCGATGCTCTTGAAGACCCCAAGGTTGAACTTGTAGGAAAGCTTGGGATTGTTCAGGCCATTTTGAAAGCGGAGGCAGCAAGCCCGGCGTTTAAGCGGGTCCAGCATATGCCGGACACTATCGATCTGTCTAAGTTTTCAGATACTTGGTATAGCAGCCTAACCAAGCTCTTAACCGAAAATGTCCGCAAGAGCGAAGTTGGCGGCATTTTCGACAACATTGAAATTGTGAATTTCAACTATGATAGGTGTTTAGAGCATTATCTGCCGTTCTCGTTGGCATCATACTATGGCTTGGAAGCCGACGCGATCCGCGAAACAATGCAGAGTTTAACGATCCATCGACCCTATGGTATTGCCGGACGGCTCCCTTGGCAGAAAGGCGATGGGCCTAGCGTGGGCTTCGGGCAAGGCTACCCACAGCAACTTGCCGATGTAGCTCAACAGGTTCGGACTTTTACCGAGCGGGTCGAAGAAGGCGAAGAATTGGCGGCTATGCGAGCTACAATGGCTGGCGCGGATCGCATCGTCTTCCTGGGCTTCGCGTTCCATCGACAAAATGTTGAGCTTTTAGCGCAGCAAGTCCAAGACCACACAGAAGTTGTGGCGACGGCCTTTGGCATATCAAAAAGCGACAAGGCGGTTATTGATGACGAACTTCAGAAAGCTTTCCAATTTCAAGGCATTCTGAACGAGCATCGGATTGAACTTGCTGACATGACCTGCAATCAGTTTTTCAAGGAATATTGGCGCACTCTCACGGCGGAAAAAAGTGAGCGCGAGCCGGTCGAGATGCCCGACCCTTATGCTGAGATAGACCGCATGATACCTCGCCTTCGAGCGGGCATGTTTGGCGGCATCGGTTATGGGGGCGATGGCTAGCTTAACCCCACGGCTTTGGCATAACGTCCGGCTTTGAGATTCGATTCCCTATCAGGTAGCCCAACTGCGGCTTGGCGATTATGTTGGCATCCAAGCTAACACTTTAAACCGAGTAGTGCATTTTTCGAGATAAGAACGTTGCGGCCTCGATGGTATATTATACAACAATCTGAGATAGTTACCTGAATATAAGGACGGACTCCCGCTCCGTCAACTTGATATGCACCACCAGCAGCCTCCGCTTTGCGGAGCAAATTTTTGGCCTGCAACGGCTGGTATTGTGGCGCAATGCAAAAGCGCCGCCTCGACGATCCCCGCCCTCCCCCTCAAGCCTTGAACGCTTGCCACAATTGATCGAAACACCGGCGCGGATGAGGGAGGAATCATGATCGCGCGGTTGCTGGTCCTGTTTGGCATGCTGCTCGGCTTTGCCGCACCTGCGCGTGCCGACGATATTTCGGCGGCGGGGCGTGGCGTCGTGCGGGTCGTCACCATCGCCTCGGCAGAGGGGCAGATCGTCGGCTTCGGCCATGGCAGCGGGCTGGCGGTCGCGCCCAACCGCATCGTCACCAACGCGCATGTCGTCGAGCTCGCCGCGCGCTATCCCGACAATGTCGTGATCGGCATCGTGCCGAGCGAGGGCGCCAAGAGCTATCGCGGGCGGCTGATCGCCTATGACGCGCAGCGCGACCTTGCGCTGATCGAGTTCGTGGGCGAGCCGCTGCCCGCGCTCACCCTGTTTCCCGGGCCGGTCAATGACGGCGAATCGGTGATCGCGCTCGGCTATCCGGGCAATGTCGACCTCGCGACCGCGCAATCGGCCGCCGACTATATCCGCCCGTTGTCGCCGGTGCGATCGCAGGGCGGCTTTGCCGGGCGCCGCTCGCTGTCGGGGGTCGACGTGCTGCTCCACACCGCCAGCATCGCGCGCGGCAATTCGGGCGGGCCGCTGCTCGATCTGTGCGGGCGGGTGATTGGCGTCAACTCGGCGATCACCCGGACCGAGGATGGCGATTCAAGCTTCGGCTTTGCGATCGCCGACACCGAGCTCGCCTCGTTCCTGCGCGAGGCGAAACAGCCCTATGCGACCACCGGCACGCCGTGCACCAGCCTCGAACAGCGGCTGCGGCTCGACAAGGAAAGCGCCGCCCAGCGCGCCGAGGACGCGGCCCAGGCCGCCCGCGACGCCGCCGACCGGACCGCCGCCGAGCGCACCGTTGCGATCGAGCGCGCCCGCGCCGATCAAGCCTTTGTGCGCGAGAATTTCATCGGCGGCGCGACGCTGCTACTGGTGCTCGGCTCGCTCGGGCTGAGCGGCGCAGGGCTGCTCGCGCAGCGCGGAGACCGTCGGGCCAGAAGCGCGCTTGCGGCAGGCGCGGCGCTGATGCTCGCAGGCGTCGTGCTGTTCTTCGCCCGGCCGCGCGGCGACGTCGCCATGCGCGTGGCGGCGGCGACGACGCCCCCGGCGGCCGCGCAGACCGCGATTGCCTATGGCAAGATGGCCTGCCGGATCGTGCCCGAACGCAGCCGCATCAACCTGTCGTCGCCGGGCGACGTCGCGCTCGACTGGGGCAAGGACGGCTGCATGAACGGGCGCACCCAATATGTCGAGAATGGCAGTCATTGGGAGCGGATCCTGGTCCCCGCGCAGGAGCAGACCGTATCGGTGCTCGATTACCGCCCGGCCGAACGGACCTATACCGAAAGCCGCTATCTGCTCGGCTCGGCGGCGATGGACAAGGCGCGGCGGCTGCGCGGCGCCGTCACGATCAAGGCGTGCAGCGCGAGCGAGGCCGACCGCCAGAAGCTTGCCGAGCAGCAGGCGGCGATCCGCGACGCGCTGCCCGCCCAGCCCGACGAATGGCTGGTCTATGACTGCAAGGCGGCGCGCTGACGGTTGCGCACCCATGAAGGCGCGATCACCTGCCCGCGCCGCTGCGCGATGACGATCAGGGCGATGCCGAAGGCGGTGCAGACGATGATCGCGGGCAGCGACGCCTCCCCGCCGAACGCCCCGCCGGTCAGCAGCTCGGGCCCCTCGATCCGCGCCTGGAGCAGCCCCGTCGTCGCCTGGCCGGAAACCGGGATGCCGTAGATCCCGCCCTGCGCGAAGTTCCACGCCGCATGCAGCCCGATCGCCGCCCAGAGTCGGCGGGTGATCATGAAGATCGCGGCGAGCATCACCCCTGCCTCCAGCGCGATCGCGACCCCGGCGAGCAGCGACGCATTGGGATTGCCCAGGTGGAGCGCGCCGAACAGCGCCGCCGACAGGATCAGCGCCGCCCAGCTGCCCAGCCATTCCTCGACCAGCCGGAAGAACAGGCCGCGAAACACGATCTCCTCGCCGACGCCTGGCACGATTCCCAGGCCCACCACCGGCAGCATCACCGCCGCGCTGTTGATGCCGACCACGCGGTAGCCGCCGGCCAGCGCGATCACGCCGACCACGATCGAGAACAGGACGACCCCGATCGCCAGCCCGGCCAGCAGCTCGACGAAAGCGCCGCGCCCGCTGAACTCCGCGACGCCCCGCCGCTCGATCAGCGCGGTAAAGGCGATATAGGCGGCGATCAGCACGATCGCGACGATCGCCACCGCCGGAATCACCGACACCCCGACCCGGCTCGGCACGATCATCCGCGATAGATAAGTGGCGACGATGCCCGCCGCGATCATCACCGCAATGCCGATCACCAGCCGCGTCATCGGGAACCGGAGGATGCGTACCGCCAGCCCCGGCGGTGTCGGTTCGTTCATTGGCGTCATCCCCTCAAATCCGTACTGGTTCAATAGAACAGCAAGACGTGAGCACTTGCAACTATGCCCTCGCGCGGCGACCCCTGGATCAGCCGCGGTCGATGCGGGCGGCGAAGCAGCCGCGCTTGGCGTTGTGCGCGTGGAGATAGGCGATGAGCGGATCGGCGAAGAGCCGGTCGATCAGCGCCGGCAACAGGCGGCCATCGACCAGATCGGCATCGACCATATGGCCGTCGACGTCATAGCCGCGCACCGACAGCGGCCGGATCGCGAGCTGGGCGGGCACCGTGTCGACATGGCGCGCCGCCGCCTCCGCGCCTTCCTTCACAAAGATCGCGTGGCGCTGGCGATAGGGGGTGTCGACGGGCAGATGTTCGTGGTTGAGCAGCAGGACGGTTTCGCCGACCGCTACATCCTCCAGCGTCACCCGGCAGGGAAAGCCGGGCTTTTCGGTAACGATCATCCGCTCGACTCCGCGTTCGGCAAGGGCATCGTCGGCCAGGCCGTAAAGCGCGACAAAGGGCGCCGGGTCGAGCCCGGTGATGATGAAGGCGCTCATGCCACGCCCTCGCGGTTGCGCAGCGCGATCTTGCGATCGATGCCATAGGCATAGCCGCCCATTGTCCCGTCGCTGCGCTGTGCCCGGTGGCACGGGATGACGATCGCCACATGATTGGCGCCGCACGCCGTCCCCGCCGCCCGCACCGCGCGCGGATTGCCCGCGATCGTCGCGAGTTCGGCATAGCTGCGCGTCTCGCCCGGCGGGATCGCGCGCAGCGCCTGCCACACCGCTTCCTGAAAGGCGGTGCCGCGGACGTCGACCGGCAGGTCTTGCTGGCGCTCGGGGCTTTCGACGCTTGCCACCACGCGCGCGGCGAGATCGGCGAGCGCGGCGCCCCCGGACACGATCTCCGCCTTGGGGAAGCGCATCGCGAGCGCGGCGGCATCCTCGTCAAAGGCGACCCGGCACAGCCCCTTGTCGGTCGCCGCGATCAGCAGCGGCCCGAGGCTGGTCGGCGCGACCGTCCAGCGGATCGTCACGCCAGCGCCGCCGCGTTGCCACACGCTCGGCGACATGCCGAGCCGCGCGGCGGCGTGTTCGTAGAACCGGCTCGGCGCCGAATAGCCGGCTTCGTAGATCGCCTCGGTCACATTGCCCTCCCTGGTCAGCGCATCGGCGGCGGCACGCGCCATCAGGCCGCGCGCATAGGCCGCCGGCGTCACCCCGGTCGCGCGCTTGAACAGCCGGTGGAAATGATGCGGCGCATAGCCGACCCGCGCCGCCAGCTGATCGAGGTTGAACGGCGCCTCCGCCGCCTCGATCAGCCGGATCGCTTCGGCGACCGCAATCCGGTCGCGACCGACCTCGTCGGGCTTGCAGCGCAGGCAAGGGCGAAACCCGGCCGCGCGCGCCGCCGCCGGATCGCGGTAAAAGGCGACGTTTTCGCGCTTCGGGTGCCGGGCGGGGCAGCTTGGCTTGCAATAGATGCCGGTCGTCAGCACCGCGCCGACGAAGCGCCCGTCGCTGTGCCGGTCGCGGGCGATGAAGGCCGCCCAGGCGGCATCGGGATCGATGATGTCGGTCGTGTTCATGGGCATCGTCTTAGCCGGATCGACGCGCCGCGAAATCCCGCCGCTTGCGATCAAAGCCGAGCGCGTGCGCGACCAATCCTCATCCCTTGTTCAGACTGGCACGCTTAGCCATGTTGGCCATGATGAAGACGGCATCGCGACCGCGGTCGATCGTGACGGCAATGATCATCGCCGGTGCGGCGATCGTTGCGGGCTGCAGAGCGGAAACCGCGCCGCCCCCGAGCCGTTCGCCCGATCAGCGATCGGCACAGCCGACCGGCACGACCGCGCGTTCCATCGGTGACCTGACCGGCGAATGGCGGATCGTCTCGATCGACGGGCAGAAGGTACGTCCGCCCGCTGCCAATCTGGACAAAAGACCGGCGTCGATCAGCTTTGCCCCGCCATTCTATGGGGGCAGTGCCGGATGCAACAGCCTGGGCGGCATCGGTGTCATCGACGGCGGGCATTATTTTACCGCACCTGGACCGCAGACGTTGATCGGCTGCCCACCCGATCTGATGAAGCTGGAGACGGCATGGAACCAGACCATGCGTGCCAATCCCGCGATCCTATCGACCGGTCGCGGCTCGTGGCAACTGCGTGGCGGGGGGCACATGCTTGATCTCGCGGATCGCCGCCCCTCGGTCATTCGCCCGATGCCGATCCTCGAATCGCTGGCGGGCACAGGCTGGAACTTGCTCGAGGTGGATGGTCATCGGCTTGGCTACGAACCGCATGCGACCAGGAAGCTCAGCTTTTCGCGCGGCGTATGGTGTGCAACGGATGGCTGCCGAACGGCGCACGCACGATTTCGCCAGACGGCAGGGCGGATCGTTCCGGCCAGCGCAGAACTCGCGCAAGCTGCCGGGCGATGCAAGAGCGACGCCGCCCACATCGGGACGATAGCCCGCCTGATGGCCGCCCCGGCGCATTATGTCACCGGACCGAACGGCGAATTCCTTATGGCCGGCAGCGGCCATTGGCTGGTCGCATCGCGAGATGGGCCACCGGCCGGAAAGTAGTGATACCTGCCCCCGCGCGGCCCGTCAGGTTTCGATTCCTCGCTCCCCGCCATGGCGCAGCATCGTCACGATCAGCACCGCCCAGCCGACCGCGAGCATTACCGCGGCCAGCAGGAACGGCGCCCCGGGGAAATACAGGCCCTTCGCATCGGCATAGGCGCCGAACACGCCGGTCATGATCGGCGGGCCGATGATCGCGGTCAGGCTGACGACGCTGGCGATCGCGCCCTGCAGCTCGCCCTGTGCATCCTCGGCGACGCGCTGCGTCATCAGCTGCTGCATCGCCGAAAAGGTCACGGCCGAGCAGGCACCGACCACGATGCCGAGGATCATCGTGCGCGTGTCGGGCGCAAAGGCCAGGATCAGATAGGATAGCGGTCCGAAGCCGAGGCCGAACGTCGCCACCCGCCGCGCGCCGAACCGGGCGACCAGCGGCCCCACCAGCATCCCCTGCACGACCACTAGCAGCGACCCGAACAACGCGATCGTCAGCCCGATCACCAGCGGGCTCCAGCCGAAGCGGGCGATGCCCTGGTAACTCCACACCGCCAGCTGCGCCTGCGACGCGAGCTGCATGAACAGTGCGGTGATGAGGCAACCGATCACCAGCGGCTCGCGCGCCATCTGCGCGAAGTTACCGACGGGGTTGGCGCGGCGGATCGAAAAGGCGCGGCGCCGCGCTGCCGGCAGCGTTTCGCGCAGCACGAACCAGCCGAGCACAGCTCCGGCGATCGCCAGGACGCTCGCCGCGATGAAGGGCACCCGCTCACCCAGTCCGCCGAGCAGCCCGCCGATGCCGGGGCCTAGCACGAACCCCGCCGCTCCCGCCCCTCCGAGCATGCCAAAGGCGCGACCGCGCTCGTCGGGCGGCACGATATCGGCGACACAGCTGTTGGCGGCGGCGAAGCTTGCCCCCATCACGCCCGAAATAGCGCGCCCGACGAACAGCCAGCCCAGCGTCGGCGCCCAAGCCATGAGCGCATAATCGATGCCGAGCGCGAGCAGGGTCGACAACAGGATCGGCCGCCGCCCGAACCGGTCGCTCGGGCCGCCGATCACCGGCGCGAACACGAACTGCATTATGGCATAGGTGAACAGCAGCCAGCCGCCGAGTTCGGCCGAACGGTCGATCGTCACGCCGGTGAGCGAGATGATCAGGCGCGGCATCACCGGGGCGATCAGCCCCAGCCCGGCAAGATCGAGGAAAACGATCATGCCGACCAGCCGCAACACCGAACGATCCGATCCCGAAGTCACGATTTGCCTGCCCCCCAGCGCTGCCCGCTTTTTGGGCCTGCCGCGCTAGGGTGTCTGCCTGATCGGTGTTGCCCTTGTCGATGGCAGCCGATCAAGCCAGGCTAGGGCCGGGACAGCGGCGACCGGCAGATACACGATATCGTGCCCCACCCCCGGCGCCGTCACGACGGCCGCAACTCGGCGAGATTGTCATAGGGCACCGTCCGGTCGGCGGTGCCGTGGAGGAGCAGCACGGGCGCGGCGACGCGGGGCAGCTTGGCGGCATTGTCGAAATGCTCGGTCAGCAGGTAGCGCACCGGCAGGAACCAGAATCTGCCTGCGGCGACCCGGTCGATGCTGGCATAGCCTGCGAACAGCACCAGCGCGCTCGGGCGAAACCGCGTCGCGGTCTGCGTCGCCACGCCTGTGCCGAGCGAATAGCCCATCATCACGATGGCGCGGTCGACGATCCCATGCGCCTTCAGCCAGCCGAGCGCCCAATCGGCGTCGTCGCTCACCAGCGCTTCGCTCGGGCGCCCCGGCATACCGCCATAGCCGCGATATTCGGGCAGCATCGCGCCATAGCCTTGCGCGACATAGGGCGCGACCGCCGCCGCGCTGCCCGCGATCGTGTCGCCATTGCCATGGAAGAACAGGATGACCGGCTTGCCGTTTGCCGCCGGCCGGTACCAGGCGCGCAGCGGCGTGCCGTCGGCCGCCGACAACCGCAGGTCACGATAGCCCGGCGGGGTCGCCGGCAGCGCGACCGGGCGGACCGATCCGATGAACAGCAGGTCGCGCTGCCACGCATAGAGCATCGTCGCCACCGCGCCGTAGAGCAGGGCAACCACCGCCAGCGCGATCGTCACCCACCGGCGCACGCGGCTCAAGCGCCGTTCGCCTCGAACAGGTCGAGCGTGCGTTCGCGCGCCAGGTCGGCGCTGGGTTCGTGATAATCCTTGCGCCGGTCGGAGTTGAAGCCGTGCCCGGCCTCATAGACATGGATCGTCGCGCGCGGCCATGCCTTGGCGATCAGCTTGTCGACGCCCTCCATCGGAATGCCCTGATCGTAACGGCCGAAATGCGCGATCACCGGCACCTGCGGCTCCTCGTCCACCGCGCCGGGGATCAACGAGCCATAATAGGCCGATGCCGCCGCGACGCCGCGCAGCCGCGTCGTCGACAGCCAGGCGACCGACCCGCCATAGCAATAGCCGACGACGAACACCGGCCCGGCCGCCGCCAGCCGGTCGATACAGGTCTGCACGTCGCGCAGGCTCTGGTCGAACGGGTGGATCTCGCGCGCGAGCTGCACCGCGCGGGC
This sequence comes from Sphingomonadaceae bacterium, assembly GCA_002863155.1. Lineage (GTDB taxonomy): Bacteria > Pseudomonadota > Alphaproteobacteria > Sphingomonadales > Sphingomonadaceae > Sphingomonas. The sequence continues at coordinate 27,115 of PKED01000048.1, read as the reverse complement.
AAAATCCTCGCCGGTATAGTCGGCCTCGAAGCCCGGATGCTCGCGGTAAAACAGCGCGGGCGCCAGCACTTCGAACCCGTCGCGCGCATAGTCGTCGCACAGCTCGCGGATATGGTCGGTGACGCCGAAGATTTCCTGCACCAGCACCAGCCCGCCGCGCCGCCGATCACCGCACGCGACATGATAGACCGCGATCTCGGCGCCGTCGTCCATCGTCATCACCGTCATCATGCCGTCTGCCATCGCCCGCGCTCCCGCTTCCGATCGTCCGGCGCGGACAGCATCACGCGCCTGCCGCCCGGTCAAGCCGGGACATCGGATCAGGCCGCGCGGACGTCGGCGATCAAGCGGTTGATCTGGCCGCGCAACGCCTCGACCGCGTTGGCGACGCTGTCGGCGGTATGGGCCAGCGTGCCCGCCGTGCCGCGCGCGGCTTCGGCGCGCTCGTGCAGCGTCTGCATATTGGCGGCGGCGTGCGCCGTACCGCCTTCGACCTCGGCGATGGCGTCCGCGATGCGACGAGTCATGTCGCGCTGCTGTTCGACCGCGTCGGCGACATTGGCGGCTGAACGATCGAGCCCGGCGACCAGCGCATCGATCGATTCGATCGAGCCGAGCACCGTGTCGGAGGCTTCGCGCACCCCGGCAAGCCGTGCCTCGATCTTGCTGGCGGCGCTCTGGGTCTGGCGCGCGAGCCCCTTCACTTCCTCCGCGACGACCGCAAAGCCGCGCCCGGCGGTGCCAGCCCGCGCCGCCTCGATCGTGGCGTTGAGCGCGAGCAGATTGGTCTGCCCGGCGATCCGGGTAATGAAATCGAGCACCGACGCGATCTCGCTGATCAGCGCGTCGAGCGATGCCGCGTGATTGCGTCCGGCAATGGTGCGCTCACGCACCGTGCCGACGCCAATGCGCGATTCATGTGCCGCCGTGCTGATGTGATCAATCGCTTCGGCCAGCGCCCCGGATGATTGCACGATGGTGCGCGCCGACCGGGCGCTCTGTTCGGCAAGCGCAGCCGTGGCGAGCGCCTGCCGCTCGGCCTCGGTGGCCCGACCGGACACCGATGCGGCGGTTTCGCGCAGGCTGGGGCCCGCCGACTTCAACAGCGCGACGATGCTGCCCGCTTCGCGCTCGAAAACCGCGAACAGCCGGTCGAGATCGGCGGCGCGGCGGGCATGGGCCGCATGTTCGGCGACTTGCCGGCGGTGGAGCAACTCCTCCGCCCGGCGTGACTCTTCGGCAAGCCGACGCGCATCGCGCGATCGATCGCGGGCGAACCGTAGCGCGCCGGCAATCGCCCCGATTTCGTCGGCGCGGCCCAGGCCCGGAATGGGCGAATCGTCGTGCTCATCGGCGATCCGCTGGGTCGCGACCGCGATATCGGCGAGCGGCGTGGTGATTCGCGTCGTCACCAGCGTGACACCCCACAGCCCGATCGCCGCAGCCATCAACGCCACCAGCGCGACGATGACATAGCCTTGCAGAAAGCCATTGTGCAGCGCCTGCTGCTCGCGATCGGCATCGGCACGCAGATCGGCGATCAGCGCGCTGCTCGCGACGGTCAACGGATCGATCGCCGCGTGCAACCGCCCGCTGACAAAGAATTGCAGGTCGTCGAGGCGGCGGGCACGCAGCAACCGGTCGAGGTCGGCAATGGCCGCATCCGCCTGGGCTCGAGCGGCATCGACCCGCTCGATCGCGTCGGCATGGCGGCTGTCGATCGCATGCGCGCGGAACCGCCGCCAGTCATCGGCCAGCCGCGCCCGCGCCGTTGCGATCGAATCGATCGCTCCGGCCGGCGACTGATTGGCGCTCGCGACCTTGTAAGCGGTTGCGAGCGCGCTCGCGTAATTGTCGGTTACGTTCTGCAGCTCGCTGATCGGCACCATCCGGTCGTCGACCAGGCGAGTGACCGCGCGCTGAGTCGACAACGCGCCGAGGATCATCACCAGCGACAGCAATGCCTGGATCGCAAGCAGCACCAGCAGGACGCGGCGAAGCTGCGCGCCGATGGATACCGCGCCGCCCGGTGCAACGCGGAACCTGCGCAGAAAATGCCCGACCATCGATGATTGATCCCGTTGAAGAACTCCCCTTCCGGATAGGCGCTGAAAGGCCAACAGCGGGTTAATCCTATGTGACGGTTCGGTGAAACCGGCGGTTGCCCGACGCCCGCTTTGGTGCCGGATTGCAACGCTTGCATCGTCGGCATGCCGATGCTAGCAGCCGCGCAACCCAACCGAGGGGCGCTTTGCCGCCCCCTTTCGGCATGGGGCCATTCCTATTGGCGAAAAGGGTTTCGATCGCGTGGAGAGTTCCAGCGGTAATTTGAGCAGCGGTATCCAAGCGAGCCTGCCGGGGCGCTACGCCACCGCCCTGTTCGACATCGCGCGAGAGGCAAAGGCGATCGACAAGGTCGAGGACAGCCTGGCCAGTGTCCGCGCCGCGCTCGACGGATCGGCGGATTTCGCGCGGCTCGTCGCCAGCCCGCTCGTGAGCCGCGCCGATGCCGCCAAGGCCGTCGCTGCGACCGCCGCCGCGCTGTCGCTCGATCCGACGACGACCAAGTTCCTGGGCGTGCTCGCCGACAATCGCCGCCTGCCGCAGCTGCCGGCGATCATCCGCGCCTTCCGCGCGCTTGCGGCCGATCATCGCGGCGAGACGACCGCCGAAGTCACCTCCGCCCACCCGCTCGCCGACGATCAGGTCGCAGCACTCAAGGCCTCGCTGCGCAAGCGCGTCGGCCGCGAGGTTGCGGTCGATCTGTCGGTCGATCCGTCGCTGCTCGGCGGCCTGGTCGTCCGCATCGGCAGCCAGATGATCGATTCGTCGATCAAGACCCGTTTGAATTCCCTCGCCCAGGCAATGAAGGGCTGATCGCAGGGACGCGATCATTAGGAAAGGTTAAGTGATGGATATCCGCGCCGCAGAAATTTCGAAGGTCATCAAGGACCAGATCGCCAGCTTCGGCACCGAAGCCGAAGTGTCCGAAACCGGCCAGGTGCTGTCGGTCGGCGACGGCATTGCGCGCATCTATGGCCTCGACAATGTCCAGGCCGGCGAGATGGTCGAATTCTCGAACGGCGTGCAGGGCATGGCGCTCAACCTCGAAGCCGATAATGTCGGCGTCGTGATCTTCGGCTCGGACAGCCAGATCAAGGAAGGCGATGTCGTCAAGCGCACCGGCACCATCGTCGACGTGCCGGTCGGCAAGGGCCTGCTGGGCCGCGTCGTCGATGGCCTCGGCAATCCGATCGACGGCAAGGGGCCGATCGTTTCCGACCAGCGCAGCCGCGTCGAAGTGAAGGCGCCGGGCATCATCCCGCGCACCTCGGTCCACGAACCCGTCCAGACCGGCCTGAAGGCGATCGACGCGCTCGTCCCCGTCGGCCGCGGCCAGCGCGAGCTGATCATCGGCGACCGCCAGACCGGCAAGTCGGCGGTCGCGATCGACACCTTCATCAACCAGAAGACGATCAACGCCGGCGACGACGAGAGCAAGAAGCTCTACTGCGTCTATGTCGCGATCGGCCAGAAGCGGTCGACCGTCGCGCAGCTCGTCCGCACGCTCGAAGAAAATGGCGCGATGGATTATTCGATCGTCGTCGCCGCGACCGCGTCGGACCCCGCGCCGCTGCAGTTCCTTGCGCCCTATACCGGCTGCGCGATGGGCGAATATTTCCGCGACAACGGCATGCACGCGCTGATCGTCTATGACGATCTGTCGAAGCAGGCGGTCGCGTACCGCCAGATGTCGCTGCTGCTGCGCCGCCCGCCGGGCCGCGAAGCCTATCCCGGCGACGTCTTCTATCTCCACAGCCGCCTGCTCGAGCGCGCGGCCAAGATGAACAGCGACAATGGTTCGGGCTCGCTCACCGCGCTGCCGATCATCGAAACCCAAGCGGGCGACGTGTCGGCATACATCCCGACCAACGTGATCTCGATCACCGACGGCCAGATCTTCCTCGAAACCGACCTGTTCTTCGCGGGCATCCGCCCCGCGATCAACGTCGGCCTGTCGGTCAGCCGCGTCGGATCGGCCGCGCAGACCAAGGCGATGAAGAAGGTGTCGGGCTCGATCAAGCTCGAGCTGGCGCAGTACCGCGAAATGGCGGCGTTCGCGCAGTTCGGCTCGGATCTCGACGCGTCGACCCAGAAGCTCTTGAACCGCGGCGCACGCCTGACCGAGCTGCTCAAGCAGGCGCAGTTCTCGCCGATGCCGTTCGAGGAGCAGACGGTGTCGATCTTCGCGGGCACGCAAGGCTTCCTCGACGCGATCCCGACCGCGCAGGTGACGCGCTATGAAGCGGCGATGCTCCAGCATTTCCGCACCGCGCATGCCGACATCCTCGGCGACATCCGCGACAAGCGTGATCTCACCGACGACACGCGCGCGAAGCTGAAGGACGCTCTGACGGCGTTCGGCAAGACGTTTGCGTAACGCCCGCGATGGAACTGTCGACCGCAATCCTGGCATGGACCTCGCTCGCGATTGTCGTGGCGGTGTTACCCGGCCCCGACGTGCTCCTTGTCCTGGGGCACGCGGCGCGGGGGGGACAGCGCGCCGGCCTGCTGGCGGTCGCGGGGACGACCACCGGTGGCCTGTGGTACATGCTTCTTTGCGGGTTCGGCTTTCTCAGCATATTGACCGCGTCGCCGACTTTATATGCCGTCGTTAAGACCGGTGGCGCGCTTTATCTCGCCTATCTTGGCTTCAACCTCATTCGGGGCGCCATCGTGCCTCCCGTTAAGTCGGACACGCGGCGAGAATTGTCGACGCCCTTCCGCCAAGGTCTGCTGACCAATCTGCTCAATCCCAAGGTCGCGCTCTTCTACTTGGCCGCGCTCCCGCAGTTCGTGGGACATGGGCCGGCCGCGCCTTATATCGGGATGGGTTTGATCGCGATCCATTATGCGGTCGGCGGTATTTGGCTCTCGTTGCTTGCGCTCGGCATGGGCCGCGCCAGTGGGCTGGTTAAAGCGACGCGCGCTTGGCGCTGGGCCGAGGGGTTCCTCGGCGCCGCCTTCATGGGGCTGGCTGGAAAACTCGCTTTGGAGCGAAATTGAAATGGCATCTCTCAAGGCCCTCAAGATCCGCATCGGCTCGGTGAAGTCGACGCAGAAGATTACCAAGGCGATGAAGACCGTCGCCGCCGCCAAGCTGCGCCGGGCGCAGGAAGCCGCCGTCGCCGCGCGCCCCTATGCCAGCCGCCTCGAAGCGGTGATGGCGAGCCTCGCCTCGACCGTCACCGTCAGCGATTCGTCGCCCAAGCTGCTGACCGGCAACGGCAGGGATCAGGTCCATCTGCTCGTCGTCGCGACCAGCGAACGTGGGCTGGCGGGTGGCTTCAACACCAACATCGTGCGCCTCGCCCGCCGCACCGCCGACGAGTTGATCGCGCAGGGCAAGACGGTCCGTTTCTACCTTGCGGGCCGCAAGGCGCGGGTGCTGTCGCGCTTCTACCCGTCGATGATCCACCACGACCGCGACATGAGCGGCCATCGCAGCCCCGGCTTCGCGATCGCGCACGACCTTGCCGCCGATCTGATCGCGCGGTTCGAGGCTGGCGAGTTCGACGTCGCGCACCTCTTCTATTCGAACTTCCGCTCGGCGCTGGTGCAGGAGCCGGTGGTGCAACAGATCATCCCTGTGCCGTTGCCCGCCATATCCGCAACTTCCGCAACTTCGTCGGGCGCGGCGGTCGAATATGAGCCCGACGAGGAGTCGATCCTCGCCGAGCTGCTGCCACGCAACATCGCGATCCAGCTCTACCGCGCGATGCTGGAAAACAATGCCGGCTTCTTCGGCGCGCAGATGACCGCGATGGACAATGCGACGCGCAACGCCGGCGACATGATCAACCGGCTGACGATCCAGTACAACCGCACCCGCCAGGCCGCGATCACGACCGAGCTGGTGGAAATTATTTCGGGGGCGGAGGCACTGTGATCCTCTTGCTCTCCTTGAGCTTGGTTGTTGCTGACCAGCCGACCGCAGCCGACGCTCTGCGCGTGGAACGCACGATGGCGAGCGACATCCGCACCGAGAAGCGCATCGGTTATCCGGAGTTCGAAAAAGGTGATACTGGCGAAGTCGCGGTCGGGATAGACCGCCTTCGGTGCGACGGAGGCAATTGCAGCTACGACGTGATCGTCGAGTCAAAGGGCCAGCGCAGATCCGTTCACCGTCGCAGCGTCCATTTCTGTCAGAACCCCGCGCAGGCTTGGGTTCAGTGCGTTTCTTGATCAGCTAGAAGAGAGTTTAACGATGGCAACCGCCCCCGACACGATCGCACCCGCTGCGACCACCAACAATGTAGGCCGCATCAGCCAGGTCATCGGCGCGGTCGTCGACGTGACCTTCGAGCAGGACCAGCTGCCCGCGATCCTGAACGCGCTGGAGACCGACAATAACGGCAACCGGCTCGTCCTCGAAGTCGCGCAGCATCTGGGCGAGAACACCGTCCGCACGATCGCGATGGACGCGACCGAAGGGCTGACGCGCGGCCAGACCGTGACCGATACGGGTTCGCAGATCCGCGTGCCGGTCGGCCCCAAGACGCTTGGCCGCATCCTCAACGTGATCGGCGAGCCGATCGACGAGCGCGGCCCGGTCGGCAACACCGATACCGCGCCGATCCACGCCGCCGCCCCGCTGTTCGTCGACCAGTCGACCGAAAGCGCCATTCTGGTGACGGGCATCAAGGTGATCGACCTGCTCGCGCCCTATGCGAAGGGCGGCAAGATCGGCCTGTTCGGCGGCGCGGGCGTGGGCAAGACCGTGCTGATCCAGGAACTGATCAACAACATCGCCAAGGGGCATGGCGGCACGTCGGTGTTCGCGGGCGTCGGCGAGCGCACCCGTGAGGGCAACGATCTCTACCACGAATTCCTCGACGCGGGCGTCATCGCCAAGGATGCCGACGGCAACGCGATCTCCGAGGGATCGAAGGTGGCCCTGGTCTATGGCCAGATGAACGAGCCGCCGGGCGCGCGCGCGCGCGTCGCGCTGTCGGGCCTGACGATCGCCGAATATTTCCGCGATCAGGAAGGGCAGGACGTGCTGTTCTTCGTCGACAACATCTTCCGCTTCACGCAAGCCGGTTCGGAAGTGTCGGCGCTGCTCGGCCGCATCCCCTCGGCGGTGGGCTACCAGCCGACGCTGTCGACCGACATGGGCGCGCTGCAGGAACGCATCACCTCGACCAACAAGGGCTCGATCACGAGCGTCCAGGCGATCTACGTGCCCGCCGACGACTTGACCGACCCCGCGCCGGCGACCTCGTTCGCCCACTTGGACGCGACGACCGTGCTCAACCGCGCAATCTCGGAACTCGGCATCTATCCGGCGGTCGACCCGCTCGATTCGACCAGCCGCGTGCTCGAACCGCGTGTCGTGGGCCAGGAGCATTACGACACCGCCCGCGCCGTCCAGTCGACGCTGCAGAAGTACAAGTCGCTGCAGGATATCATCGCGATTCTGGGCATGGACGAGCTTTCGGAAGAGGATAAGCTCACCGTCAGCCGCGCGCGCAAGATCCAGCGTTTCCTGTCGCAGCCGTTCCACGTCGCCGAAGTGTTCACCGGCATCCCCGGCAAGTTCGTCCAGCTGGAAGACACGGTGAAGTCCTTCAAGGCAGTGGTCGACGGCCAGTATGACCACCTTCCCGAAGCGGCCTTCTACATGGTCGGCGGCATCGACGAAGTCGTCGCCAAGGCCGAGAAGCTGGCGCAGGAAGCGTAAGGGACATCAAGCCCCTTCTCTTCCGGGGGGGGCTTAAGAAAGCAAAGAAATGCTGCACTTCGAACTCGTCACCCCCGAAAAGCTCGTTCGGTCGGAAGAGGTGTACATGGTCACCGTTCCCGGCAGCGAGGGCGATTTCGGCGTGCTGCACGGCCATGCGCCGGTGATGTCGACGGTGCGCGACGGCGCGCTGCACATCTACAAGACCGAAAAGGGCGAGCCCGAGATGCTGCCGATCAAGGGCGGCTTTGCGGAGGTGAACGCGCGCGGCCTGACGATCCTCGCCGAACAGGTCGGCTGATCGTTGCCGGCCCGCCGCGCCGCGCGCACGACCGTGGTTAGGAAATTATAAAAGCTTCTCGCGCTATCGCTGGGACTGTTCATGGGGATGGTTTCGGCATGAGTGCATTCGGACGACGCAGTGGTGCGGGAAATGGCGCGGCGCCGCCGCGGCCGGCGTTCGGCGTCGCCAAGCCGATGCAGAGCACCGGCCCTGCCCGCCCCGCCGATGTCGACGGCAGCAACCAGTTCCCGCCGATTCCGGCGCTGATGCCCGAAATCGAGCCCGAAAGCGTCATTCCGGGCAGCACGCTCGACGCGATGCAGCGCCTTGCCGAGCGTCAGGCTTCGTCGGGCGAGGCCGGCCAGTCGCGGATGGAGGGTTTCGAAACCTCGATCCACAAGATCAAGGAACAGGTGCTGCCGCGCCTGCTCGAACGCGTCGATCCCGAAGCCGCCGCCACGCTCAACAAGGACGAGCTGGCCGAGGAATTCCGCCCGATCATCGGCGAAGTGCTTGCCGAACTGAAGCTCACGCTCAACCGCCGCGAACAGTTCGCGCTGGAAAAGGTGCTGGTCGACGAGCTGCTGGGTCTCGGGCCGCTTGAGGAACTGCTGGCCGATCCGAACATCTCGGACATCATGGTCAACGGCCCGGAGCAGACCTATATCGAGCGCAAGGGCAAGCTCGAACTCGCGAATATCCAGTTCCGCGACGAAGAGCATCTGTTCCAGATCGCGCAGCGCATCTGCAACTCGGTCGGCCGCCGCGTCGACCAGACCACGCCGCTCGCCGACGCCCGCCTGAAGGACGGCAGCCGCGTCAACGTGATCGTGCCGCCGCTGAGCTTGCGCGGCACCGCGATCTCGATTCGTAAATTCTCCGCCAAGCCGATCACCATCGACATGATGGCGGGCTTCGGCTCGATGAGCCCGAAAATGGCGACCGCGCTGAAGATCGCGGGCGCCTGCCGCTTCAACGTCGTGATTTCGGGCGGTACCGGTTCGGGCAAGACGACGATGCTCAATGCCTTGTCGAAGATGATCGACCCGGGCGAACGCGTGCTGACGATCGAGGACGCGGCCGAACTCCGGCTCCAGCAGCCGCACTGGCTGCCGCTCGAAACGCGGCCGCCGAACCTGGAGGGTCAGGGCGAAATCAGCATCCGCGATCTCGTCAAGAACGCGCTGCGTATGCGCCCGGACCGGATCATCCTGGGCGAAATTCGCGGCGCCGAATGTTTCGATCTGCTCGCCGCGATGAACACCGGCCATGACGGCTCGATGTGTACGCTCCACGCCAACAGCCCGCGCGAATGCCTGGGCCGTATGGAAAACATGGTGCTGATGGGCGACATCAAGATGCCCAAGGAAGCGATTTCGCGCCAGATCGCCGATTCGGTCGACCTGATCATCCAGGTGAAGCGTCTGCGGGACGGCAGCCGCCGTGTCACCAACGTGACCGAGGTGATCGGCATGGAAGGCCCGGTCATCGTCACCCAGGAACTGTTCAAGTTCGAATATCTGGACGAGACCGCCGACGGCAAGATCGTCGGCGAATACCGTGCGATGGGCCTGCGCCCCTATACGCTGGAAAAGGCGCGCCAATACGGGTTCGACCAGGCCTATCTGGAAGCATGCCTGTAAGCGCCGCTGACCGGCAAACGGCAGGCAGGGTTCCCGTCGCGGTACGCTAAGGCGTTCCGGTAAGTATTTCTTTACCTTGATGGACGGGGTATCGCTGTGCAGGCGATGCGCGCGATCCTGCTGGCCCCTGTCCTGCTCTTCATCACGCTGTTCGGCACGGCCGCCGCGCTGCTGCCCGGCACCGGCACGTCGACGCTTGCCGACGACGCCGAAGAACGCTGGGTGTCGTTTTCGGTCACCGCCGGCAACCAGATCCGCTTCGATGCGCAGATCAACGGTGTCACCGCAGTCGCCGTGCTCGATACCGGCGTCACCGCGACGGTGGCCTCGCCCGCCTTTGCCGCCCGCGCCGGATTGAAGGTGCAGCCGCGCGGGATGGCGCAGGCGATCGGCGGCAAGGTCGCGTTCGGCTGGGCGCCCACCCGCAGCATGGCGTTCGGCGCGCTCGACCGGCGCGGCGGGGGCGTGACGGTGGCGGCGCTGCCGGCCAACGCCACCGGCGAGGCGACCGGGCCCGACCTGCTCGTCGGCCAGGACATGCTCGCCGCCCATGCGCTAGAGATCGATTATGCCGCGCGCCGATTCCGCCTGCTGCCATCGGGCCGCCTGCCGTTTCGGGGCGAGGTCGCGCCGCTCCGCATCGCGCCCGAGGCGCAGGTCTATGTCACCGAGCTGACACTGGGCGGCAAGCGGCTGCGCCCGATCATCGTCGATACCGGCGACGGCACGTCGGTGACGCTGTCGCAGCCGTCGTGGCACGTGGCCCGCCCGTCCGCGCTGCCCACCACGACCACCATCGCGTACGGCGTCGGCGGGCCGCAGGTGAGCACGATGGCGATCGTCGAGCGGCTGTCGGTCGGGCGGATCACGGCGCGCACGGTCGAGCTGCGCGTCGAGCCCACCGGCGGTTTCTCGCAATCGGTCGGCGCGGCCGGCCGGATCGGATCGGGCTTTCTGGAAGGCTATCACGTCCTGCTCGATCCGCGCGCGGGGCGGATGGTGCTGAGCCCCAGCGCGAGTGCCGACCGACTGCCGATGCGGTCGACAAGCGGGCTGCTGACCCGCTTTGCCGGCGATCGGCTGCGCGTGCTGCATGTCATGCGCGGCGGCCCGGCCGAGGCGGCAGGCTGGCGCGACGGCGACACGATCTGCGCGATCGACGGCATGCCGATCACCGCCGACTATCCGCGCTCGTCGCTCCCCGGCTGGTCGGTCGGGGCGCCGGGGCGCGTCATTGCCTTCACTTTGTGCGACGGAGCGGCCCGCACGCTCACGCTGCGGCACTTCTACTGACGGCGATGAACCGGCAGCTGTCGCGGCCCGTGCCGGCCGCCCTCATCCTGATGCTCGCCGCACTGCTGCTGCGCTGCTGGGATTTCGGCAATCCGGTGATCCATGTCGACGAGCAATATTATCTGCTGGTCGGCGACCGGATGCTGCACGGCGCGCTGCCTTATGTCGACATCTGGGATCGCAAGCCGATCGGGCTGTTCCTGATCTACGCCGCGATCCGCCTGCTGCCGGGCGACGGGATACTGGCTTATCAGCTGACCGCGACCGGCTTTGCGGCGGCCACCGGCTGGCTGGTGTGGCGGGGCGCCCGCACGCTTGGCGCGAACGCCGCCGGCGCGGTCGCGGCGGGCATCGCCTATCTGATCTGGGTATCCCTGCTCGGCGGACGCGGTGGGCAGTCGCCGGTTTTCTACAATCTGCCAATGGCAGCGGCGATGCTTCTGGTGCTCCGCCTCCCCGGGCTTGCCGAGCGCCGCGCGGTCGGCGCGATCCTGGCGAACGGCCTGGCGGCCTGCCTGCTCGCAGGGCTGGCGATCCAGGTGAAGTACACCCCGGTGTTCGAAGGCGTGTTCTTCGGCCTCGCCCATCTTTGGTATCTGCGGCGCGCGGGTGCGGGCCTGCCGCGGCTGGCGCTCGCGGCGATGTTGTGGATGGCCGTGGGCGGGGCGCCGACGCTGGCCGTGATCGCCTGGTATCGCGGACTCGGCACGACGGCGGCCGATGCCTTCTGGTTCGCCAATGTGACGTCGATCTTCCTGCGGGCGGGCTATCCGATCGATCAGCTGCTGATGCGCCTGCTCGGCATTTTCGCGCAGCTGACGCCGCTGATCGTCGCGGGTGCGCTTGGCTGGCGCAGCCGGATGCGCGGCAACAGGGCCGCCGAGACTCGCCTGGCCGCGCTCTGGGTGGCGAGCGCGCTGATCGGCTTTGCGGCGATCGGCACCTTTTTCGATCATTACGCCCTGCCGCTCGTCGCGCCCTTCGCATTGGCGGCGGCGCCCACGCTCGGCCGTAACGCCCGCGCGCTGATCGGCGTGCTCGGGCTCGGGCTGATGATCCTGCTTGTCCGTGCGCAGCTGCGCCCGAACGACGCGGCCGGCGCGCGTATCGTCGCGCGGCTGGTCGCGGCAAACAGCCGGAGGGCATGCCCCTATGTCTTCATCGGCGACACGATCACCTATCACCTCGCCCATGCCTGCCTGCCGACGGCCTATGCCTTTCCCAACCTGCTCGCCTACACCACCGAACAGGGCGCGACCGGCATCGACGAAGCGCGCGAGGTTGCCCGCATCCTCAGCCGCCGCCCGCCCGTCATTGTAGCGTCAACGCGGCGGCTGGCGATCTGGAACAGCGCGAGCCTGGCCGTGCTGCGGCCTGTGCTGCGCCGCGACTACCGCGTCATTTACACCACCCCGCGCGAAAATTACCGCACGCTGGTCTATCTGCGTCGCGATTTGGAACTGCGCCGCTAGCGCAACATACTAAGCGACTCGAAGCACAGGATGCTACGCGCTTGCATCCGCTTCGACCCAACGCCACAAGAGCGAACGGACCGATTCATGAGGAGAATCCAATGCGTACTCGCCATCTGATCGCGCCGTTCGCCATTGTCGCGCTTACCGCGGGTGGCGCGCTCGTCGCCGCTTCGCCAACGCCTTCGCCCGCGCTGCTCGCCGCGATCAAGGCGCCGTCGCGCACGCCCGCCAACGTCCAGCGCGACGCCTATCGCCACCCCGCCGAAACGCTGGCCTTTTTCGGCGTGAAGCCGACCGACAATGTCGTCGAAATCTGGCCGGCGGGCGGCTGGTACACCGAGATTCTGGCACCCTATCTCGCCAAGGGCAGCTACACCGCCGCCGCCCCCAGCGAGCGCGCGCGCGCGGGCGTGCAGAAACTGATGGCTGCCAATGGCGCGGTCTATGGCAAGATCAAGTTCGCGACCTTTCCCAGCGCCGACGCGCCCGACCGGGTGGCACCGGGCAGCGCCGACGTGGTGCTGACCTTCCGCAACGTCCATAACTGGAGCTTCGGCGCGACCGACCAGACCCAGGCGGCGTTCGACCAGATGTTCGCGATGCTCAAGCCCGGCGGGACGCTTGGTGTCGTCGAGCACCGCCTGCCCGAGGACGCGACCGGCATCACAGAAGCAAAGAGCGGCTATATGAAACGGTCGTCGGTGATCGCGCACGCGACCAAGGCGGGGTTCAAGCTGGTGGGCGAAAGCGCGGTCAACGCCAATCCGAAGGACACGCACGATTACCCCAAGGGGGTCTGGACGCTGCCGCCCAATTATGCCGAAGCCGACAAGGACCGCGCGAAATATGCCGCGATCGGCGAAAGCGACCGGATGACGCTCAAATTCGTGAAGCCCGCGCGCTGATCCGCGTGGTGCTCACTCGCCGAGCTTGTTGACCTTTTCCTGGAGGCTCGCAAGCTCGGCGCGGAGCGCGGCGATCTCGTCGTCCTTGCTCACCGCCCCGCCCGCTACCGGCGGCTTGAACGCGGCGGTTGCGGCTTCGAACATTTCCATGTTGCGCTTGGCGATTTCGGCAAAAGGCGAATGCGCGAATGCTCCCTCGACGGCGGACTTGAACTGCGCCTGGTTGCGGCGAAAGCCTTCCATCGACGCCTCAAGGTAGCCCGGCACCATTGCCTGCATCGAATCGCCGTACATCGAGATGAGCTGGCGCAGGAAATTGACCGGCAGCATCGTCTGGCCGCGCGATTCCTCTTCCATGATGATCTGGGTCAGCACATTATGCGTGATATCGTCGTCGGTCTTGGCATCGACGACCTTGAAGTCGCGGCCTTCGCGCGTCATCACCGCCAGATGCTCCAGCGTAATGTAGGATGAAGTCTCGGTATTATAGAGCCGACGATTGGCGTATTTCTTGATGATGACGACGCCGTCGGGGGATGCTTTTTTCATCGGGGAGACTCTCACGCGTGGATGAAGCGGCTTTATCACCATTTCATGCGGCACTGCAACACGGCCCCCGCCCTTTGCCGTTATTTCTCGATATGCTGCGCAGCGAAACCGCCGCCGATCCCGCGCGGCGGCATGCTGCACTGGCGGGGCTGCGCGCCTATCAGGCCGCCGACCGGGGGCCGCCCCATCCCATGCCGCCGCCCGTGCACCGGATCGGCCGCGCGGTGGTACGCGATTATGGCCGCGCGAGCGGCGCTGCGGGACCGCCGGTGCTGTTCGTCCCCTCCCTCATCAACCCGCCTTTCGTCCTCGATCTGGCGCCCGACCGATCGATGCTGCGCTGGCTTGGGGCGCGCGGGCATCATGCATTGCTACTCGACTGGGGCACCCCGTCATCGACCGAACGGGCGCTCGATATCGGCGGGCATGTCGCGACGCTGCTGGTGCCGATGGTCGACTGGCTTTGCGAGCGGTTCGGCACCGCGCCCGTGCTAGCCGGCTATTGCCTGGGCGGGACGATGGCGGCGGCCGCCGCCGCGCTGACACCGGTTTCGGGCCTGGCGATGATTGCCGCGCCGTGGCGCTTTGCGGGCTTTGGTGACGCGGCGCGCGCGCGGATCGCGGCGCTGTGGCACCAGGCCGAGCCGATCTGCGCCCCGCTCGGCCTGGTGCCGATGGAAGTGCTGCAGAGCGCGTTCTGGTCGCTCGACCCCGCCCGCACCATCGCGAAGTTCGAAGCTTTCGCGGCGATGGCGCCCGACAGCCCCGCCGCCCGCGCCTTTGTCGCGCTTGAGGACTGGGCGAATGGCGGTGCACCGCTGACCTATGCGGCAGGCGCCCAGCTGTTCGACTTTTTCGCGCGCGACCTGCCGGGCAGCGGCGGCTGGACAATCGGCGCGCGGGCCATCGACCCGGCCGCGCTCGACTGCCCCGCGATCGATTTCGTCTCGACGTCCGACCGCATCGTCCCTGAGGCGAGCGCTGCCGGTTTTGCCGATCGCCGCGCGCTGGATGCAGGGCATGTCGGCATGGTCGTCGGCGGTCGTGCACGCGACCAGCTCTGGGCGCCGCTTGCCGACTGGATTAGCGCGGTCGCCGGGGCTAGATAGCCTGTAACCACAGACAACCCGACCGCAGGAGACTTTCATGTCCGACATCGTCATCACCGCCGCCAAGCGCACGCCGGTCGGCAGCTTCAACGGCGCCTTTGCGACGACGCCGGCGCACGAACTGGGCCGCGTCGCGATCGAGGCGGCGATGGCGCAGGCAGGCATCAGCGGCGAGGATGTGTCCGAAGTGATTCTGGGCCAGGTGCTGACGGCGGCACAGGGTCAGAATCCCGCGCGTCAGGCGTCGATGGCGGCCGGCATCCCCAAGGAGGTGCCCGCCTGGGGCGTCAACCAGGTCTGCGGATCGGGCCTGCGCGCGGTCGCGCTTGCCTATCAGGCGATCGCCAGCGGCGATGCGACGATTGTCGTCGCGGGCGGCCAGGAATCGATGAGTCTTGCCCCCCACGCGCAGAACCTGCGCGGCGGCACCAAGATGGGCGATCTGAGCCTGGTCGACACGATGATCAAGGACGGCCTGATCGACGTGTTCAACGGCTATCATATGGGAATCACCGCCGAAAATCTGGCGGAGAAGTACCAGGTCACCCGCGCCGATCAGGACGAATTCGCGGTCGCTTCGCAGAACAAGGCCTCCGCCGCGCGCGCCGAGGGCCGCTTCCGCGACGAGATCGCCCCGGTCACGATCAAGGGCCGCAAGGGCGACACGATCGTCGAGCAGGACGAATATATCCGCGACGGCGCGACGATCGACAGCGTATCGGGGCTGCGGCCGGCCTTCAAGAAGGACGGCACCGTCACCGCCGCCAATGCCAGTGGACTGAACGACGGCGCCGCCGCGCTCGTCATCACCAGCCGCGAAGAGGCGGAGGCGCGGGGCATGCCGGTGCTCGCCCGCATCGCTAGCTGGGCCTCCGCGGGCGTCGACCCGTCGATCATGGGCATCGGCCCCGCCCCTGCCGTCCGCCGCGCGCTCGAAAAGGCGGGCTGGGCGATCGGCGATCTCGACCTGATCGAATCGAACGAAGCCTTTGCCGCGCAGGCATTGTCGGTGAACAAGGAACTCGGCTGGGATACCGCCAAGATCAACGTCAATGGCGGCGCGATCGCGATCGGCCATCCGATCGGCGCATCGGGCGCGCGGGTGCTGACGACCCTGCTGTATGAAATGGGCCGCCGCGACGCCAAGAAGGGGCTGGCGACGCTGTGCATCGGCGGTGGCATGGGCATCGCGGTCTGCGTCGAGCGGTAGATCAGTGGCGATTCGCGATTGCGAATGTCGTTCAGTCCGGTGACGGCACGAAGCCGACCGACATGTCGGTTGGCGGCGCATGCATACGAATGCGGTGTTTCGAAGCGGTTTCACGATAGCCGATCCGGAATACCGGATCGGACAAAAAATTGGCTTTCTGCAACCTTGTGATGGCGTGACCTCGAGTCGAGTACCGAAATGTCGTCATTCGGCACATTAATTACAGCCAATTGTTTTAACCTTGTCGCGTATCGATGTCGCAATACAGTCAGCCAAGTAATTTTGTGGCGTGAACAGTGCGGTTTGCGACCGTGACAAACATGCAACAGCCCACAGAGAAACTTAACGAAAAGGCTGGAAATCCGCCGTCGGCGCCTTGCATCGCGCGCGTAAGATCGATTTGATGGTCGTCCTTAGGGCACTTTCGCTCGCAAACTGGGGCAAAATTAATGAAGATGAGGGAGCTTTTAAGCGCCACCGCGCTTGCCGGCGTTTTCATGGCAGCACCGACTGCCGCATTCGCGCAGACCGCACCGGCGCAGAAGTCGGCTGACGACAGTGCCGCAGACGACGCCACGAAAGACAAGGAGGTCGTTGAAGACGTCATCGTCACCGGGTCGCGCATCCGCGTTCCCAACGGCGAATCAATCGTTCCAATTGCCTCGATTTCCGGCGATGAGCTCTTCCAGCAGGGTCAAAACAATCTCGGTGACGCGCTGAACAACCTGCCGGGCCTGCGCAGCACCTTCTCTCAGCAGAATCCTGGCGCCGGTGTCGGTATCACCGGTCTTAACCTGCTCGATCTTCGCGGCCTCGGCACGGCCCGCACGCTGGTGCTCGTGAATGGTCGGCGCCATGTGCCGGCGGACATTCTGAACAACGCGGCCTCGCCCGACGTCAACACGATCGCGAACACCCTGATCGAGCGTGTCGATGTCGTCACCGGGGGTAACTCCGCGCTTTACGGCTCCGACGCAATTGCAGGCGTCGTGAACTTCGTGCTCCGCAAGGATTTCAACGGGCTTCAGCTTCGCGGCCAGGCTGGCGTCTCCGAAGCGGGATATGGCGCGAACCAGATCGCTTCGTTCTTGGCTGGGCGCAACTTCGCCGAAGGCCGCGGCAACATCACAATTGCCGGGGAATATGCGCGTCAGGCGCAAACCTACGCCAGTGACATTCCTTTCCTGCGCCAGGCCGACGGTTTCGCCACGGTCGACGCTGACGTCGGCGGGCTTCCTCAGGGAAGCGACGGTTTCCCGGACACGATCTTCGTCAGGGATATTCGCTCGTCGACGATCCACCGGTTCGGCCTCGCGGTCGTGCCGCAGCAGACGGCAACGGCCGCCTGCGGCATCGGCACGCTGGCGAACAACGGTCCTGCAAACACCAATGGCACGCCGTTCAGCTGCAACTACGTCTTTGCACCGAGCGGGTCGGCTACCCTGCAGACCGGAACGCGTTTCGGCACTGGGCCTGCGGGCACATTTATCGGGGGCAATGGTCAGACGGGCCGTGAAGATCGGCAGCTCTCGATCTTCCCGTTCAACCAGCGCTACAATATCAACCTGCTGGCCCATTATGCCTTCAGCGATGCCTTTGAGGTTTTCTTTGAAGGAAAATATGTGCGGACCGAATCCGCCGGTAACCAGCTCGGGCCGACGTTCATCAACAACACAACGGGATCGCTGGGCCAGGATGCGCGTATCAACCCGCGTCTCGACAACCCGTTTCTGCCACTTGGGACGCGGAACACGATTGCCGCCGCCTATACGGCATCGAACTGCGGTTTCGCGCTGGGTGCAGGCATCGCAGCTGCAACCTGCCAGGTTGGCAATGCTGCAACGCAAGCAGCCCGCGCAGCAGCCATCGCCGATGGCAGCTACCGCTTCCTGTTCGGCCGAAACCTGACCGACTCGCCCAATCGCGAAGAGACGTTCACGCGATCCACCTATCGCTTCGTCGGTGGTGTACGCGGCCAGTTCCTGGGCGACTGGAACTACGAAGTTTCGGTCAACTACGGCAAGTTCGAGGAAGAGACGGTCGCGCGTGGCTTCGTCGATCGGCAGCGGTTCCTGTTGTCGCTTGACGCGGGCCGCAACCCGGTAACGGGCGCCATTCAGTGCCGTTCGCAATTTGACCCGACGGCTGCCGTTGGTGCACCGGGCTTGTCGGGCACGGCCGCAGATCCTGCAAAGCTGGCGGCAGATATTGCCGCGTGCGTGCCCTATAACGTCTTCGGCTCGTCCGACAACTCAGCAGCGGTTAATTACTTCAACTCGCTGTTCAGGAACCGGTCATCGATCGACCAGCTGGACATCTCCGGCTTCGTCGGCGGTAATACCAGCAAGTTCTTCAATCTTCCTGGTGGCCCGGTGTCATTCGTGATCGGTGGCGAATATCGGCGCGAGAATGCCTTCAACGACAGCGACCCCGCCGCGGACAATGGGTTCAGCAACTTCGTCTTCCTGGGCGACGTTCCGACCCAGACATTTGAAGTTCGCGAAGGCTATGCGGAAGTTCGCGTTCCAGTCCTGAAGGACATCCCGTTCTTCCACCAGCTCACGCTGACGGGCGCTGGTCGTGTCTCGAATTATAACGGCGCGACGGGTACCGTCTTCACCTATAATGGCGGCTTTGAGTGGGCGCCGGTGCGGGATATCCGTTTCCGGGGTGTCTATGGTCGCGCTGTGCGCGCGCCCAACGTTTCGGAGACGAGCTTCCCGAACGTGCCCAACTTTGCGAACGGCTTCGTCGATCCATGCAATGCAAACGCGATTGCCAATGGTACGGCAGCGCGCGTGACAAACTGCCAGGGACAGTTGAGCGCCGCTCAGTTGGCAAACTTGCCGCTGGCTGGTTACTCGCTGGGCGTCATCTCCGGCAGCAATCCGAACCTCCAGGCGGAAAGTTCGGATTCCTATACCCTGGGCGTCGTCGTGAAGCCGCGCTGGCTGCGCGGTGTCACTTTGTCGGTCGATTACTACGATATCACCGTATCGAACGTGATCGTCTCGCTCGCGGCACAGACGATCGTCAATTCGTGCTACGACTCGCCAGGCCTATCCAGCCCGTTGTGCGGCGCGTTCCAGCGTAACCTGGGTGCCACTGCGGGTCCGGCCGGGGAACTTTCGGGGCAGGTGCTGTTCAACACCACGATCCAGGGGCCGCAGAACTTTGCGCGGCGCTTGGCTCGCGGCATCGATACGCAGGTGACCTATGACCATTCGTTCTCCGACAAGGTCAGCCTGAGCACGAAGCTGATCTGGACGCACACTTTGCAGCGGAGCAATTTCGAGAATCCCTCCATCCCGAACACTGAGAATATCATTGTCGGAGAACTGGGTGATCCGGTCGACGAATTCCGTTTCGACGCCAGCTTGAAGCTTGATCGGTTCACGTTCAGCTACGGTCTCCAGTTCATTGGACCACAGCTGACGTCGACGTTCGAAAACTTCCTGCCGAACAATGCGGGCGTGACCGGCCAGACTGGTCTTCCCCTCAACTCGGATATTACGAATGTCGTTTATTATCCAACGATTACCTATCATGATCTTCGTATGGATGTTCTGGTAGCCGGTACGAACAAGCGGTCGCTCAACTTCACCGTTGGCGTTGACAACGTGTTCAACCAGAACCCGCCTTTCGGTCTTGCGGCTACTGGCGCCGGTTCGGCAATCTACAGCGTTCGTGGCCGGAACTTCTATGCGGGCTTCCGCGCAAAGTTCTGATCAAGACCTGTTAAGCTTGATGGGGGCTGTCCAAACGGACAGCCCCCTTTTTTTGGTCATGGCTAGTTGAGGACACCGTGTCCGACCCGCGCGGATCGATGCCGCAAGGGGCTGTGTTGGGCTATGACCAAACCCGGTCGAACCGCGCGCCCAGCCCTGTCAGCAGCTCGTATTGCGACATGCCCGATAGCGCGGCCGCCCGCGACAAGTCGAAGTCGAGACCGACCCAGTCGCCCTCGTCGAGCGCGGGTGCCGCGCTGATGTCGACCGCGATCAGGTCCATCGACACGCGGCCGATCACCGGCAGGGCGGCACCCCCAGCCCGCGCCGTCCCACGCCCCGAAAAGCCGCGCCAATAGCCGTCGGCATAGCCGATATTGAGGATCGCGACCGGCAGGTCGCGCGGCGCCGTGAAGGTCGCATTATACCCGATCGTGTCCCCGGCGTGCAGCGTCCGGCGCTGAAGGATCTGCGCTTCGGGCCAGG
This sequence comes from Sphingomonadaceae bacterium, assembly GCA_002863155.1. Classification (GTDB taxonomy): domain Bacteria; phylum Pseudomonadota; class Alphaproteobacteria; order Sphingomonadales; family Sphingomonadaceae; genus Sphingomonas. The sequence goes on along the minus strand of PKED01000048.1, from coordinate 6,690 downwards.
CGACCTGCCGGATCGCCGCCGGGAAGTCCGCGCGCGGCAGGCCGCCATAAAGCGCCAGTCCGGGGCGTGTCAGGTCAAAGGTATAGTCGCGCCCCAGGCCGATGCCGGCCGAATTGGCGAGGCTCAGCCGCCGTGCGGCCACCCGCTCGCCAACCGCCACCAGCGCACCGCGCTGGCGCGCGTTCATCGGCCCGTCCTCATCGCCACAGGCAAGGTGGCTCATGAGCGTTTCGATCGCGAGCCCGTCGAGCAGACCGGCGGCGACCTCGTTGGCGGAGACGCCGAGACGGTTCATGCCGGTATCGAGCATCACGTCGCACGCGCCGCCGCCCGCCGCGCGCCAGCGCGCGACCTGCGCCGCCGTATTGAGGACCGGGCGCGCACCGGCGATGGCGGCAGCGGCGGCCATGTCCTCGGCACGAACGCCGTGCAGCACCGACAGTGTCACGCCGAGCGGGGCGAGCGCCGCTGCCTCCGCCCAGGTGGCGACGAAGAAATCGCGACATCCCGCCTCGGCCAGCCGGACCACGACCTCGCGGGCGCCAAGACCATAGCCGTCGGCCTTCACCGCCGCGCCGCATGCCGCATCGCCCGACAGCGCTGCAAGTGCGCGCCAGTTGTCGACAAGGGCGCCACCGTCAAGGCGCAGGCGGAGCGGAGCGGTCATGGCGTCCCGCCTAACGCCCGGAGCGGCGCCGCGCTAGCCGTGATGCGCGGGACGCTTGCCGCCCGGGAGCATCGTGACGGTGACGATCAGCGCCATCGCGACAACCGCCAGCGTGTACCACAGCCCGCCATAGGGATTGCCGGTCCGCGCAACGATATATTGGCTGATGAACGGCAGGAATCCGCCGAAATAGCCGGTGCCGATATGATAGGGGATCGACATCGAGCTGTAGCGGATGCGCGGCGGAAACAACTCGCTCAGCAACGCGGCGACCGAGCCATAGGTCATCCCCGACAGCGCGGTCAGGACGATGATGCACAGCAGGATCAGCGCGATATTGCCCGCGCTCGGCACGACCTTGCCGAGATTGTAGCCGCTCGCGACCAGTGCCTTTTCAAGACCGGCCGGGCTGGTGTCGAACGCGGTCTCGCCGCCGATCGTCACGACCGTCACCGGCGCCTGGACGGTGGTGTAGGCCACGCCCTTCTTTGAAAAGAAGTCGAGCAGCTGGCCGCAGCTGTCGTCCTGCACTTGCTTGAACGGGCTGTAATGGCACGCCGGCCCCGAGACGACCACCGGCGCCTGCTTGGCGGCGTGCGCGAATTCGGGATTGGCGGCGGCCCCGATCACCCAGAACAGCGGGAACAGCATCACCAGCGTCAGCGCGTAACCGATCACGATCGGCAGCTTGCGCCCGACCCGGTCGGACAGCCAGCCGAACAGGATGAACCAGCCGAGCCCCGCTGCGGCGCCGACCCCGGTAATCACTTGCGCGGCGGTTTCGTCCACCCGCATCGGCCCCTGCAGGAACGCGAGCACGCTGAACATCGACGTATACCAGATCACCGTCAGCCCGGCGGCGATGCCGAACAGCGCGACGAACAACCGCTTGAGATTGCCGGGATAGGTGAAGCTCTCGATAAAGGGATTGCCCGCCGTCTCCCCGCTGGCCTTCATCTTCTTGAAAACGGGGCTTTCGGACAGTTTCAGCCGCATCCACAGCGACACCGCGAGCAGCACGATGCTGAAGATGAACGGCAGCCGCCAGCCCCAGTCCTGCCAGATCGCATCGGGCATCGATGCTTTCGCGACCAGCACCACGATCAACGACAGGATGAAACCGCCGGCAACGCTGGCCTGGATGAAGCTGGTGTAGAAACCCGCCCGGCCGGGCGGCGCATGTTCGGCGACATAGATCGCCGCGCCACCATATTCGCCGCCGAGCGCGAGCCCCTGGAGGATGCGCAGCGTCAGGATGATCGCCGGTGCCGCGAGCCCGATCGACGCGGCGGACGGGACAAGGCCGACGCCGGCCGTCGCGACGCCCATCAGCGTGATGGTGACGAGGAAGGTGTATTTGCGGCCCAGCCGGTCGCCGAGATAGCCGAACACGATCGCCCCGAGCGGGCGGAAGCCGAAGCCGACCGCAAAGCCCGCCCAGGCGAGCAGCGTCTGCACGACTTCGTTTCCGGCGGGAAAGAAGGTGCGGCCGATGATCCCGCTCGCCGCCAGCGTGCCGTAGATGAAGAAATCATACCATTCGAAAATGGTGCCGAGCGACGATGCCGAAATGACGAGGCGGATGTCCTGGCGGGAAAGCGGCGCTGCCCCCTCTTCGGTTTCCACCGTCGTCATTCGCCTTGTCCTCCCCCTGCGCCCTTTGCGGCCTGCCCGGCCTAGGGATGCCAGAGACGCGGCGCTTTTGCTACAGCCTGCGCCGATTGTGGTGCAGTTCTGGCGCGACAGTGTTGCCGGGCCGGGACGGCAGACCCTGTCAGGCTGCTGCCGGGTCCTTGGGCGCCGCAAGCATCCGGATGATCGCCGAGAAATCGAGCCCGCCTTGTCCGTCGTCGGCGAACGCCTGATACAGCGCCGCCGCCCGCTCGCCCATGGGCGTTTGTGCGCCGGTATCGGCGGCGGCCTGCGCGGCGAGCTTCAGGTCCTTGAGCATTAGTGCAACCGCGAACCCGCCCTGGTAATCGCGGTCGGCGGGCGTTTCCGGCCCGACGCCGGGCACCGGGCAATAGCTCGTCATCGACCAGTTCTGCCCCGATGACACGCTGGCGATGTCGAAGAATTTCTGCGGCTCCAGCCCCAGCTTCTCGGCAAGCAGGAACGCCTCGCTCGTCGCCACCATCGACGCGCCGAGCAGCATGTTGTTGCAGATCTTCGCCGCCTGGCCCGCGCCATTCGCGCCGGCGTGGATCACGGCCTTGCCCATGTCTTCCAGGATCGGCTCGGCCCGGGCATAGGCGTCGTCGCTGCCGCCGACCATGAAGGTGAGCGTGCCCGCATTCGCCGCCGCGATCCCGCCCGAAACCGGCGCGTCGACCGCGACCAGGCCCTTTGCGCCTGCGGCTTCGGCAACGCGCTTGGCGGTCGCGACGTCGATCGTCGAGCAATCGATCAGCAGCGCGCCGGGGGGCGCTGCGCCGAACAGCGCATCGGCATAGACCGCCTCGACATGGGCCCCCGCCGGCAGCATCGTCACGATCGCCTCGGCCCCGTCGGCGACGGCGGCGGCGGATTCCATCGGCAGGCAGCCCGCCGCCTTCGCCTTGTCGAGTGCCTCCGCCGACAGATCGAACGCGCGCACGTCATGCCCCGCCTTGGCGAGATTGGCCGCCATGCCCCCGCCCATATTGCCGAGCCCGATGAAACCGATCCGTGCCATGTTACTTGCCACTCCAGTTGCCGGGGCGCTTTTCGACAAAGGCCGCCATGCCTTCCTTCTGGTCCTCGGTCCCGAACAGGCCGTGGAACAGGCGGCGTTCGAACAGGATGCCCTGGGCAAGGCCGGTTTCGAACGCGGCATTGACCATTTCCTTGTTGGCGATCGTCGCGAGCGGCGGCATCGCGGCAATCGCGGCGGCGGTCTTCAGCGCCTCGGCCACCAGATCGGCGGCAGGCACGACGCGCGCGACTAGGCCCGACCTTTCCGCTTCGGCGGCGTCCATCATCCGGCCCGTCAGGCACATTTCCATCGCCTTGGCCTTGCCGACCGCGCGCGCCAGCCGCTGCGATCCGCCCATGCCGGGCGAGACGCCGAGCTTGATCTCGGGCTGGCCGAACTTGGCATTGTCGCCCGCGATGATGAAATCGGCCATCATCGCGACTTCGCAGCCGCCGCCCAGCGCATAGCCCGCGACCGCCGCGATCCAGGGCTTGCGGGTCGCCGTCACGCGTTCCCAGCCCGCGAAAAAGTTGCTGCCATACATGTCGGCAAAGCCCTGGCCCGACATTTCCTTGATATCCGCCCCCGCTGCAAATGCCTTTTCGGAACCGGTCAGGACGAGGCAGCGCTGGCTGGGATCGGCGTCATAGGCAGCGAAGGCCGCGATCAGCTCGGCCAGCACCTGGCTGTTGAGTGCGTTGAGCGCCTGCGGGCGGTTGAGCGTGACGAGCGTGACGGCTTCGCGCTGCTCGACGAGGATGGTCTGGTAGGTCGACATCTCATTCTCTCTTTCGTCACCCCGGCCTTGAGCCGGGGTCCCGCTTTCTCCCGCTGCCCGAAGGTAGCGGGACCCCGGCTCAAGGCCGGGGTGACGCGGGAAGGTGGTCAATCATGGGGCGTCCAGGCCTCGCCTTCAGGGAGCGGTGCGAAAATCTCGTCGATCAGCGCATCGGTCACGCCTTCGGGCGTCGCCGGATTCCAGCGCGGCGCATTATCCTTGTCGATGATGACCGCGCGCACGCCCTCGATAAAGTCGTGCCGGGTGACGACGCGGTAGCCGACCGCATATTCCTGGGCCATCTCGGCCGCGAAATCGGGCATCGTCGCGCCGTCCTTCAGCAGCCGGAGCGACACCTTCATCGTCTGCGGCGACTTGGTCGCGAGGATTTCAAGCTGCGTCCGCGCCCAATCGCCGCCGTCGGCCTCGAGCCCGGCGAGAATGTCCTCGAGCCGGTCGCTCGCGAACAGCCGGTCGATCGCTTCGCGATGGGTGAGCAGGTGCGGTTCGGGCACCTCGTGCCGGCCAAAAGTATCCAGAATTCCGTCAATTTTCTCAGGATGGAGCATTGCCCGCGCTTTCGCGGCAGCAAGCCGGTCGAGTGGCAGGTAATGCGTCGCCAGGCCGAGTGCGAGGCAATCGGCGCCATCGATCCGCGCGCCGGTCAGCGCAAGATACTGCCCCACGCGCCCGGGCAGCCGCGACAGATACCAACCGCCGCCGACATCGGGGAACAGGCCGATCCCGGTCTCGGGCATGGCGAAGCGCGTATGCTCGGTCGCGACGCGGTAGCGGCACGGTAGCGAAATGCCGACGCCGCCGCCCATCGTGATCCCGTCCATGAACGCGACCGTCGGCTTGGGATAGGTGAACAGGCGGTGGTTCATCTGGTATTCGGTATGGAAGAACGCCCTTGCCTCGATGCCGTCCTTGGCGCCGCTTTCCGCGAGCATGCGGATGTCGCCGCCCGCGCAGAACCCCCTGCCCTCGGCATGGTCGATCAGGACGATCTCGACCGCCGGGTCACGCTCCCACGCGTCCAGCGCGTCAAGGATCGCCGCGCACATCGCGGTGTTGAGCGCGTGGATCGCCTTGGGCCGGTTAAGCCGGATGCGCCCGGCTCGGCCCTCGGTGTAGGTCAGAACGTCGTCACTCACTGCCGCGTCAGCTCGCGGCCGACGATCATCCGCATCACCTGGTTCGTGCCCTCCAGGATCGAATGGACGCGCAGGTCGCGCCAGAAGCGCTCGATCGGATAATCCATCAGATAGCCATAGCCGCCGTGCAGCTGCAGCGCGCGATCGACCACCGCTGATCCGGTATCGGTCGCGAGCCGCTTGGCCATCGCGGCAAAGCGCGTCTTGTCGGGCGCGTTCGCGGTCACCTTGGCCGCTGCCAGGTAGAGCAGCGCGCGCGCCGCCTCCAGATCGGTCGCCATGTCGGCGAGCATGAACTGGGTGTTCTGGAAGTCGCTGACCGCAGTGCCGAACTGCTTGCGGTCGCGGGTATAGCCGATCGCTTCGTCGAGGCAGCGCTGCGCGCCACCCAGTGAGCAGGCGCCGATGTTGAGCCGCCCGCCGTCGAGGCCCATCATCGCGATCCGGAACCCCTCCCCCTCGCCGCCGACGCGATTGGCGACGGGCACGCGGACTTCCTCCAGGATCACCTGCCGGGTCGGCTGCGAATGCCAGCCGAGCTTGCGCTCGTTCGCGCCGAAGCTGACGCCGGGCATGTCCTTTTCGATGACGAGGCACGAAATGCCCTTGGGCCCCTCCTCCCCCGTGCGGACCATGGTGACGTAGAGGTCGTTCTCGCCCGCTCCGCTGATGAACTGCTTGGTGCCGGTCACGACATAATCGTCGCCATCGCGCACCGCGCGGGTCTTGAGCGCCGCCGCGTCGGAGCCGCTGCCCGGCTCGGTCAGGCAATAGCTGGCGATTGCGTCCATCGTCACCAGCGACGGCAGATATTTGCCCTTGACCTCCGCCGAGCCGAAGCGGTCGATCATCCAGCTCGCCATGTTGTGAATCGAAATGAACGCGCTGGTCGACGGGCAGCCATAGGCCATCGCCTCCATGATCAGCGCCGCTTCGAGCCGGCCGAGATTGATGCCGCCCGATTCCTCGCTGACATAGATCGCGCCGAAGCCGAGCTCGGCTGCCTCCTTGATCGTATCGCGCGGAAAGATGTGCTGCTCGTCCCATTCACCCGCATTGGGCGTGATCCGGTCGGCAGTGAACTTGCGCGCCAGATCCTGGATCTCGCGCTGGTCGTCGGTCAGGTCGAACTGGGTCATGGACCAAGCCTCTACCCCCCTCGCCGATCGATTCCCAGCCCCCGTGGACGGCCCGGCACGGCCCCGGCATAACCGTGCGCGATGGAGCGGTTGGTCATCATCGACAGCGCGATTCGCCTGCTCGCGATCGGGCAGGTGCTGTTGGTGGCGCTGGTAATCGGCCGCGGCAGCGCGCCGCGCCGCATCCGCATTGCGACCGCCGCGCTGCTGGTCTGCAGCTGTGCCTATCTGCTGGTCGCGACCCCGCTCAAGCTGCCCGAGCATGGGCCGTTGTG
>PKED01000005.1 GCA_002863155.1 Sphingomonadaceae bacterium | reverse complement strand
TGGCCCCCGAGGAGGCTGCGGCGCCCGATGCGGTCGACGCGCCCGCCGCCGACTATCCGCTGACGACGCTGAAAGGGCTGGGCCCGCGCGCGGCCACGGCGCTCGGCGAGCAGGGGATCTCGACCGTTGCCGATCTGGCGCGGCTCGATCCGGCGGCAGCGGCGGCGCTCGATGCCCGGCTCGGCGCGCTGGCCGGGCGGATCGCGCGCGACCGATGGGTCGAACAGGCGCTGCTGCTGAGCCGCGGCGACATCGCCGGGTTTGAGGCAGCGTTCGGCAAGCTCGGCAGCTGATACGGCCGTTCATCTGGCGCTCATCTTCTCGATGTGATATTATCACATAAATCTTGAGGGAGAGGGCAATGCGCAAGCCGATCGTCGCGATTCTCATGAGCAGTTTCGTGATCTCGTCCGCGCCGCCCCCGCCGCCACCACCCTTGGGGCAGGCAGCGAAGGTCAGGATCGCCCCGCCCGACGAGAGCCCGGTCCGCTGCAACCGCAACGTGATCGAGAGCGAGCCCGGAGGCGGCAGCGTTATCGTGACCGGCGGCAGAGTGAACCGGCGTCAACCCGTCCCCTCGCTTGCGTCGCCGCCACCGCCGCCGCCACCCCCGCCAGCGCCACCCCCGCCGCCATTGGCCCAGGTGCAGGCGCACCCCTCGCCCGTGCAGGGCTATGCGCCGCCACCGCGCGCGCCCATCGCGGGCAGCGCCCGCGACCAGCGCTACGGCACGCCCGCCAACACCGAACGCTATGACGGCAAGCCGGTTGCGAGCGTGCAGAGCGTCGCTGCAGCGCCCATCTCGACCTTTTCGATCGACGTCGACACCGGCGCCTATGCCAATGCCCGCCGTTTCCTGAACGAGGGCCAGACGCCCCCGGCCGAAGCGGTGCGGACCGAGGAATTCATCAACTATTTCCGCTATGATTACCCCCGGCCCGCCGATCGCGCCGAGCCGTTCAGCGTCACTACCGATGTCGCGCGCACGCCGTGGAACCCCGACACGCGGCTGCTGCGGATCGGGCTGCGCGGGTACGACACCAGCGCCGCCGAGCGTCCCGCCGCCAATCTCGTCTTCCTCGTCGACGTGTCGGGATCGATGCAGTCGCCCGACAAGCTCGGGCTGGTCAAGCGCGCGCTGACGCTGCTCGCCGACAGGCTGACGCCACGCGACACCGTGTCGATCGTCGCCTATGCTGGCGCCAGCGGCCTCGTGCTCGCGCCGACCAGCGACCGCAACCATGTGAAGGCGGCGCTCGATTGCCTGGAGGCCGGCGGCTCGACTGCGGGCGAGGCGGGGCTGAAGCTCGCCTACAGCACAGCGCGCAGCCATTTCGTGAAGGGCGGCATCAACCGCATCCTGCTGGCGACCGATGGCGACTTCAACGTCGGCATCAGCGACCCCAAGGCGCTCGAAGCGCTGGTGAAGGCCGAGCGCGAGGACGGCATCACCCTGACGACGCTCGGCTTCGGCACCGGCAATTACAACGACGCGCTGATGGAAAAGATCGCCGATGTCGGCAACGGCAACTATGCCTATATCGACAGCGCGATCGAAGCGCAGAAGGTGCTCGACGACGAATTGTCGGCGACGCTCGTCACCATCGCCAAGGACGTCAAGGTCCAGGTCGAGTTCAATCCGGCGGCGGTGAAGGAATATCGCCTGATCGGCTACGAGAACCGCGCGCTTGCCGAACAGGATTTCGCCAATGACGCGGTCGATGCGGGCGACATGGGCGCAGGGCATCAGGTGACGGCGCTGTACGAAATCGTGCCTGCGGGTGCAGTGGGCTGGCTGAGCGACCGCCGCTATACCGCGAACCGGCCCGCCCCGGTGCGCGCCGACGCCGCCGAGCTCGCCTTCGTCAAGCTGCGCTACAAGCTGCCCGGCGACGCGACGTCGAAGCTGATGACGCGGCCGGTGCCGGTGTCGCTGATCGGTTCGGCAGCGGCGCCGCGCGGCGACATGGCGTTCGCGGTCGCGGTCGCGGCGTTCGGGCAGAAGCTGCGCGGCGACGATCTGCTGGGGCGCTACGACTATGCCCGGATCGGCGCGCTGGCGGGTGAGGGGTCGAACTATTCGCGCGCGGAGTTTGTAAAGCTGGTGCAACTCGCAGGCGCGCTCAGGCCGGTGCATTAGTGCTTTTGGGTCAAGATCCGACCCGCCCATTTTTGGAGAGCGCAGTGACGCGATCGAAGCCCCGCGCTCATGAAGCTGACGGTCGGCGATCGACCCCGGAGCGGGCATCGAACTCGTTCGGAGCTCTGACTGCAATCGCCCCTTGAAGTTGACCCAACGTCAACCGCTACACAGGGGCATGAGTGATTCGTTCCCCATTGATGAAGTTGTCCGCCGCACCGGCCTGACGTCCCGTGCGCTACGCTTTTACGAAGCGCGCGGGCTGATCGCGCCGCTGCGCACTGGATCGGGGCGTCGCTGGTTCGGGCCCGAGGAGCTCGAACGGATCCAGCGCATTGTCGCACTCAAGAAAGCCGGGCTCAGCCTCGGCGATATCAAGCGCCTGTTCGATCGCAAGCCGATCGACCTTGCCGCCCTGCTGGGCGCGCAGCGCAAGCGTTTGGCCGAACAGGCCGAGGAGATCGCCGACGCCATCGGCCTGATCGACACCGCATTGTCCCGCATCGGCCGAGGCGAGCCGCTCGATGCCGCGACGCTTTGCTCGCTCATTCGTGACGGAGAAAAGCTCATGACCGACCAGACCCAGGCCTGGCAGGACGTGGTGGACCAATACTACACCCCCGAAGAACAGGCGGAATGGCGCGAGCGCATGGCCGACGCGCCCGAGTTCAGTCAGGAGGCCTATCAGGCCCAGTGGCGCAAGCTCAGCGCCCGGATCGAGGCGGCGCTGCCGCTCGACCCGGCCAGCGATACCGCGCTCGGCTTCGTGCGCGAATGGTTCGCTCTGCTCGAACCCTTCAGCCGCAACGCCACTCCCGCAATGTGGGAGGGCACGACCCGCATGTATGCCGACATGGCGCGCTGGGAAGGCAAGGTCGAACCAGGCTTCAGCAGCCGCGTATGGGAATTCATCATGGCAGCCACGCGCTCGGCGATGGACGAAGGCAAGGACATCGGCCCGCTGCCTGCATGGTTTCCCCATTCTGCCCGGAAGGAGGGCTGAGCCATGCGCAAGGCATTGAAACGGGCTGCCATCGCGTTCGGCGTTGGGACGGCCCTGGTCACCGCGGGCGGCGCATGGCTGGCGGCGCAGCCCTGGGGGCCGCCGGTCGAGCTGGTTGAGCCGGGCGCAGGCGGCACCCCGATCCGCCTGCCGGACCTCGTCGGCAACTACTACCCCGGAGTGGGCCCCGAAGCAGGTGGTGGGCGCCGCCCGGCGATTCTGCTGCTGGGCGGTTCGGAGGGTGGCCTCGGCGCAGCCGCCGACGGGCAGGCGCGCTTGCTGGCTAGGGAAGGCTTCACGGTCCTCGCGCTGGCCTACTATCGTCTGCCCGGTCAGCCTCAGCGTTTCGAGCTGATCCCGCTCGAAACCTTCACCCGCGCGCTCGATTGGCTGAAGACCCACGACGGGGTCGATCCCGCGCGGCTCGCGATTATGGGCACGTCCAAGGGGGCCGAGGCCGCGCTGCTGGTGGCAAGCCAGCGCAGCGATATCGGCGCAGTCGTTGCCGCGGTGCCCTCACAGGTGGCGTGGCAAGGCTTCGACAGGAGCTTCGCCCCGGTCAACACCTCGAGCTGGAGCGAGGGCGGCAAGCCGGTTCCCTACTTGCCGATCAAGACCGTGGGCTGGAATGGCGACATCTACGGCCCATCGCTCGCCGAAGCGGCGCAGCACCCAGAGGCCGCCATTCCGGTCGAACGGATTGCGGCTCCGGTGTTGCTGCTGTGCGGTGAGGAGGACAAGTTGTGGCCCTCCTGCCCGATGGCGCGCGCGGTCAAGGCTCGCCGGGACGCGGCCCACGGCGGACTGGCGACGACCTTGCTCGCCTATCCCGATGCCGGTCACTTCGGCGTCGGCCCCGCGCTGCCGGAAGGTCGGGACGTGCCAGCAATGATCACGATGTTCGGCGGAAGCGAGGCGGGTAATGTCGCCGCCCGTGCCGATGGCTGGCCGCGCACCATCACCTTCCTGAAGCAGGCGCTGGCCGATCCCGCTACCACGGAGACGCGATGATGGTGATCAATCCCTGGGTACTGCTGTTGGGTGCCATCGCGCTCGAAGTGATCTCGACTGGCTTGCTGAACGCCTCGCAAGGGATGATGCGATGGGGTTATGGAGTCGCAGCCATGGCGGGCTACGGCCTATGCTTCTGGCTGCTTGCCTTCGCCATGACGCGCATTCCAATGGGCGTTGCCTATGCGGTCTGGTCGGGGGTGGGGATTGTCGCCATAGCGACGATAGGCTGGATCGTATTCCGCCAGAACCTCTCATGGACGCAGGCGGGCTTCATGGCGCTGATCCTCGTCGGTGCTGTCGGGCTAAATCTGACAACTGTCCGTGCAGCGGGTTGATACTTGGGCGATAAGGCTGGCTCGGCACTTCGCGAGCCGGCCCTAGCTCGGGTGTAAGCCGCCGTTCGCCAAACCACCCATGTCGGCCATTCCGACGCACTGGGGGCATGTTCTGGTCCCGAATCGGTTCCGCCGCTAGCCTTCGCGCTGGCGCGCGAGGCTCACCAGCAGCTTGTCGATCCGGCGCCCGTCAAGGTCGACCACTTCGAACTTCCAGCCCTGTTCGACGAAATGCTCGCCTTCGCCGGGGAGGTGGCGGAAGACGCTGAGCGCGAGCCCCGCGACCGTCGCATAGTCGCGGTCCTCGGGCAGGGTGATGCCGAGCCGCTCGGCGAGCGCGTCGGCGGCCATGTTGCCCGCGACCAGCAGCGATCCGTCGTCGCGCTCGACCACCGACGGTTCGACATCGGGGTCGGTGTCCGAGGCGAATTCGCCGGCGATCGCGGCAAGCAGATTGGCGGGCGTGACGATCCCTTCGAAATGGCCATATTCGTCATGGATCAGCGCCATTGGCACCTCGGCGCTGCGGAGCGCGTCGAGCGCGTCCATCGCGTCGATCTGATCGAGCACCACCGGCGCCTGGCGCATCAGCGCGCGCAGGTCGAGCGGCTCGCCCCGGAAGAGTGCGAGCGCGATGTCGCGCGCCTGCACCACGCCGATCACCGCATCGACCGATCCTTCGGCGACCGGCAGGCGGCTGTGGCTCGCCGCCATCAGCGCGGCACGGATGCCGGCTTCGTCGAGCGTCGCGTCGATCCACTCGACCCCGGTGCGCGGCGTCATCACCTCGCGCACCGGCCGGTCGGCGAGCCGGACGACGCCCGAAATGATCGAACGCTCATGCTCCTCGATCACCCCCGATTTGCTCGCCTCGGCGACCATCATGTGGAGCTCCTCGGCGGTCACATTGTCCTCGCCCTCGCGCCGCAGCCGCATCAGCCAGAACAGCAAGCCGCTCGACGAATCGAGCAGCCAGACGAGCGGCGCCGCCGCGCGCGACAACCATTGCATCGGCGCGGCGACGATGACGGCGATCGCCTCGGGATTGCGCAGCGCGATCTGCTTGGGCACCAGCTCGCCGATGACGAGCGAGGCGTAGGTCGTGATACCGATGACGAGCGAGAACCCCATTGTCTCCGCGATCGCATGGCCGATGCCCAGCAGTTCGAGCCGCTGCCCCACCGGCGCGCCCAGGCTCGCGCCCGAATAGGCGCCGGCGATGATGCCGATGAGCGTGATGCCGATCTGGCTGGTCGAGAGCAATTTGCCCGGATCGGCGGCGAGCGCGAGCGCCGCGCCCGCGCCGCGCACCTTGGCCCGTGCCATCGCCTCGAGCCGTGCGCGCCGCGCCGAGACGATCGCAAGCTCCGACATCGCGAAGATGCCGTTCACGATCACCAGCGCGAAAATGATCGCGACATCAATCCAGGGAAAAGCTTGCATGGCCCGGCCATCCCTTTGCCGGGTTTAGCCCGACTCGACAACCTTGCTGTTGGCGTGGCGTCGATCAGCGGCGGGCGGCGAAGAAGCTGCGCAGGAGATCGGCCGATTCGCGCTCGCCGATATGCGGATAGATTTCGGGACGATGATGACAGGTCGGCTGGCTGAAGAAGCGCGGGCCGTGCGCGACGGCGCCGCCCTTGGGATCATCGGCGCCGTAATAGACGCGGTCGATCCTCGCATGGGCGATCGCGCCTGCGCACATCGCGCACGGCTCGAGCGTCACCCACAGGTCGCAGCCGTCGAGCCGGTCGCGATCGAGCAGCGTGGCGGCGGCGCGAATCGCCAGGATTTCGGCATGCGCGGTCGGATCGTTCAGCCGACGCGGGGCATTGGCGGCGCGGGCGATGATCCGCCCGCCGCGTGTGATCACCGCGCCGACCGGTACCTCGCCCGAATCGGCGGCCTCGACAGCGGCGGCGAACGCCTCTCGCATCGGATCGGGCAGCGGGAACATCGCCGCCTTATGCCCGCCACCGGGGCGGCGGGCCAGCGCCTCATCGCGCGGGCGCGCGATTGTCGGCGTCGGGCGCGGGCGCGGGCTTGGTGACGCGCACCGTCGGCACCGCGACCGTCTTGTTCTCGGTCCCGAGCTCGACCTTGGCGACATTCACCGAAAAGGCCGGGGCCTGGCCGCCTTCGACGCGCACGGCGGGCGCCTCAGCCACCCGGGTCTGGTCGAGCGTGACCAGCCCGAGCGCCCAGGCACCGAGGAAAAGCAGTGCGGCGATGCCGACAAGCGCAAACAGGAATCGCATCGAAATTCTCCCAAAACCGATCAAATCGTCGGCGAAACAACGCCTGCCGACGGCGAGGGTTGCATTGCGGCGCGCGGTAAAAGGTTGACGGCGGAGCGCGTCCAAGCTATCGGCGCGCCCTTTCCAGGCTCCGTGTTTTCAGGAATTCAAGCGATGTCGCGCATTTGCGAGCTGACCGGCAAGGGTCGGCAGGTGGGTCACAATGTTTCCCACGCCAACAACAAGACGAAGCGCACCTTTCTGCCCAACCTGCAGAATGTGACGCTCATCTCCGACGCGCTCGGCACGAGCGTGCGGCTGCGCGTGTCGACCAATGGTCTGCGCTCGGTCGAACATGTCGGCGGCCTCGACAACTGGCTGGTCAAGACGTCGGACGACGATCTGTCGCTGCGCGCGCGTCGCCTGAAGCGCCAGATCAAGAAGAAGCTTCAGCCCGCCGCCTGACGGGCGTCCGTTCGGGCTGGGCGGCGCGGTCGCTCGTCCAGCCGGAATTCGAGCAGCAGGCTTTGCTGCAAGGGCCGCAGCTGGTTGTCGTCGCTGACCAGCCAGACATAAGTCGCGTCGCCACGGCGCACGACCGCGATCCCTTCGAAATTATCGTGCAGCGCGGGTGCCTCGAACCGGGCGATCTCGCGCCCGCGCACGACCGCGCCGGGTTTCACGCCCCTGGGATCGATGATGGTCACGCATGCGGTGAAGCCGGTGCGCAGGCCCGCATGGCGACTGATCGCGATCCAGCGGCCGTCGGGCAGTTCGGCGACGTCGGTCGGCAGAAAACCCTCTGGCGGGATGTAGCTGAAGCGAAAGGCGCGGCGCGGCATGCGGGTCGGATCGCCGGCGAACATCAGCGCGCCGACGCCGGGCCGGCCGGGCCATGGTTCCGATTCGCCGATCACTACGAATCGCCCGTCGCGCAGCCGGGTCATTGCCTCAGCGCCGCGATTTTCGGGCCACCCGGCCATCAGCGGCGGCGCCGCGCGGGCTTCCGCCCGGGAAAAGCCCGGCGCATAGCGCCAGATTTCGTTGGTCGTCTCGAAACCTGTCCACAGCACGCCAGTCACCGGATCGATGGTGAGCGATTCCGAATCGCGGTCGCTTTTCTGCCAGCCCCTTCTCGGGCCGTCGGGCAGCTCGAACGCCTGGCGGTGACGCGCGACGCCGTCCGCGCCCAACTCGAACCGGACCCCCTGGCCGCCGTCGTTCAGCAGCAGGAAAGCGCGGCCATCGGTCGCCAGCGCTGAAAAGCCGCCGAATTCGGGGTCCTTGCTGACCAGCCGATAGCCGCGGATGAAGGTGAGCGCGCCGAGCGTCCGGCGCGCAGGCTCCTTGGGAAACAGCACGACCGGTTCGAGCGCGAAGGGGATGCGCGGGTCGGGGCGCGACGCCGCCGGAGGGCCACTCCATGGCGGGACCAGCAGATAGGCGATCAGGATCGAATGCCAGAGGCGCATTCGCGCGGTCATAGAGGCGTGGCGGCGGCAGGGAAGGGACTTCCTGCGGCTGAACGGCGGATAACGAACGCATTCAGGCTGCGATCAAAAGCGTTCAGCTAAATCACCATCATCGAGCGAAGGCATGGTGCCCGAACCGACATTATGAAGTGGAAACAGCGATGACCAAGAAGTTGACGCTCGCCAGTGTCGCGATCGCCCTGTCGGCATCGGCACTTGTCCCGGCCGCGCCCGCGATGGCGCAGGATTATCGGGACCATTATTATCAGCAGGATTACCGCGACGGCTATCGTGGCTATGGCGATCGCTATTATGACCGCCGTGATTATCGTCAGGACTATCGCCGCGACTATCGTCAGGATTATCGCCGCGATTACCGGCAGGACTATCGGTACAGCTATCGCCGCAATCGCTGCGATGCGACCACCGGCACCGTGCTTGGCGCGATCGTCGGCGGGCTGCTCGGCAACGGCATCGCCGGGCGCGGTGACCGCGCGGTCGGCACGATCATCGGCGGCGCCGCAGGCGGCCTGGCGGGCAATGCCATCGCGCGCGACGGCTGCCGCCGCTAAGATTTCCCTCGCGTAGTGTATCGAGGGCGGGGGCGGGTTCCATCTGGAGCCCGCCCCTAGTTTTTTTGAGGCGTAGGCGCGGGCGTCATCGCTTCGACTTGATAACGTCCATCATTGCGTGCTGCGATGAACGCGCGCTGCGCCCGTCAGTACATATGCTGGCCGCCGTTGATGCTGAGCGTCGATCCCGTCACGAACGCGCCCGCGTCGCAGCACAGGAACGTGACCGCGCGGGCGATCTCGTCGGCCTGGCCCAGCCGCCCGACCGGGATTTTCGCGACGATTTTTTCGAGCACTTCGGGCGGCACCGCCGCGACCATGTCGGTATCGATATAGCCCGGGGCGAT
This sequence comes from Sphingomonadaceae bacterium, assembly GCA_002863155.1. Lineage (GTDB taxonomy): Bacteria > Pseudomonadota > Alphaproteobacteria > Sphingomonadales > Sphingomonadaceae > Sphingomonas. Next base: position 46,493 of record PKED01000005.1, on the reverse strand, counting down.
CGCGTTCACGGTCACGTTGAACTTCGCGCCTTCCTGTGCCAGCGCCTTGGTGAAGCCGTGGATGCCCGATTTGGCGGCGGCATAGTTGACCTGGCCATATTGGCCGGCCTGGCCGTTGATCGACCCGATATTGACGATGCGGCCCCATTTGCGATCGCGCATGCCGGGGAAGACCGCCTTGGCCATGTTGAAGCAGCCGCCCAGATTGGTGTCGATCACGTCCTTCCACGCCTGGTAGCTCATCTTCAGGATGGTGCCGTCGCGTGTGATGCCGGCATTGTTGACGAGGATGTCGACCGGCCCGAGCTGCTCGGCCACCTGTGCGGCGCCTGCCTGGCACGCGTCGAAATCGGCGACATCCCATTTGAAGGCCTTGATGCCGGTCCGTTCAGTGAATTCGCGCGCCCTTTCGTCGTTGCCCGCATAATTTGCGGCGACGGTGACGCCCTGTGCCTGCAGGCCGAGGCTGATCGCCTCGCCGATACCCCGAGTGCCGCCGGTGACGATCGCAACGCGTGCCATATTCCTCTCCTCTTGTTATTGCGGCAAGGCTAGGCCGGGTCGCGCCATCCTTCAAGTTCGCGGGCGAGCAGCACGCGCAACATTTCGATGCCGACCGGCGAATCGTTGAGGCAGGGCAGATAGGCGAAGTGGGTGCCGCCTGCTTCCTCGAACTGCTCGCGCCCGCGAATCGCGATTTCCTCGAGCGTTTCGAGACAGTCCGACGAAAAGCCGGGCGCGACGACCACCACCTTCCTGACGCCCTTGCTCGGCAGCGCTTCGAGCGTCACGTCGGTGGCCGGTTCGAGCCAGATCGCCGAGCCGAAGCGCGACTGGAAGGTAACCGTCACCTCGCGACCCAGCGCTTCGCCCAGCAGCCGCGCGGTCTTCTGGCACTGGCAGTGATAGGGGTCGCCAAGCGCGAGCGTGCGCGCGGGCATGCCGTGAAAGCTGACGACGATCGCGTCGGGTTCGAAATCGAGCCCCGCCAGCCCTTCCGCGATCGACGCGCGCAGCGCCTCGATATGGACGGGGTCGTCATGATAGGGCGGCAGCGTGCGCAGCGCGGGTTGCCAGCGCATCGCGCGGAGCAGCTCGAACGCCTTGTCGTTGGCGGTCGCGGTCGTCGCGGCGCAATATTGCGGGTAGAGCGGGGCGAGCAGTATCCGGTCGCAGCCCGCCTCGCGCAGCCGGTTCATCGCCGTCTCGATCGACGGATTGCCATAGCGCATCGCCCATTCGACGATCACATCGTCGCCGAATGCATCTCGCAGCGCCGCTGCCTGACGCTTGGTGTTGGCGGCGAGCGGCGAGCCGTCGTCGGTCCAGACCGCGCGGTACGCCTCGGCCGATTTCTGCGGGCGGGTGTTGAGCACGATGCCGCGCAGCACCGGCTGCCAGATGATCGCGGGCAGTTCGACGACGCGCCGGTCCGACAGGAATTCGCGCAGGTAATTCTTGACCGATCGGGCGTCGGGGGCGTCGGGCGTTCCCAGATTGGTGAGCATCACGCCGATGCGGCGCGGCTTTACCTCGGGATGGTCCGCGGGACGGTTCATGCCGGTGCCGTAAACGGCAAGTGCCTGAAGCGAAAGCCCGTCGCCGACTGCAGCGCATTGGCGATCGCCGGTGCGACCGGCGGCACCGCGAGCTCGCTGACGCCGCCGGGGTCGGCCTCGCTGCCGATCAGTTCGACGGTGATGTCGGGCACATCGGCGAGCAGCGGCAGATGGAGCTGGCCGAAATGGCGCACCGTCGGCTGGCCGCCGGCAAAGCCCATCGACCCGCCAAGTGCGGCCGCCATGCCGAACAGCAGCCCGCCTTCGATCTGCTGGCGGATCAGGTCTGGGTTGATCTGGCGCCCGCAATCGACCGCCGCCACCAGCCGGTCGACGCGCGGGCGGTTGCCGTCGAGATGTGCCTCCGCCAGCACCGCGATGTGGCTGCCCCGGAACGAATGGCAGGCAATGCCCTGGCCGCTGCCGGCGATCCCGCCTTCCCATCCGCCGAGCGCCGCCGCCGTCGACAGGCAGCGCACCAGTCGTGGCTCGCCGGTGATCGCGACGCGGAACGACAGTGGCTCGCTGTTCGCGACATGCGCCAGCTCGTCGAGGAAACATTCGGTGAAGAAGGCGGTGTAGCTGTGCGCGCCCGACCGCCAATGCCCGGTCGGCACGCCGATATCGACCGGATGGTGATCGATCGCGAAGCTGGGGAAGCGGTAAAAGGGGAGCGCGCCCGCCACCGCATAGCGATCGCCGGTGCCGTGCAGTGCGATCGCGGCGCTGGCGGCGCCATCCTCCGCGAGCAGCCGCGCGGCGATCTCGCGTCCGGTCGCAGGGGCGGCGATCTTGGTCAGCCAGCCCATGATGCTGCCGTTCAGGCCGACGCGCGCGGTCAGCCGGGCGGCGGCGGGCGGGCGAAACCGGTCATGGGCCAGATCCTCGCGCCGCGACCAGACGAGCTGGACCGGGCGGCGCAGTTTCGCCGCAAGCGTCGCTGCCTGCGCCGCCACGTCGTGGTCGAGATTGGCGCCGAACGATCCGCCCGCCATCATCGGGTGGATGACGACTGCGCCTTCGCCGATGCCGAGCGCGGCCGCCGCCGCCGCGCGGGCCCGGGCCGGGGCCAGCGTCGGCAGCCACAGCTCGAGCGTGCCGCCGGCATAGCGCGCGGTCGCGGTCATCGTCTCCATCGATGCATGGGCTGCAAGGCCGACGCCGTAATCGGCGGTCACCACCCGAGCGCCCTTGAATATCTGGCGGAGGTCGCCGCGCGACGACATCCGCTCGCCGGGGCCATTGAGCCCGTCGGTCAGCGCCTTGGCGATGCCGGCGGTGCTCACTGGCGGGCCGCTGATCGAAAAGCGCGGGCGGATCGCGTCGAGCGCCCGATTGGCGGCCCACCAGCTGTTGGCGACGGCGGCGACCCAATGCTCGGTATCGACGATGTCGATCAGCCCGGCGACACCCTTTGCCGCTGCGCGGTCGAAGCCGATCAACCGCCCCTTGCCGAGCGGCGCCTGGCGGATCGCGGCATAGACCATGTCGGGCAGGCGGATGTCGCCCGCAAACGCCGCCGATCCGTCGACCTTCGACGGCACGTCGAGCCGGGGCAGCGACTTTCCGGTCAGCCGCCCGGCATCGCCGATGCGCAGCGGCAGCGGATCGGGCAGCGTAAAGCCCGCCGCCTTGGCCGCGAGCGGGCCGAAGCGCTCGCGCTGCTTGCCATGGACGACGAAGCCACCCTGGGTGGTGCACGCCTGCCAGTTGACGCCCCATTCGGCCGCTGCCGCCTTGCACAGCAGCACACGCCCGGCGGCGCCTGCGCGCCGGAGCGATTCCTCGAACCGGCGGACCGAGCTCGACCCCGCAGTCAGCATCAGCGTCGAGCGGGTGGCATAGGCACCGCGCAGCTCGGGCGGCCAGCCGGCGAAACTGCCGTCGAACAGCTCATCGGCGCCGAGCGGATTGGCGTAGAGCGGGTTGAGCGGCGCCGCCTCGACCGCGACGGTGCGCCAGTCGGCGCCGAGTTCGTCGGCAAGGATCTGGGGCAGCGCGGTATAGACGCCCTGGCCGTGTTCGGTCTGCGGCACCGCGACCGCGATATGGCCGTCGCTGCCGATCTTGAGCCAGGCGCCGAACAGCGTCTCGCCCGGTGCTGCGGTGAGGTTGGGGGCATAATGGCGCGGCCAGGCGGCCCAGGCGATCAGCAGCCCGACGCCCGCGCCGCCGCCGATCAGCAGCGTGCGCCTGTCGATGGAGATGCCCCGGGCCATGCCCGCCGCTAGCGCGCCGCGCGCGACAATGCCAGCGTCACGGCGAGCGTCACGCCGCGCCCACCTCCTCGGCATAGCGCGCGCGGTAGCTGGCGCGGATCGACACCTTGTCGATCTTTTCGGTCCCCAGCCGCGGCAGCGGGCCGTCCGACAGCCAGATCGTGCGCGGCACTTTGAATGCGGCGATCCGCGCGGTCAGGAATTCGGTCAGCGCCTCAGCATCGAGCACCGCGCCGGGCCGGACATGGACGACGGCACCCGGCACCTCGCCCAGCCGTTCGTCGGGCAGGCCGAATACCGCGACCTCGGCGACACAGGCATTTTCGTAGATCGCGGCTTCGACTTCCTGGCATGAGATATTCTCACCGCCGCGGATGATGATGTCCTTCTTGCGGTCGACGATGAACAGATAGCCGTCCTCGTCGAGATAGCCGATGTCGCCGGTGAGGAAATAGCGATCCTCGGTAAAGGCGTCGCGGGTCGCCTCGGGCCGGTTGTAATATCCCTTGAAGTTGGCGATCGACCGGATCGCGACTTCGCCGCGCTGACCCGCCGGCACCGGCTGTTCCTTTGCGTCGAGAATCGCGAGATCGACGAGCGGCGGCGATGCGCGGCCGGTCGAATTGGGCTTGGCGAGATAGTTTTCGCGGAAATTGCCGCAGCCGACGCCGTTGGTCTCGGTCAGGCCATAGCCGAGCAGCGGCCTGGCGCCGCCCATTTCCTCGGCCAGGCGGCGGACGTGCTCGACCGGGCGCGGCGCGCCGCCGGCGGCGAAATCGGTGCAGCTCGACAGATCATATTTGCCGCGATCGGGATGGGTGAGGATTTCGAAGCTCATCAGCGGCACGCCGACGAAATAGGTGATGCGCTCCTTCTCGATCAGCCGCATCGCTGCCTCGGCATCCCATTTGGGCATCAGCACCAGCTTGCGGCCCATCGCGAAGCTTTGCAGGAACACCGGCACTTCGGCGGTGACGTGGAACAGCGGCACGTTGAGCAGCGTCGCATGCTGCGCGGGCGGCGGCGTGCCGTCCTGGGTCGCGATGGCCAGCATCGTCAGCGCGGTCACCAGATAATTGAACACCGCCTGGGTGACCGCGCGGTGATCGCTGAGCGCGCCCTTCGACTGGCCGGTCGATCCGCTGGTGAACAGGATCGTCGCATTGTCGTCGCCGGTCAGCATCGGCAGCGCGGTCTGGGCGCTGCCGCCGCGCGAGGTGACAGGCGCCATCGCCTCGGCGATCGGCAGCCGGTCGTCGATCGGCACCACATCGGCACCGAGCCCGGTCGCCTCGTCGAGCCGCTGCGCGCGCGGGGCATCGGCGAAGACGAGCTTGCACTCGACCTCGGCGATCGCGTCGGCGAGTTCGCCGGTCTGCCACCAGCCGTTGAGCAGCGTCGCGACGCCGCCCGCCATCAGGATGCCCATATAGAGGATGATCCATGACGGCGAATTGCGCATCGCGATGCCGACCCGGTCGCCGCGCGCGACCCCATGGCCGTCGACCAACGCCCGCGCGACGTCGGTCGCGGCGGCATGGACCTGGGCAAAGCTCAGCCGCTCCTCGCCCGCGACCAGAAAGGGCTTGTCGGCATGTTCGGCACAGAAATGCGCAAAATAATAAGGGAGCGCAGGCGGCGCGACCGCGATCGCCGGATAGTCGATGCCATCGCGCGTGACGCTGGTGACCGGCATCGGCCCGCCCGGTCCGGTCAGTCCGGCCACAGCCGCATCGATCCGCTGGTCCAACACGCTCGGCATCGCTCGCTCCCTCTTGGTCTTTGCGCCCTGCCCCCTTATGAAGGCGCGATTGCTCGGGGAAAAGCCTTGATCCTGTCTCTTGCCACTGCCGCTGCCGATACCGCCGGGCATCTCCACTTCAACCAATTGGGGCTCAACCCGACGATCCTGACGATCGGCTGGTTCAGCCTGAAATGGTATTCGATCGCCTATATCGCCGGGATCATCGTCGGCTGGTGGTATCTGCTCAGGCTGCTTGCGCAACCCGGCGCGCCGATGGCGCGGCGGCATGCCGATGACCTGGTCTTCTACGCGACCCTCGGCGTGATCCTGGGCGGGCGGCTGGGCTATGTGATCTTCTATTCGCCCGACATGTTCGTCGAACCCCTGCGGATCCTGCGGCTGTGGGACGGCGGCATGTCGTTCCATGGCGGCGTGATCGGCACGTCGATCGGGCTGATTCTGTTCGCGCGCAACAACAAGCTCGATTGGCTGCGCGTGCATGATTACGTAGCGTGCACGGTGCCGTTCGGGCTGTTTTTCGGCCGTCTGGCCAATTTCGTGAACGGCGAGCTGTGGGGCAAGCCCGCCGACGTGCCCTGGGCGATCGTCTTCCCGCACACCGGCGCCGATGTCGCGCGCCACCCGAGCCAGCTCTACGAAGCGGGACTCGAAGGCATCGTGCTGTTTGCGGTCCTGTGGTGGGCGTTCTGGCACACCAAGTCGCGCTACCAGCCCGGTCGCCTCACCGGCATCTTCGTCGCGGGCTATGGCGTTGCGCGCTTCATCGTCGAATTCTTCCGTGAGCCCGACGCGCAGTTCGCCGGAACCTTCATCGAACGGTCGGGGCTGCACATGGGCCAGTGGCTGTGCGTGCCGATGATCCTGGGCGGCGCCTATCTGATCGCGACCGCGAAGGGGCGGCGCGAGCGGGTGGAGAGCATTGCCGGTTCGGAGAGCGTTGCCTGAGGTGAGCGAGGCATCCGAGCCGGAGCCTTTGCTGCCCGAACGGCTGGCGCGAGCGATCACGCTTGCCGGGCCGATCCCGATCGCGCAGTTCATGGCGGCGGCGAACGCGCATTATTACGCGACCCGCGATCCGATTGGAGCAGGCGGCGATTTCGTGACCGCGCCCGAAATCAGCCAGATGTTCGGCGAGCTGATCGGCGTGTGGGCGGCGGACCTGTGGGCGCGCGCCGGAAAGCCCGACATCGCCTGGGTCGAGCTTGGGCCGGGGCGCGGGACGCTCGCCGCCGATGCGCTGCGGGCGATGGCGACGGCGGGGCTGAGCCCGCCCGTTCATTTCGTCGAGACCAGCCCGGTGCTCCGCGCCGAACAGGCGAAGCGCGTGGCGGCGGCGATGTGGCACGACGATGTGACGACGCTGCCCGGCGATGTTGCGCTGATCGTCGTCGCCAATGAATTTTTCGACGCGCTGCCGATCCGCCAGATCGTGCGCCGGGGCGACGGCTGGCACGAGCGGCTCGTCGCGTGCCAGGATCTGCTGTTCCTGCCGATCGCGGGTGCGCGGGTGCCCGATGCGATCATCCCGCCCGCGCTGGCCGACGCGGCGCCGGGATCGGTGATCGAGACCGCGCCCGCCGCCGTGGCGATCATGCGCGATCTGGCGGGGCGGATCGCGCGACAGGGCGGGGCGATGCTGACGATCGACTATGGCTATGACGGCCCGGCGATCGGCGACACGCTGCAGGCGGTCCGCGCCCATCGCCACGCCAACCCGTTCGAGGCGCCGGGCGAGCAGGACCTGACCGCGCATGTCGATTTCGCGACGCTGGCGGCGGCCGCGATCAGCGCTGGGGCGGTGGCGAGCCCGCTTGCGACCCAGCGCGATTTCCTGGGCATGATGGGCATCGACGCGCGCGCCGCACGGCTCGGTGCGCGCGCGGTCGCCGATCGGGCGCGGCTGGTGGGGGAGGAGGCGATGGGGACGTTGTTCAAGGTGCTCGCGATCCGCGCGCCCGGCTGGCCCGAACCGGCGGGGGTCGCATGACCGATTACCGCGACGCCACGCCCGCCGACGGGCCCGCGCTTGATGCGATGGCGAGAAAGATCTGGCTCGAGACGTTCGAACATTCGGCGAGTGCCGAGGACATCGCGCTCTATGTCGGATCGGCCTATGGCCCCCAAGGCAAGCTGATCCGCGACCTGAGCGATCCCGCGCACCACTTCCGGCTCGCCACCGATGGCGATGAGATTGTCGGCTATGCCAAGCTGTCGCCGCTATGGCTCGACGATCCGGCGATTATGCCCGGCGCGCTCCAGCTGAGCCAGCTCTATGTCGCCAGCCATCGCCACGGCCACGGCATCGCCCCGGTGCTGATGGACTGGACGATCGGCGAGGTGCGGCGCCTGGCCGCGCCCGCGCTGGTGCTGACGGTGTGGGAGGAAAACCACCGCGCGAAAGCCTTTTACGATCGCTACGCTTTCGTCCACATTGGCGACTATGCCTATCCGACCGGCAATCAGATCGACCGCGACCTGATCATGCAGCTGATCCTGTGAGCGATGTCGAGGTCATCCGCGCCGCTGCGCTCGGCGAGGTGGCGCACGGCTTTCTCGGGCGGCGCGGCGGCGTGTCGACCGGGGTGCATGCGGGGCTGAACCTCGGCGCCCGCTCCGACGACGATGCCGCCGCGATCGCCGCGAATCGCGCGCGCGCCGTCGCCGCGGTGCTGCCCGACGCGCCGCTGGTGACGGTGTTCCAGGTCCATTCGGCCGACGTCGTGAGCGTCGTCGCGCCGATCGATTTCGAGGAGCGCCCGCGCGCCGACGCGATGGTGACCGACCGGCCCGGTCTGCTGCTCGGCATCGTGACGGCCGATTGCGCGCCGGTGCTGCTGTACGATGCGGAGGCGGGAGTGATCGGCGCCGCGCATGCGGGGTGGAAGGGCGCGCTGGGCGGCGTTACCGACGCGACGGTCGCGGCGATGGTCGCGCTTGGTGCCCGCACGGACCGGATCGCGGCGGCGATCGGCCCGTGCATCGCCCGCGTCAGCTACGAAGTCGATGACGGCTTCGCCCGCCGGTTCGAGGCGTATGACCCGGCGAACGAGCGCTTCTTCACCCCCGGCCGCCCCGGCCATCAGCAATTCGATCTGGAGGCCTATGTCGCCGCCCGGCTCGCAAGCGCTGGGGTCGGGCGGGTCGAGGCGCTGGGGCTCGACACCTATGCCGATGCCAGCCGCTTCTACAGCTTCCGCCGCGCGACTCATCGCAGCGAAAGCGACTATGGCCGACAGATTTCGCTGATCGGTCTGCGCTGAAAGTTTGTTTGGAAATGCGCGGAAGGCGCATTTTGGCGGCTCCGGCCCGCTCCCCCTCCCGGCCGCCCAATCAGGATACGCTGTGGGTGGCCGGGAGGGGGAGCGGGCCGGTGCCGCATTAAATCGGCGCTGACCTATCCCGCCGCGCGATGCCTCGCTAGAAGCGCGCCATCCCGCCTGAAGGAGCGCCCGCGATGACCGACGAAACCGAAGCCACCCTGACCGGCGTCGCGCCGCGCCGCCGCCCCAAGGCCGATATCGACGAGATCGGCGGGCGCAAGCTGAAGCCTTCGACGCTGATGATGGGGCATGGTTTCGATCCCACCTTGTCCGAAGGGTCGCTGAAGCCCCCGATCTTCCTTACCTCGACCTTCGTCTTCCCCAACGCCGCTGCCGGCAAGCGCCATTTCGAGGGCGTGACCGGCAAGCGCCCGGGCGGCGCCGAGGGGCTGGTCTATTCGCGCTTCAACGGCCCCAACCAGGAAATCCTCGAGGATCGGTTGGGCGTGTGGGAAGAGGCGGAGGACGCGCTGACCTTCAGCTCGGGCATGTCGGCGATCGCGACGCTGTTCCTGTCGATGGTCAAGCCCGGCGACACGATCGTGCATTCAGGCCCGCTCTATGCCGCGACTGAAACGCTGATCGCGCGCGTGCTCGGGCGGTTCGGCGTGCATTTCCTCGACTTTCCGGCAGGCGCGACGCGCGAGGAGATCGACACCGTGCTGGCCAAGGCGGCGACCGGCCGGGTCGCGCTGATCTATCTCGAAAGCCCCGCCAACCCGACCAATGCCCTCGTCGACGTCGAAGCGGTGGCGGCGGCGCGCGACGCGATCTGGGCGAACAGCGACGACAAGCCGCCGATCGCGATCGACAATACGTTCCTGGGGCCGCTGTGGCACCAGCCGCTGAAGCATGGTGCCGATCTGGTCGTCTACAGCCTGACCAAATATGCGGGCGGCCATTCGGATCTGGTCGCGGGCGGCGTGCTGGGGTCGAAGGCGCACATCAACACGATCCGGCTGATGCGCAACACGATCGGCACAATCACCGACCCCAACACCGCGTGGATGCTGCTGCGCAGTCTGGAGACGCTCGAGCTGCGGATGAGCCGCGCGGGCGAGAATGCGGCGAAGGTCTGCGACTTCCTGCGCGGGCATGCCAAGGTCGAGCGCGTCGGTTATCTCGGCTTCCTCGAATCGACGCCGGGCGAGGAGCGGCAGGCCGATATCTATCGCCGCCACTGCACCGGTGCGGGCAGCACCTTCTCGCTGTTCCTGAAGGGCGGCGAGAAGGAGAGCTTTGCGTTTCTCGACGCGCTCAAGATCGCCAAGCTCGCGGTGTCGCTCGGCGGGACCGAGACGCTGGCGAGCCACCCGGCGGGGATGACCCATCTGTCGGTGCCCGAAGCGCGCAAGAAAGCGCTCGGCATCACCGACAATCTGGTACGGATCTCGATCGGGGTCGAGGATGCCGACGACCTGATCGCCGATTTCGACCAGGCGCTGGCGGCGGTCTGAGGCGGCGGGACAGCCGCTTAACCGCCATTGCTACCCCGGCCGACAGCCGGGGGAGGCAATCGTCGGAGCCTGCCTGCTTGAATTTGAATCGTCATTGCGAGCGGAGCGAAGCAATCCATGGGCGTGTTCGCGCAACGCTCTGGATTGCTTCGCTACGCTCGCAATGACGGGTGGGTGAAATGTGCGGGCGAGCCCATGCCAAAGATCACGCGCACGCCGGCGCGGCGGCGGGCTTGTGCGCCCACCGCTGCCCGGCAAAGGGGGAAATCGACCGGCGCGTCCAGCCGCTGCATCCAGCGCTCGACGACTTGGTTAGCCTTGAGTGTCAGTCAAAGCGTCGAGACTTCAAGTTTCGCCTGGCGAAGTGCACGCCGTCGCCGGAAATTCTCCGGCCTTTTGCAGCGCTTGCGAGTTTTGCCGACGGCTCTGCCGCCGACGCCCTACGTGCGTTTACCTTGCCAGGCCGACATGCGGACATCCGTCTTCTATCCTGGATGACTCCGCGCCGGTCGATGATCGTCGCCCCATCGGCGCGCCGACCCCGTCACATCCTTCCCGCCGGCCGGACGGGCGATCGTGACGGCGACGATTTATAGCCAAAACGGTTATAAATGTCAAGTTTATTTCGCCGAAACGGCTGGGCGCTCGCGCAGGAAATCCATCACCGGCAATGCCTCCAGCCGGTTGTGGAAATCGAACCAGGTCGCATTGTCCCAGCCCGAACCCGGCCCCCAGCGGGTGCCGCAGCGCGTCGAGACCCAGTCGGGTGCCCAGTAATTGACGCCGTTGCCGCCGGCCGCAAACACCGCCCGCGTCAGGTCGATCATATAGGCGCGCTGGCCCGCAGGCGTCGCCGGATAGGCGGGATCGAGCGAATCGGACCCGAGCAGATTGGCCGACGCATCGGCATTGTCGGCGGTGAAGGGATAGGCGGTCTCGACGACCATCACCGGCCGCGCATAAGTGGCGCGCAGGCGGCGGATCGTCGCGGTCAGGCCCGCAATATCCTGCGTCGACCATTTGCGGTAATAGCTGAGGCCGATCATGTCGTAATCGGTCACGCCCGCTTGGCGCGCGGCGGCGAACCAAGGTTCGGCGTTTTCGGGCTGGGCGATGTGGAGCATGGTCCTCACCGGCTTGCCTGCGGCTTTGGCAGACTCGCGCACCGCCTTCAGCCCGGCGTTGAGCAGCAGCGCGTTGCGCGTCCAGTCGATGCCCTTTTTCGGCCCCGCCGCGAGTTCGGGATTGGTTTCGTTGCCGACCTGGACGAGTTCGGGCCACAGCTTTTCGCGCGCCAGCGTGTCGAGCACCTGGCGGGTGAAGTCGTGCAGCGCCTGCGCCTGCTGCGCGTCGGTCAGGCCCACCCAGGCGGCGGGCGGGTTCTGCTTGTCGCCATCGGCCCAGTCGTCCGAATAATGAAAGTCAAGCAGCACCTGCAGCCCCGCCTTGTGTGCGCGCGCGATCGAGACTTTCACATCGGCGAGCGTGCTGTAGCGCGTCCATTTGGGATCGTTCCAAAGGCGGATACGCGCCAGATTGCCGCCGCGCGCCTTCATCAGCACGAACGGATCGACGGGCTTGCCGCCCGCGCGATAGACCGCGCCGCAATCGCGCATCTCGTTCGCATAGGACAGGTCGCCGCCCATATAGACGGGCTCGCGCGGTGCTGGCGCGGCGCCGAGCGTGGCGAGCAGGGCAAGCGCGGCGAACGGACGGGGGAGGCGCATCAGAACAATCCCTCGACCTGACCTTGCGCGTCGAGGCCGATGGCTTCGGCGGCGGGGACGCGCGGCAAGCCGGGCATGGTCATCAGATCGCCGCAGATCGCGACGACGAAGCCCGCGCCCGCCGCCAGCCGCACTTCGCGGATCGGCAATATGTGGCCTTCGGGCGCGCCGAGCAGCGTCGGGTCGGCGGAAAAGCTGTACTGCGTCTTGGCCATGCAGACCGGCAGATGGGCAAAGCCCGCCGCTTCCCAGCGCTTCAGCTGCGCGGTGACGCTGGGCGCGGGCGCGATGTCGGCGGCGCGGTAGAGCCGGGTCGCGACGGCGCGGATCTTGTCGAGCAGCGGCAGCTCGTCGCCATAGAGCGGCGCGAAATCATTGCCGCGTTCGGCCAGCGCGGCGACCGCATCGGCAAGGTCGGTCGCGCCCGCGCCGCCTTCGGCCCAGTGGCGGCACAGCACCGCGCGGACGCCGTGGGCGGCGCAGGCGGCTTCGATCACCGCGATCTCGTCTGCGCTGTCACCGCCGAAATGGTTGATCGCGACGACGGCGGGCACGCCGAATTGCCGGACATTCTCGATATGGCGGACGAGGTTGACCACGCCGCGCTCGACCGCCGCGACATCCTCGGCCGCGAGATCGCCCTTGGCGACGCCGCCGTTCATCTTGAGCGCGCGCACCGTCGCGACGATCACCGCGGCGGCCGGAGTCAGGCCCGCCTGGCGGCATTTGATGTCGAAGAATTTCTCCGCGCCCAGATCGGCGCCGAACCCCGCTTCGGTGACGACATAATCGGCGAGCCCCAGCGCCGCGCGCGTTGCGATCACCGAATTGCAGCCATGCGCGATGTTCGCGAACGGTCCGCCGTGAATGATCGCCGGATTGCCCTCCAGCGTCTGGACGAGATTGGGCTTGATCGCCTCGGCCAGCAGCACCGCCATCGCGCCGTCGGCCTTCAGGTCGCGCGCGGTGACCGGCGTACGCGCGCGCGTCTCGGCGACGATGATCCGCCCCAGGCGCGCCTGGAGATCGGCCATGTTCTCGGCCAGGCACAGCACCGCCATCACTTCGGACGCGACGGTGATGTCGAAGCCCGATTCGCGCGGGTAACCATTGGCGACGCCGCCGAGCGACTGGGCGATGTCGCGCAAAGCCCGGTCGTTCATGTCGAGTACCCGCCGCCAGGTGACGCGCCGCGCGTCGATGTCGAGCGCATTGCCCCAATGGATATGGTTGTCGATCATCGCGGCCAGCAGATTGTGCGCGGCGGTGATCGCGTGGAAATCGCCGGTGAAGTGCAGGTTGATGTCGACCATCGGCGCCACCTGCGCCCGCCCGCCGCCGGTGGCACCCCCCTTGGTGCCGAAACAGGGGCCGAGCGACGGTTCGCGCAAGGCGAGGATGGTCTTGCGCCCGGTGAGGTTGAGCGCATCGGCAAGGCCGATCGACGTCGTCGTCTTGCCTTCGCCCGCTGGCGTGGGGTTGATCGCGGTGACCAGGATCAGCCTGCCCTGTGCCTTGGGCGCTGGCAGCGCGGCGATGTCGATCTTGGCCTTGGTGCGGCCATAGGGCTCGATCGCGCCTGCCGGAATGCCGGCTTGGGCGGCGACATCGGTGATCGGTTGCAGCGTGACCTGGCGGGCAATCTCGATATCGGTTGGCATGGCGCTCCCTCGCAATCTTTGGGGAAGCACTGCCCGTTCCGCAGCTGCGCGACAAGTCAGGTGACAGGCGCGCGGGCGCGCCCTAGCAAGGGCCGATGATCGCGCATCTGAAAGGACGGCTGCATTCGACCGGCATCGACAGCGCGGTGATCGACGTCGGCGGCGTCGGCTATCTGGTCGGCGCGTCGGCGAAGACGCTCGCCAGCATCGGCCCCGTGGGCGAGGCGGTGATGCTCCACACCGAAATGCTGGTGGGGGAGGATTTTATCCGGCTCGCGGGCTTTGCGACCGCCGCCGAGCGCGACTGGTTCCGGCTGCTGACCGGCGTGCAGGGGGTGGGCGCGCGGGTGGCGCTCGCGATCCTGTCGACGCTCGACCCGGCGGAGCTGAGCCGCGCGATCGCGGCGCAGGACAAGGCGATGGTCGCGCGCGCGAACGGCGTGGGGCCCAAGCTTGCCGAGCGGATCGTGCGCGAGCTGAAGGATGCGGCGGGCGGCGTGGTCGTCGGTGCGGCGGGCGCGGGCGCGGTGCCCAAGGGCGCGAGCGCCGACGCGGTATCTGCGCTGCTCAACCTGGGCTTCCGCCCCGCCGAAGCGAGCGCGGCGGTGGCGGCGGCGGAGGAGGAACTGGGCCCGGGCGCAAGCCTCGACACGCTGGTTCGGCTGGCGCTGCGCAAGGCGGCGAAGTAAGGTGCGGACACCGGGAAGCATTGCTTCGTCTGGAGAATTGCAATGACCAAGATGGACATTCTCGTTGGCACCGTTCGCCGCATCGGACGCAACGGCCCACCCTATGAAGTGATCGGCAACGCGGCACCGACTGACGACGGCAGAAAGCAGATGCGCATCCACGTCATCGAATCCGACGAAGACTTGGATTACCCGATCGAGGACATTCTGCGCGATCCGCTGGACGACTGATGTTCGCGATCGGTTTCGACCTGCTTTGGAATCAGACCAAACTGACTCATTCCAAGGGGCTGTCGCAAGCATATGCCGAGATTGGCGCGGTGCTCAATCGCTACGGTTTTCAGCGCGTTCAAGGCAGCGTCTATGTGTCGACTAACGATAGCTTGGTGAACGTGACGCTTGCGATGAACGCGCTCAAAGCGCTGCCGTGGTTCCCGATCTGCGTCCGCGACATCCGCGCTTTCAAGGTCGAGCACTGGAGTGATTTCACGGATTTCATGAAGTCGTGAAGCGGAAGCGGAATTTAGTCACGCTTGCAGTGTGTCTTGGTGCGCTAATCATCGGCGCGAGCTATCTAACTTATGACTATTTTTCGATCGATCGTTGTCTGGACGCTGGCGGTGTCTGGCGGGAAAGGTCCTGCGCCGGGGTTAGAGAATGACCGACGACCGCCTCCTCTCCCCCGCCCGCGCGCCCGAAGATGTCGACGCGGCGCTGCGTCCGAAATCGCTCGACGATTTCGTCGGACAGCAAGCGGCGCGCGAGAATCTGCGCGTGTTCATCGCCGCCGCCAAGGCGCGGGGCGAGGCGCTCGACCATGTGCTGTTCTTCGGCCCGCCGGGGCTGGGCAAGACGACGCTGGCGCAGATCATCGCGCGCGAAATGGGGGTGGGGTTCCGTGCCACATCCGGCCCGGTCATCGCCAAGTCGGGCGATCTCGCCGCGCTGCTCACCAATCTCGAGGATGGCGACGTGCTGTTCATCGACGAGATCCACCGGCTCCAGCCGCAGGTCGAGGAAGTGCTCTATCCCGCGATGGAGGACCGCGCGCTCGACCTGATGATCGGCGAGGGGCCGTCGGCGCGCAGCGTGCGGATCGACCTGCCGCGCTTTACGCTGGTCGGCGCGACGACGCGGCAGGGGCTGCTCACCACCCCCTTGCGCGACCGCTTCGGCATTCCGGTGCGGCTCAATTTCTACACCGTCGCCGAGCTGGAGCGCGTCGTGACGCGCGCAGCGGGGCTGCTCAACCTGCCGATCGCGCCCGACGGTGCGCGCGAAATCGCCGGGCGCGCGCGGGGAACGCCGCGGATCGCCGGGCGGCTGCTGCGCCGGGTGCGCGATTTCGCGCATGCCGCCGGGCACGAGATCGTCGATGCGCGCGCGGCCGACGCGGCGCTCAACCGGCTCGAAGTCGACCGGCTCGGGCTCGATGCGATGGACCGGCGTTACCTGACGATGATCGCCGACATCTATCGCGGCGGCCCGGTGGGTGTGGAGACGCTCGCGGCGGGCCTCAGCGAGCCGCGCGACACGATCGAGGAAGTGATCGAACCCTATCTGATCCAGCTGGGCCTGGTTGCGCGGACCGCGCGCGGGCGCTGCCTGAACGGGCTGGCCTGGACCCATCTGGGGCTGGCGCCGCCGCCGGGCACGCAGGACGGGCTGTTCGATCAGCCGAGCAAATAGACGGTTGCCGCCGCGATCCCGCCGAACACAAAGGTCGCGAGCATCGACAGGATCGCCGCGACCAGGCCGCCGCCGCGCCGCTGGTTGAACGATTTGCGTGGCATCGGCTTGGCGAGCTTGAGTTCGATGAACCCCGCCGCCAGCCCTGCAAGCGCCGTCATCGCAAGCGTGACCAGCGCGCCGAGGACGGTTTCGGTCGCGACCGCGATCGGCAGAATCACCGCGAGCGGCGCCGCCATCGCGAGCGCGGCGGCAAGCTTCACCCCGTCGACCGCGCGCTTTTCAACCGGCGCGACGGTGAGCAGGTCGGGCGTGTCCTCCGCCGAGATCGCGAGCCAGGCGAAGCTGCCGACCAGCTGGCCGATCACGAGCACGCTCGCAAAGGCGAGCGTCGGCGCGACCGGCACCGCGTTGCTCCGCCCGAGCGCGAGGAACAGCAGCGGCGCCAGATAGACGATCCGCAGCACGACCTGGAACGCGAGCGCCGGATCGCGCAGCAGCAGCCGCACTTCCTTGGCAAAGATCGTCCCGAACAGCCCGGTGCGGAATTCGCGGCCGATCGCCTTGCCCGTCGGCGCGGCGCGCGACAGGCGCACGCTCGCCATCTGGTAGCTCGTCCGGAACCAGCGCTGGAACGCATAGCCGGTCAGTGCGAACAGCGCGACGCCGCCGCCGCAGAGCAGCAGGATCGCGACCGGATCGCCGAACGCCGCCTTGCCGGGCAGCGCACCGATGCCGCTTTCGCCGATATGGCGCTCGCGCAGCCAGTCGAAGATCGCCGCGCGGCCGCGCCGCGGGCCGTTCGCGCTATATTGCCCGAACAGGAACAGCGCGCCGCCGAGCAGCGCGGCGGCAACCTGCCCGACGGTGCGGGCGGCACGCGGTCCGGCAAGTCTTGCGAGCACCAGCGTGATCGCCAGCCCCAGGCATGCCGCGACCAGCGCCAGCGAAATCAGCAATCCCGCCGCGCCGAGCAGCGCCGGATGGCCGAGCACCGCGATCGGCACCAGCATCGGCAGCAGCAGGACCAGATAGGTGGTCACGATCGCCCCGGCGATGCCGCTGAGCTTTGCCGCCAGCACCGTGCTTTCGGGCATTGGCGCCGACAGCAGCAAGTCGAGATCGCCCGATTCGAACAGCGCATGCTGGCTGCCGAGCACCGCCTGCGCGATCATGAAGGCGAAAGCGCCGATCGCGACCGCGAGGATCACCGTGCCGACCAGCGGCGAATAGGAGATCGGCAGGTCGCGCACGAGCCAGCCGATCAGGCAGCCGAAACTGGTGTAGATCGCCAGCAGCGCATAGCCGAGCCAGCGCGTCCGCGTGCGGGCAGCCAGCCGCATCCCGCGCAGCGTCTGGCGGATTTCGTGTGCGACCATCCAGGGGAAGGACCCCTGGGGCAACAGGCTGGCGCGGGCCATCAGGCGGGTTCGCTGGTCAGGCGGATGAAGGCATCCTCAAGCGTCGCGTCCTCACCGCCGACGCGCTCCCTCAACTCGGCCATCGTCCCTTCGACCAGCATCCGGCCATGCGCGATGATGCCGATCCGGTCGGCGAGCCGTTCGGCGACTTCGAGGATGTGGGTGGTGACGATCACCGTCGCGCCGGCATCGACCTGGGCACGCAACGCATCCTTCACCGACCGCGCCATTGTCGCGTCGAGCCCGGTCAGCGGCTCGTCGAGGATCAGCAGGCGGGGGCTGTGGATCAGCGCGCCGGCGAGCGCGACCTTCTGCTTCATCCCGCGCGAAAAGCCTTCGCAGCGGGTGTCGCGCTGGTCCCACAGCTCGAGCCATTTCAGCAGCCGCTCGGCTTCGGGCACCGCCTGCGCGGGCGGCACGCGCCACAGGCCTGCAACGAACGCCAGATATTCGGTCGGCGTCAGCTTGTCGTACAGCATCGGATCGTCGGGCAGCCACGCCGTGATCGCCTTGGCACCGAGCGGATCGCGCGCCGCGTCGATGCCGTAAATCTCGATGGTGCCCGCATCGGGTCGGGTCAGCCCGGTGATCATCCGCAGCGTCGTCGTCTTGCCCGCGCCATTGGGGCCGAGCAGCGCATAGAGCTGGCCCGCCGCGACATCGAGGTCGAGGCCCTGAATCACCGGTTTGTCGAAGGCCTTGGCCAGGCCGCGAATGCGAAGCGCGAGATCGGTCATTTGCGTGAGACTAGCCGCGATTTGGCGGGTGTCTAGTGGAGGTAACGCACCGCGGCGATGGGGTGTCGGACGGGGTTCTATTGTTGGAAAGACTGGGTTAACAGCCTGCGCGATGGCCGCGCCCTCAACCGACCAGCCGATCGATCAGCCCGCAGGCGGCCGCTTCGACGGGCGCGAGCACCGGCTGGCCTTGCGTGTCTATTTCGAGGACACCGACCTGTCGGGCGTGGTCTATCACGCCAATTACCTGCGCTGGATGGAACGCGCGCGCAGCGACATGCTGCGGCTGGCCGGGATCGACCAGCGCGCCGCGCACGACGCGGGCGAGGGCGCCTATGCCGTCACCGACCTCGCGATCCGCTATCGCGCGCCGGCCCGGCTCGACGATGCGGTGGTGGTGGTCAGCCGATTGGTCGCGGTTCGCCCCGCATCTTGCCGCATTCATCAACGAGTCATCCGCGACGGGTTGATATTGGCCGAAGCCGAGGTCACCGCAGCCTTCGTCGCCCCCGACGGGCGGCCACGGCGGCAGCCGAGGCCGTGGATCGACGCATTCCAGCCGCTCGTCTGGGCGCCGGACACTGATGACGCGACATAAGGGAGCCGCATGAACTTCGCACTCAACACCGATGCCACGACGCTGTCGCCGATCGCCTTGTTTTTGCAGGCCGATCCGGTCGTGAAGGTGGTGATGGTCGGGCTGCTGATCGCCAGCGTCTGGACCTGGGGCATCATCCTGTCGGCGACGGTCAAGCTGGGCAGCGTCGCGCGGCGCGGCGCGGCGTTCGAGCGCGATTTCGACAAGGCCGAGGACGTCGACGCCTTCCACCGCGCGCATGCCGACGATCCGGTGCCGGTCGCGCGGGTATTCGCGGCGGGCGTCGCCGAATGGCGGCGATCGACGGCGGGCGGCGCGATCGACCGCGAAGGCACGCGCGAACGGCTGGCGACGAGCATGGGTGCGGCGGTCGCGACCGAGATCGACAAGCTCGCCGACCGGCTCAACATTTTGGCGACCGTCGGCGCGGTCGCGCCCTTTGTCGGGCTGTTCGGCACGGTGTGGGGCATCATGCGCAGCTTCAGCGGGATCGCCCAGGCGCAGAGCACGTCGCTTGCGGTCGTCGCGCCGGGAATTGCCGAGGCGCTGTTTGCGACCGCGATCGGGCTGTTCGCGGCGATCCCGGCGGTGATCGCCTATAACCTCTTCAGCCACCGCATCAACCGGATCGAGGCGCGGCTGAACCGCTTTGCCGACAGCTTCCACGCCACGCTGTCGCGCCAGCTCGAAACCCCGGCGGCGCGGCGCTGATGGCGATCAACCTGCCTTCGCAGCGCGGGCGCGGGCGGCGCGCACCGATGGCCGACATCAATGTGACGCCGATGGTCGACGTGATGCTGGTGCTGCTCATCATCTTCATGGTCACCGCGCCGCTGATGACGGCGGGGGTGCCGGTCAACCTGCCCGACAGCCGCGCCAAGCCGATCGACCAGCAGGCGAAGCCGGTGCAGATCGCAATCGACGCGCGCGGCGGTGTGTTCGTCGACGAAGCGGCGGTGAGCGACGCGACGCTGCCCGACGCGCTCGCGCGGCTAGTCGCGCGCACGCCGGGCGAGCCGCCACAGGTCTATCTGCGCGCCGACCGCGAGCTGCCTTACAGCAAGGTGATCGCGGTGATGGGCGAGCTCAACCGTGCGGGCCTCAACAAGGTCGCGCTGGTCACGGTGGCGAAGGGGCAGTGAGCGTGCCGGCCTGCCTCCTGCCGCGCCGGGCACGGTGACCGGGCGATGGACCGTACCGATCGCGTCGGGCTGGGCGCCGCGCTTCTGCTCCATATCGGTCTGCTCGGCGCGTTGTCGGTGAGCCTGCTGAGCCGCACCGCGCCAACCGTGCCGCCGCCGCCTGCGGTCGATGTGTCGCTGGTCGAGGAGATCGGCCTGCAGTCGAGCGCGCCCAAGCCCGTTGCCGAGCCCGCGCCGTCGCAGGCGCCCGATCCGGGGCCGCCCGAGGATACCGCGCCGCCGCCGCCCCAGCCGCAACCGGCCGAACCCAAGCCGCCCGAACCAAAGCCCGCCGAACCCAAGCCCAAGCCCGCGCCGGTCGCGGTCGCCAAACCCGCCCCGCCCAAGCCGCGCGACGTGGCAACGGCGGCCCCGGCCAAGCCGGTCAAACCCGCCGCCAAGCCCGCGCCGGCCCCCGCTGTCCCGGCCAAGCCCGCCGCCAAGCCGGGGACGGGCACGCAGGTCGCCGCCGTCAAGCCGCGCCCGCGCGGATCGCGGCTGTCGGACGATATCGTCGCAGGGCTGACCGACAAGCCGAGCCCGAGCAAGGTCGTCGCGCCGGTCGGCGTCGTCATCGATGCCAGGGCGCTTGCGGGCATTCAGGACGCGATCCGCCGCCAGATCCAGCCCTGCGCCGATCGGCTCTCCAACGCCGGTATTCCGGCCGAGGCCAAGCGGATCGTCATCAAGTTCAACCTGCGGCTCAACCGCGACGGGAACCTGTCGACCAGCCCAAGGGTTCTCGATCGGTTGAACACCGATTCCGAAACCGAACGCTATGCGCAGCAGATCGCCGATCTGGGGATTGCCGCCTTCAAGCAATGCGCACCGCTGCAACTGCCGGCCGAATATTATCAGACGGCCAATGGTGGCTGGAGCAACATCAACTATAACTGGCAATTGCGGTGAGGATGGCGATGACACCACGCATGATTTTCGGCTTGCTGGCGGTGGCGGCATTCGGCGCCGTGCCGGTGCTCGCCCAGACCTTGCCCGCCGCGACGCCCCAGGCTGCGCCCACCGGCCAAAGCCCGCCCGATCAGACGCCGCCGCCGCTCGAAGTGTCGGTGACCGGTGGCATTTCGGCGCCGCTGCCGATCGCGATCCCGGTGATGCCGACCAATGCCGCGGTCGCGACGCCCGCTGGCAGCACCGATGCGCTCGGCCGCCAGCTCGCCGAGGTGATGACGGCGGATCTGAAGAATTCGGGGCTGTTCAATCCGCTCGGCGCCGATCGGCTCAAGCCGGTCGAGTTCGGTGAAGTCACCGCGCCTCAGTTCGATTACTGGGGCGGCACCGGCGCGCAGGCGCTCGTCCAGGGATTCGTGAAGGCGAATGGCGACGGCACGCTGACGGTCGGCTGCTATCTCTATGATGTCGCCGCGCGCACCGAACTGGTGCGGCAGGGCTTCGTCGTGTCGCCCGCCGACTGGCGCCGCGCCGCGCATAAATGCGCCGACACGGTCTATGCGCGGCTGACCGGCGAGGGGCCCTATTTCGACAGCCGCGTCGTCTATGTCTCCGAAACCGGGCCCAAGGGGCGGCGGATCAAGCGGCTGGCGATCGTGGATCAGGACGGTGCCAACCACCGCTTCCTGACCAACGGCCAGTCGATCGTGCTGACGCCGCGCTTCGCGCCCAACCAGCAGTCGATCGTCTATATGAGCTTCGTCGACGATCGCCCGGCGGTCTATGTCTATGACGTCGGCAGCGGGCGCCAGCGGCTGGTGGTCGCCAATGTCAGCACCACCTTTGCGCCGCGCTTTTCGCCCGATGGCCGCTGGATCCTGTTTTCGATGGCGACCGGCGGCAACACCGACATCTACCGCGTGGCGAGCAGCGGGGGCACCCCGCAGCGGCTGACCAACGCGCCCGGCATCGACACCGGCGGCAGCTATTCGCCCGACGGCAGCAAGATCGTGTTCGAAAGCGACCGGTCGGGCGGGCAGCAGCTCTATGTGATGAACGCCGACGGATCGAACCAGCGGCGGATCAGCTTCGGCGGCGGGCGCTATGCGACGCCGGTGTGGAGCCCGCGCGGCGACCTGATCGCGTTTACCCGCGTCAGCGGCAATTTCCGGATCGGCATCATGAGCCCGAACGGCAGCGGCGAAAAGCTGCTGACCGACGACTGGCAGGACGAAGGGCCGAGCTGGTCGCCCAATGGCCGCGTGCTGATGTTCTTCCGCGCGTCGCAGGGGGCATCGGGCCGGGCCGCGCTCTGGTCGGTCGATCTGACCGGCGTCAATCTGCGCCGCGTGCCGACGCCGCTCGACGGGTCCGATCCGGGCTGGGGGCCGCTGCGCCCCTGAAGCGCCACGAAATCACCACAGGCGATGGCGACATTGCCGTAACGATCAACAGCGGGGAACATCGCTCGAAGGAGAAGCACCATGGCGAAACTGACGACGAACCTGATGATCACGGCCGCATTGCTCGCGACCGCTGGATGCGCGACCAAGCCCAAGGATATCGCGACGGTGGGCCCGAGCACCGAAGCGCCGGTGCAGCAGCCGACGCCGGGCGCGTCGACGGTGGGCGACGCGGTGGTCCCCGGCTCGGCGGCCGATTTCAAGCGGTCCGTCGCGAACGACACGATCCGCTTCGCGCTCGACATGTACGATATCGACCCCGAATCGCGCGCGATCCTGGATACTCAGGCGGCGTGGCTGCTCAAATATCCCAATGTCCGCGCGACGATCGAGGGGCATTGCGACGAACGCGGGACGCGCGAATATAATCTCGCGCTGGGTGATCGCCGGGCGACGGCGGCCAAGAACTATCTCGCCGCCAAGGGGATCGATCCGTCGCGGCTGGCGACGATTTCCTATGGCAAGGAACGCCCGGTCGCGCTTGGATCGGACGAGGAAAGCTGGGCGCAGAACCGCCGCGCGGTTACGGTCGTGATCGGCTGATCGCGCGGGCGAGATACTGACCGAAAGGCGAAAGGGGCGGCGGTGCGACAGGCACTGCCGCCCTTTTTCATGCCCGGCCAGGAGCCCGCCGAATCCGCTTGCGGCGCTCCCGAAATGATATAAATATGATATCATCTTTTCGGGAGGGACCAATGACCGAGTCGACTCATGCAAGCGGCCTGACGCGCAGCCGGGAAATCCCCGCCAGCGCGTCGAGCGGCTATCTGATGCTGGTGGTGATGCTGGCCGCGCTCGTCGCGATCGGCGTCGGCGCGGCAGGGGTGAAGATGAACCCCGGCTTCGGCCTGGCGCTCGTCATCGCCGGGGCAATCGTCTTCACCTTCGTCGCGCCGGGCTTCTACATGCTCCAGCCCAACCAGGCGGCGGCGATCACGCTGTTCGGATCGTATAAGGGCAGCGACCGCGACACCGGCCTGCGCTGGATCCTGCCCTGGATGGGCAAGAAGAAGGTGTCGCTGCGCGCCAACAACCTGATTTCGGAACGGATTAAGGTCAACGATCTGCGCGGCAATCCGATCGAAATGGCAGCCCAGGTGGTATGGCGGGTGACCGACACCGCGCAGGCGCTGTTCGACGTCGACGATTACAAGGCGTTCGTGATGGTCCAGATCGAAGCGGCGGTGCGTACGATCGGCTCGCGTTATCCGTATGACGACTTCACCCATCAGGAGATCACGCTGCGCGGCAATCACGATCAGGTCGGCGCCGAGCTGCGCGCCGAACTGATGGCACGGCTGGCGGTGGCGGGGATCACCGTCGACGAATGCGGCTTCACCCATCTGGCCTATGCGCAGGAAATCGCGGGCGCGATGCTGCGGCGCCAGCAGGCCGAAGCGGTGGTGGCGGCGCGCAAGACGCTGGTCGAGGGCGCGGTCGGCATGGTCGAGATGGCGCTCGACATGCTGAGCGAGAAGAATGTCGTCGAGCTCGACGACGAGCGCCGCGCGGCGATGGTGTCGAACCTGATGGTCGTGCTGTGCGGCGAACGCGATACCCAGCCGGTGGTCAACGCCGGGTCGCTCTACCAGTAATCATGGCCGTGCCGCCGCCCAGGAAAGCCTTTGCGCTCCGTCTCGATCCCGCCTTGTTCGCGGCGATCGAGCGGAGTGCGGCGGGCGACCTGCGCAGCGTCAATGCGCAGGTGGAATGCCTGTTGCGCGAGGCGCTGGCACGGCGGGGGGTGAAGCTGGCGGACCCAGTCGCGGCGAAGCGCGGGCGGCCGCCCAAGGCGGAGAATGGCGATGGATGACGAAATCTGGTTCGTCCGGCGGCGCACGCCGACAAGCTACACCATCAACCCCTGCCGCTGGCAGGGCTGGGCCGTGACCCTGGCCTATGTCATGGTCGCGATGGCGATCACGCCGTTGGCGGATCGTGGCGACTGGCTCGCCTGGGGGATCATCCTTGCGGCGGCCACCTTCACTTTCGTGCTGGTTGCCTGGCGGCGTTCGGTGCCGGCGGCATAGAAGGATCATTGCGATGAAATGGATGATTGCCGCCGCGCTGGCCATGCTGCCGGTTTGCGCGTTTGCCCAAACGAGCAGCGAGATCACCGCGCCGGGGCCGCTCGGCGCGCTTCACGGCACGTTGCTCAAGCCCGCTGCGCCGGGGCCGGTGGTGCTGATCGTGCCGGGCTCGGGCCCCACCGACCGCGACGGCAACAATCCGCTCGGCGTGAAGGGCCAGCCCTACAAGCTGGTTGCCGAGGCGCTGGCGGCAAAGGGCGTCGCGACGGTACGGATCGACAAGCGCGGCATGTTCGCGAGCAAGGCGGCGGTCGCCGATGCCAATGCGGTGACGATCGCCGCCTATGCCGACGATGTCCGCGCGTGGGTGAAGGCGGCGCGCGCGGCGACGGGGGCGCCGTGCGCCTGGCTGCTCGGCCACAGCGAGGGCGGGCTGGTCGTGCTCGCGGCGGGCGAGGGCGAGGGGATTTGCGGGCATATCCTCGTCTCCGCGTCGGGCCGCCCGCTCGGCACCGTGATCCGCGATCAGCTGCGTGCCAACCCCGCCAACGCGCCGATCCTCGCCCAGGCCGAAGGTGCGATCGATCGCCTCGAAAAGGGCGAGCGCGTCGATGCGACCGCGCTCCATCCCGCGCTCGCCAATCTGTTCGCGCCGCAGGTGCAGGGCTATCTGATCGATCTGTTTGGCTACAAGCCGGTCGCGCTCGCGGCAAAGCTGAAGGCGCCGATGCTGATCGTGCAGGGGGCCAAGGATCTCCAGATCGGCGAGGGCGACGCCCGCGCGCTTGCCGCCGCGCGGCCCGATGCGACGCTCGTGATCCTGCCGGGGGTCAATCATGTGCTCAAGAATATCGGCGCCGATGGCGACATGGCGGCCAATTTCGCGAGCTATGGCAACCCCGATCTGCCGATCGACCCCGGCGTGGTCGATGCGGTCGCGGCGTTCGTGACGAAGAAGCGGTAGCCCTTGGCACGGCTACATCCATCCGTCATTGCGAGCGGAGCGAAGCAATCCAGCCGTTCCGCGAAGACGTCGCTGGATTGCTTCCCCCGGCGCAAGGCCGGGGTCGCAATGACGATTAGTTGTTTACCGGAACAGCGTCAGCCCCCGAACGCCTCGTCGAGCAACCGCGCCAGCCGCAGCCCGGCGCGCTGGACCTGGAGCCGCTGGACCGGCACCAGCCGCGCGATCGTCGCATTGTCGAGCGTCACGCGGCCCGATGGCGTCACGCACGGCTTGTCGTCGGTCGCGCTGGGATAGGCGATCGTCCGGGCGATGTCGTAGCTTTCGCGGCTCCAGTCCTCGGTCGTGCCCGAGCGGATCGCCGCCGCTTCGGCCTCGGAATAGCGCCGGACGAGATCGGGCCCATCGGTGATCGCGCGCTCGGCGAGCTGGCCGTCCCAGATGCCGTGCAGGTTGAGCCGATCGGGCGCATAGTCGCCATAGGCCGCCTTCACCGCATTGCCGCCCGAATCATTGTGCGATCCCGAATGCAGCGGCATGTGCATGTCGCCGACGAAATGGATCAGGAAGGCGAGCGCCTGCACGCGCTCGGGCAGCGGCGTGTCCTTTGCCTGGAGCAGCTTCACGTCGCGGTCGACCTGTGCCGACACGCAATTGCCGTCGCGGCACGCCGCCTTCAGGTCGAACGTCCCGCAAATGTCGAGCGTCTGGTAATGCCAGCTCGACGCGTAGCCGAAGCGCAAGGGGTAGCGGGCGCGGACGCAATCGGGCCAGACGCTCGCGTCCTCGACCGTGCGTGCCGAGCATTGGGGTGTCGCGAGCGCGCTCGACCGGGCCAGCAGCGCGCGGATCTTCACCGCGGTTGCGGGCGACACATTGGCCATCGCGATCCGAGCTATCGTGTTGTGGCCGAACTGCCCATAGGCATAGGCCGACCCGGCGATCAGCAGCGAGGCGGCGGCAACGGCGAGCAAGCGGGCGAGGGTGCGAATCATGGCCCGCTCTCTAGCGGCTGGCGTTGCCCTCGTCGCCGAAAATTGCGACCGCGCGCGTGCCCGATGCGTCGCACCGGCCCCGGAACATGCCGGGCGTCGTGAAGTGCCAGACGGCCTGCCCGTCGGGGCTCGCGACGATCACCCCGCCGGTCCCGCCGAGTGCCTGCACATCGGCGAGCACCGCGGCGGCGGCGGCCGCGATGCCCTCTCCCGTCAGCCGGACCCGCGCGGCAATTTCGTGCCCCACGCCCGCGCGGATGAAATATTCGCCCGATCCGGTCGCCGAGACGGCGCAGGCGCGATCGTCGGCATAGGTGCCAGCACCCACCAGCGGCGTATCGCCGATCCGCCCCCAGCGCTTGCCCATCACCCCGCCGGTCGAGGTGGCGGCGGCGACATGGCCCTGCGCGTCGCACGCGACCGCGCCGACCGTCCCGTATTTCATCTCGGCGTCGAACCACGCATCGCCGCGCGCGCGCAGTTCGGCGAGCTGGCGGCGGCGCTCGGGCGTCGCGAACCAGTCGGCATCGGCCTGGTCGAGCCCCTGTTCGCGGCTGAACATGTCGGCGCCGCTCCCGCTGAGCAGGACATGCGGCGTCCGTTCCATCACCCGCCGCGCGAGGCTGACCGGATTGCGGGTCGCGCTCACCCCGGCAACGCCGCCCGCGCGCCGGTCGCTGCCGTCCATGATCGCCGCGTCGAGGCTGACGCTGCCGTCGAAGCTCAGCACCGCGCCGCGTCCGGCGTTGAAATGCGGATCGTCCTCGAGCACGCGCACCGCCGCCTCGACCGCGTCGAGCGCGTTGCCGCCGCTTGCGAGGATCGCCCGCCCGGCATCGAGCGCGGTGCCGAGCCCGTCGCGGGCGCCCGCTGCCTGGGCCTCTGTCAGCGTGTCGGGGCGGAGGATGCCCGCGCCGCCATGGATCATCAGCGTCCAGCCGCTCACCGGCGTCAACCTTGCGCCGTCGCCACGACGGGCGCCGGCGCGGGGGCGGCCGCGCGTCGGCGCGCGCGCAGGCCGATCAGCGGGCGCAGCCAGTCGAGCTCGCGCCCCAGCCGGTAGAACAGCCAGCATCCCGCCACCGTCGCCGCGAGCAGGATCGCGAATTCCGCCAGCGGGCCGATGCCGGCCCCCAGCAGTGCGCCCGCGACCAGCACGATGACCGTCTGATGGATGATGTAGAAGGGGAAGACCGCTTCGTTGAGCATCGCCCGGGCGGGATGGTCGATGTTCAGCCAGCGGTCGGCGATGCCGATCAGCGCGACGATCATGCCCCAGCTCTGCACCGCCCGCGCGATGCCGAAGGCGAACCAGACATCTTTCGGCGCCGGGACATTGCCGGGATAGGCGATCTGCACCCAGGCGACATAGCCATAGCCGAGCGCCCCCATTGCGAGCGCGACCGGCCACCAGCGACGGATCGACGCCCACAGCGCGGGCGATTCGCGCAGCACGAAGCCGAACAGGAACATCGCGAAATAGACGCGGTGGATCGGCAGGTCGTCGAAAAAGGCGTGGGTTTCGGGCGCGCCGGGGAACAGCCACGCCATCTGCGCGATCAGCAGCGCGGCCGGCACGATCAGCAGCATCGGCCCGTGCAGAGCCCAGGCGATGCCCCGCGCGATCGCGTCACCGAGGCGCACGGGCGTCACCGCGAGCACCAGCGCCAGCACGACGGTATAGGCCCATAGATAGACGATGAACCAGAGATGCTGCCAGGTCGGCAATACCAGCCCGCCCAGCTTGCCGAACTGCCAGTAATCCTGCGTCCAGAACTGCCACAGCCCGCCTGCATAGCCGCGCTGCGTCGTCAGCTCGACCCAGGGTTGCGGCGGCACGATGAGGACGATCGCGAACAACAGCGGCGGGATCAACCGCTTGGTCCGCCCCCAGGCAAAGCGGCCCGCGGCGGGCTGGCGGTCGAAGATCGCGCGGCTGGCATAGCCCGACACAACGAACAGCAGCGACAGCCGCCACGCATTCACCGCCTGCATCGGCACCGCGACCCAGTCGATCGGCTGCGCGGTCTTGGCGTGGAAGCCCCAGGGCACGAACACCATGCCGATATGATAGAAGATGAGCAGGCCGAAAGCGCCGATGCGCAGCCAGTCCATCCCGTAATGCCGACCCACGTCACTCTCCACCGGGCAGGCAATCGACGCCGCTGCCGAAACGCGAAACGCCCGCTATCATATCGACGCGCCGTCCGCCGAGCGCTATAGCGCCGGTCGCAGCATCAAGGAACCGTTCGCATGTCTCTTCGTCCGTGGCGCGATATCACTCGTCGGCAAAGTCGCCAGATCATGGTCGGCAACGTGCCCGTCGGCGGCGGCGCGCCGGTGACCGTGCAGACGATGACCAACACGCCGACGTCGGATCCGGTCGCGACGCTCAACCAGATCCGCCGCTGCGAGGATGCCGGTGCCGACATCATCCGCGTCAGCTGCCCCGACGTTGAAAGCACAGCGGCGCTGAAGCAGATCACCCGCGCCGCGCGCGTGCCGATCGTCGCCGACATCCATTTCCACTACAAGCGCGCGCTGGAAGCCGCCGATGCGGGTGCCGCCTGCCTGCGGATCAACCCGGGCAATATCGGTTCGGCCGAGCGGGTGCGCGAAGTGGTGAACGCCGCCAAGGCCAATGGCTGCGCGATCCGGATCGGCGTGAATGCGGGCAGCCTGGAAAAGGACCTGCTCGAAAAATACGGCGAGCCCTGCCCCGAAGCGCTGGTCGAATCCGCGCTCGACCATATCAAGCTGTTGCAGGATCATGATTTCCACGAATTCAAGGTCGCGGTGAAGGCGTCCGACCTGTTCCTGGCGGTCGCCGCCTATCAGCAACTGGCCGAGGCCGTCGACTGCCCGCTGCATCTGGGCATCACCGAAGCCGGCGGCTTCGTCGGTGGCACCGTCAAAAGCGCGATCGGGATCGGGTCGCTGCTCTGGTACGGCATCGGCGACACGCTGCGCGTCTCGCTGTCGGCCGAGCCCGAGGAGGAGGTGCGCGTCGGGTTCGAAATTCTGAAGGCGCTCGGCATCCGCAATCGCGGGGTGCGCGTCGTCAGCTGTCCGAGCTGCGCGCGCCAGGGCTTCGACGTGATCCGCACCGTCCAGGCGCTCGAGGATCGGCTGCAGCATATCCGCACGCCGATGTCGTTGTCGGTGCTCGGCTGCGTCGTCAACGGCCCCGGCGAAGCGCGCGAGACCGATATCGGGTTGACCGGCGGCGGCAACGGCAAGCACATGGTCTATCTGTCGGGCGTCACCGACCACACGGTCGAAAGCGCCGACATGATCGACCATATCGTCAAGCTGGTCGAAGCCAAGGCGGCCGAACTCGAAGCCGCGCCCGCAGAAGCCGTTGCAGCGGAATAGGCGTCGGCGGTTTAAGTCTTTGTTTGCCATGGCCGTTAGCCGCGATTGAACAACAATCGCGCTAGACGGACCGACATGCGTTTCGCCCTTTTCATCATGGTCCTGGTCGGTACGGCCTTTGGACTGATGGTCCCGCCCGGGTCGCCGCGTGCGTCGGCGGTCAGCGCGGTCACGCCCGCGCCACCGCCGCTGTCGTCGGGCGGTCGGTCGAGCTCGCCGATCCGGGTCGAGGAGCCGATGGGCGAGGCCCGCGAAACCGTGCTCGAGCGGGCCCCCGGCGGCCATTTCCTGGCGGTCGCGGACGTCAACGGCATGCCGTTGCGTTTCGTCGTCGATACCGGCGCCGACACCGTGGCGCTGACCGAAGCCGATGCGCGCCAGGCGAACGTCAAATTCGACCCGTCGCAATATGAAGTGATCGGCCGCGGCGCGTCGGGCGACGTGCGCGGGCAGGAAGTTCTGATCGATTCGCTCGTCCTCGACGGCAAGCGCGCGACCAATGTCCGCGCGGTGGTGATCGAAGGCGGCGACATCTCGCTGCTCGGCCACACCTATCTGCGCCAGCTGCAAAGCGTGAGCATCGAAGGCGACCAGATGCGGCTGCGCTAGCGCCGGCCCGCGCGGGCGTGTAGCGCTCGCGCCGTGTCGACCCGCGCTCCATCGCTGCCTGCCTTCGCCGTCGCGTGCCTCGGCATCTTCAGCTATTCGATCATGGATGCGCTGATGAAATATCTGTCGCTCCAGAGCGGGGCGTACAGCGCGGTGCTGTGGCGTTCGGTCGCGGGCGTCGCGCTGGTGGGGGCGATCTTCATCGCGCGCGGGCATCGCTGGCCGGGCGGCGCGGCGCTGAAGCTCCATGTGCTGCGCGGGCTGGCGGCGGGCCTGTCGGTGCTGCTGTTCTTCTGGGGGCTGGTGCGCGTGCCGATGGCGCAGGCGGTCGCGCTGACTTTCCTTGCGCCGCTGATCGCGCTGTTCCTGGCCGGCGCGTTGCTGAAGGAACGGATCGGGCGCGGCGCCGTGATCGGATCGCTGGTCGCCAGCGCCGGCGTGCTCGTGATCGCGCTCGGCCAGTCGCGGGCCGGGGCGTCGCCCGATTTGCTGCTGGGATCGGGGGCGGTGGTGCTGGCCTCGGTCCTCTACGCGATCAGCCTGATCCTGCTGCGCCAGCAGGCGCAGGTCGCAAGTCCGCTCGAAGTCACGCTGTTCACCAGCGTCGTCATCGGCGCGCTGTTGCTGGCAGGCGCGCCATGGTTCGCGGTCTGGCCGAGTGTCGCGCAGCTGCCCTGGATCGCCTTGGCGGCGGTGATCGGATCGGCCTCGGCCTTCGCGCTCGCCTGGGCCTATGCGCGTGCCGAGGCGCAGCTGCTGTCGATGGTCGAATATACCGCCTTCATCTGGGCGGCGATTCTGGGCTATCTGATCTTCGGCGAGCGCGTGTCGGGCTTTACCGTCATGGGCGCCGTGCTGATCATCATCGGGTGTCTGCTTGCCGTGCGCGGCAATACGCCGCCCGCTCCCCAGACCGAGGCCGCCGCATGACCGTGATCCGTTTCGCTACTGCCGCAGATGTGCCGACGATCCTGCATTTCGTGCGCGAGCTCGCCGACTATGAGCGCGCGCTCGATCAGGTCGTCGCGACCGAGGAACTGCTCGATCAGGCGCTGTTCTCGACGCCGCCCGCCGCCGAGGCGCTGATCGCCGAAATAGAAGGCGCGCCCGTCGGCCTTGCGTTGTTCTTCCACAATTTCTCGACCTGGACCGGGTGGCGCGGCCTGTATCTGGAGGATCTGTACGTGACCCCGGCGGCGCGCGGCACCGGCGTGGGCAAGGCGTTGCTCAA
Organism: Sphingomonadaceae bacterium; assembly: GCA_002863155.1. Taxonomy (GTDB): domain Bacteria; phylum Pseudomonadota; class Alphaproteobacteria; order Sphingomonadales; family Sphingomonadaceae; genus Sphingomonas. The sequence goes on along the minus strand of PKED01000005.1, from coordinate 14,894 downwards.
GCGGCTCGCGCAGATCGCGGTGGAGCGCGGCTGCGGGCGGTTCGAATGGGCGGTGCTCGACTGGAACACCCCGGCGCAGGAATTCTACAAGGCGATGGGCGCGGCGGTGATGGACGACTGGCGGATCTGCCGGATGTCGGGCGACGCGCTAACCGATTTCGCGGCCGCGCCATGACGGCTATCGTGCGACAGGCGGTGCCGGAGGACATCGGCGCAATCCACGCGCTGCTGCTCGGCTTCGGGCGCCATGTCGGGCATGTCGAATGGGTGTCGGCCGGGCCCGAGGCGCTTGCAGGCGCGCTGTTCGGCGCCGCACCGCGCGGGCACGCGCATGTCGCGCTGGTGGATGGCCGGATCGTCGGCGTCGCGCTGTGGTTCCTCAGCTTCAACTTCTGGATGGTCCAGCCGGTCCTCTATCTCGAGGATCTGTTCGTCGATGCCGAGGCGCGCGGATCGGGGGCGGGAGAAGCGCTGATGCGCGCGCTCGCCGCCGAAGCGGTCGCGCGCGATTGCGCCTGGATGGACTGGCAGGTGCTCACCGACAATCATGGCGGCCAGCGCTTCTATGCCCGGCTCGGCGCCCGCGCGCAGCCCGAATGGCGGCTGTGGCGGCTGGAAGGTCCGGCGCTGGCCGAGCTCGCGGGGGGCGCCCAGGGCGGCGCAGCGGGTGCAGGGGGCGGCGGCATCGCCCCCTGACCAATACTACCCCGTGAGCCGTCAGGCTGCCTTAGCCGCCTTCGCGCGCTCGATCGCCTCGATAGTGATCTGACGCGCTTCGTCGGCGCTGCCCCACCGGCCGACCCGGACCCATTTGCGGGGCTCGAGATCCTTATAGTGGGTGAAGAAATGCTCGATCTGCTGCATGACGATCTCGGGCAGATCGTGATGTTCGTCGACCTTCGAATAATAGGGGAAGGTGCCGTCGACCGGCACCGTCAGCAGCTTTTCGTCGCCGCCGGCCTCGTCCTCCAGATGCAGCACCGCGATCGGGCGCACGCGCACGACGCAACCCGGAATGAAGGGCGAGCGCGCGACGACCAGCGCGTCGAGCGGATCGCCGTCGGGCGACAGCGTGTGCGGGATGAAGCCGTAATTGGCCGGATAGCGCATCGGCGTGTGCAGGATCCGGTCGACGAACAGCGCGCCGGACGCCTTGTCGAATTCATACTTCACCGGCTCGCCGCCGACCGGCACTTCGATGATGCAGTTGAGGCTGTTGGGTGGGTCGTTGCCGACCGGCACCATGTCGATACGCATGGACAGGTTCCTATAAGACGGAGCGTTAGCGGGGCGCCAACAACCGATCGAGCCCGGTGTCGCCGGTCCCGATCTTGGCGAGGCGCGGATAGCGCAAGCCGCCCTTATAGTCGATCACCCTTGTCTCGATCCGCTCGCCTTTCTTGACGAGCAGGGTGATCGGCATCCCGTCCTTGGCCGCGGTGATCGCCTCTTTCAGCTTTTCCGGGCTATAGGCCAGGCCGTTGACGGCAGTGATGGTGTCGCCGTTGTCGAGGCCGGCGGCAAAGGCCGGGCTGTCCCAGATCACCGATGCCAGCCCGCCATCCTTGTTGACCACGACCCCGATCGAATAGCTGAGATCGGTGAACTTGCGGTCCTTCTCGTTGAGCTTGAAAAAGGGCGTCGGGGTGTCGGTATAGACGAGGCGATAGCCATTGGCGATGAAGCCCTCGGCAGGTGCGGGGGCGCCGGTTTCGTTGAGCCGCTGGGTCAGCATCTGCCGCCAGTCATAGAGCGGCACGAGCCGGTTCAGCGTCGCGACCACGTCCTCGAAGGTATAGGTCACCTCGCCCCAGTCGCCGTCGTTGATCCCGAAAAAGGCCTGGGCGAAATCGTCGAGCGACTTGGTCCCGCCCGACTGGCGGCGCATGATCGCGTCGACTTCCATCCAGACCAACAGGCCTTCATTGTAGTAATCCTCGCTGCGCTGCCAGCTCGACCAGCCCTTGGGGCGGCGCATCGACATGGTCGGATCGTTGGTGGTGTCGACCATCGGCCGCCACTCGCGCCCCTTGGTATTGGCAAGGCCCGCGAGCACCAGCGCATAGCCGTCGAGCGTGTCCTGCTTCGACACCAGGCCCGACCGCGCGGCGAGCACATAGCCCCAGAACTGCGTCTGGCCTTCATAGACCCACAGCAGCGAATCGCGCATCGGCGTGCGATAGTCGGGCGTCCACAGGTCCGCGCCGCGGCGGAACTTGCCGTCCCAGCTATGGGTGAATTCGTGCGGCAGCAGATCGCGCGCCGGACTGCTCGATTCCCAGTCGATGAAATAGCCGGGCTTCACGCCGTTTTCGGAACTGCGATGATGTTCGAGCCCGATGCCGCCGAGTTCGTCGGAGATCGACAGCAGGAAATGGTAATTGTCGTAATGCTGGGCGCCGAACAGCTTCACCGCCTGTTCGACCAGCGCCTTGTGCGCTTCGACCTGTTCGGGCTTGGCGGCGAGCTCGGCGGCAGTGTCGGCGACCACGTCGAGCGTGACGCGCGGCGTCAGCTGGAACGCCTTGTAATGGCGCCCGGCGATGACGGGCGAATCGACCAGCACTTCGTAATTGGTCCGTTCGTAGCGATAGGTGCTGCCGCTGACCTTTGCGGGCAGCGCCGACGCGGCGGTCCAGCCCTCGGGATAGGTCACCGTCGCCTCGACCGGGATCTGGCGGGTGAAATAGCCCGCCGGGTAGAGGCTCATCGAATTCCACTGCAGGCTCAGCATCGTCGGCGTCATCACCACGCGGCCCTGATTGCCGGCGGTCGCCGACAGGAACTGGAGGTCGATGTCGAGCGCCTTGGCGCCTGCCGGCACCTCGACATGAAAGGCGAAGACGTCGACCGGGTCGCGCGTCCAGCGTACCGGCTTGCCGTTCGCGCTGATCTTCAGACCCGCCAGCTTTTCGATCTGGCCGGTTGGCGAGTGGTTGCCGGGCAGCCATTTGGGGAACAGCAGCACCATATGCCCGGCGCGCGCGACCGGCAGCTTTTCCTTCACCTTGAAGATCGCGCGGCGCGTGTCGGTCGCGTCGATCGCCAGGCTGATCGTGCCGGGATAGGGCACGTCCTTCGCCGCCGGGATGGTATCGACATACGGCACCGGCTGCGGCTTCGAATTCTCGGCGACGGCAGCCGTCGAGGTGAGGAGGAGCGCGGCGAGCGAGACGTTGCGGATCATGGGGCGCTTTCGGTTGGATGGCGGTGGCAGCGGCGCCTGTTTAGGCAGGCCGGTGGCGCGGCGTCCAGCCCCGGTAACGACCCACCCCGTCATTGCGAGCGAAGCGAAGCAATCCAGTCCGCCGCTATGGGTTGGTTGGGCTACGCCCGCCTTCGGCCCGCTGCGCTCGCAATGACGGTGGAGCTTCAGAGCGCGGTACGACCGCTACCCGCCGCCCAGCACGTTGATCGAGAAGGCGAGCACGCCGATGTTGAACACGAACGCGGCGAGGCAGTGGCCGATCACCGTCCGGCGGATCGCCGCGTGGCTGATCTCGACGTCCGACGTCTGGAACGTCATGCCGAGCGTGAAGCTGAAATAGGCGAAGTCCCAGTAATCGGGCTCGTACCCGGCATCGCCGCCCGGAAAGTCGATGCCGCCGCGATCCTCGCCATCCTCCTCCGAGTAATAGAGATGCGCGTAATGCAGCGTGTAGATTGTGTTGGAAAAAAGCCATGACAGCGCCAGCGTCCCCACCACCAGCGCGATGGTGGTCGGGCTCGGCTTGCCCTGCAGCTCGCTGAACACCGCGACCAGGATCACCAGCGACACCAGCCCGGTCAGCCCGAGCAGCAGCGCGCGGTTGGCGTCGTTCGCCCGCGCATGGTCGCGCATGCGATCGGTCTTGCTCCACAGCAGCGGGACGATCGATAGCAGGAACAGTGCACTGGCGATGTCGAACGCCGCCATCGTCCCGCGCGCCCAGCCGGTCGCCGGGATCAGCAGCGCCAGCGCGACCCCCAGTGCGATCGCGAACCCCACGAAGCGCGGCGGGGCGAAATGCTTGCCGAGGCGGGTAAGCGGCGTTGCGGACATGCCCCGGCATGACCCGCCGCGAGGCGATCGGCAAGCCCCGACCAGCGACGATTTCGACCATTGGCAAATCGCGACATTTTCGCCTAGAGAACGCGCCTTCATGAGCCGGATCGCCACGCCCAACCGCATTCGCGGGACACAAGATATCTTCGGAGACGATCAGCGACGCTTCGCCCGCGTCGTCGAGGCGTTCGATCGCGTGCGCAAGCTTTACTGTTTCCAGCGCGTCGAGCTGCCGGTGTTCGAGGCGACCGCGGTGTTCGCGCGCTCGCTGGGCGAGACGACCGATGTCGTGTCGAAGGAGATGTACAGCTTCGAGGATCGCGGCGGCGATTCGATCACGCTGCGGCCCGAATTCACTGCCGGCATCGCGCGCGCGTTCCTGACCGAGGGTTGGCAGCAGTACGTGCCGCTGAAGGTCGTGGCGAGCGGCCCGGTGTTCCGTTACGAACGCCCGCAAAAGGGGCGCTACCGCCAGTTCCACCAGATCGATGCCGAGATCATCGGCGCGCCCGAACCGATGGCCGATGTCGAGTTGCTGGTGATGGCGGACCAGCTGATCCGCGAGCTGGGGATTTCGGACGGGGTGACGCTCCAGCTCAACACGCTGGGCGATGCCGAGACGCGAGATGCCTGGCGGACGGCGCTGGTCGCGCATTTCGAGGCGCATCGCGGCGAGCTGAGCGAGGACAGCATCGCGCGGCTGGCGAAGAACCCGATGCGGATTCTCGACTCGAAAGACCCGCGCGATCGCCCCATCGCCGACAGCGCGCCAGGGATCGACGGTTTCCTGACGAGCGAGGCGGGGGCATTTTTCGACAGCTTGACCAAGGGGCTCGACGCGGCGGGCGTCGCATGGACGCGCAACGACCGGCTGGTGCGCGGGCTCGATTATTATCGCCACACGGCGTTTGAATTCGTCACCGACCGGCTCGGCGCGCAGGGCACCGTGCTCGCGGGCGGGCGCTATGACGGGCTGATCGAGAGCCTGGGCGGGAATTCCACGCCAGGGGTTGGCTGGGCGGCGGGGATCGAGCGGCTGGCGATGTTGCTGTCGGAGACGGATGCTGGGCGCTTTGAGGTGGCAGTGGTCGCTGAAAATCCAGACGGTGTCGAATTTGCGACTGAATTAGCGGCAATCTTTCGATCCAACGCCATCAGCACGGAACTGTTTGTCACTGGCAGCCCTCGTAAGCGATTTCCTAAGGCCCTCTCGACCGGACCAGGGCTGGCAATTACCGTCAGTCGAGCCATCTCTGCCCCCGCAGGTCACTATTTGATAAGGTTGGCTACGGGTACCGACGGGAACGCTGATCTGCGCTCACGTACCGATCAGGCGATCCGATCGAGATTTTCGTTTGTATCGGAGGACGGCTTTTTTGCTGGTGCCACTTTAGAGCTACGTCGGGTGCCCGCATGACCACCATCTCCCCCGAACGCATCGCGCAGATTGCCGCGCGGCGGGATGAGCTTCAGGCGCTGATGGCGACCGGCGATCTTCCGTCGGAGCGCTTCGTCGCGGTGTCGAAAGAATATGCCGAGCTCGAGCCCGTGGTGAAGGCCGCGTGCGAGGTGCGGCGGCTGCGCGCCGAGCTCGACGTGCTCGGTGGCCTTGCCGACGCGCCCGACAGCGACGGCGAGATACGCGAAATGGCGCGCGAGGAAATCGCCGAGATCAAGACGCGGCTGCCCGATGCCGAGCGCCATCTCGCGCTCGCCCTGCTGCCGCGCGACGCTGCTGACGAACGCGCGGCGATGCTCGAAATCCGCGCCGGCACCGGCGGCGATGAAGCCGCCCTTTTTGCGGGCGATCTATTGCGCATGTACCAGCGCTATGCTGACGCCCAGGGCTGGCGGGTCGAGCTGATCTCGGCCAGCCCGGCCGAACTCGGCGGCTACAAGGAAGTCGTCGCCTCGGTCGAGGGCAAGGGCGTGTTCGCGCGGCTGAAGTTCGAAAGCGGCGTCCACCGCGTCCAGCGCGTGCCCGCGACTGAAGCCGGCGGGCGCATCCATACCAGCGCCGCGACCGTCGCGGTGCTGCCCGAGGCGGAGGAGGTCGACGTCAAGATCGACGAAGCGAAGGATCTGCGGATCGACATCTACCGCTCGTCGGGCCCCGGCGGCCAGTCGGTCAACACCACCGACAGCGCGGTGCGCATCGTCCACATCCCGACTGGGCTGACGGTGATCCAGCAGGACGAAAAGTCCCAGCATAAGAATAAGGCCAAGGCACTGAAGGTGCTGCGCACGCGCCTCTATGAGGCCGAGCGCGAGCGGCTGCACGCCGAACGCGCGGGCGCGCGCAAATCGATGGTGGGGTCGGGCGACCGATCCGAACGCATCCGCACCTATAATTTCCCGCAAGGCCGCGTCACCGACCACCGCATCAACCTGACCTTGCACCGCCTGCCCGAGATTTTGCAGGGCGAGATGGACGAACTGGTCGGCGCGCTGATCGCCGAGGACGAAGCCGAACGGCTGGCCTCGCTTGACGGCTGAGCCCGCGCCGCCGGTTCGGGTTGCGATTGCCGACGCCGCCGCGCGGATCGCGCGCATTTCGGAAACGCCCCGGCTCGATGCCGAACTGCTGATGGCGCACGCGCTGGGCGTGCCGCGCAGCCGGTTGCTGCTGGCGCATCTCGACGATCCGACGCCGCACGGCTTTGCCGGGCTGGTCAACCGCCGCCTGCGGCATGAGCCGGTCGCGCATATGACCGGGCTGCGCGGGTTCTGGACGATCGATCTGGAGGTCGGCCCCGGCGCCTTCATTCCGCGCGCCGACACCGAAACGCTGGTCGAGGCGGCGGTGGCGCATTTCGGCGACCGCGCGCCGGCAAGCGTGCTCGACCTGGGCACCGGACCGGGCACGCTGCTGCTGGCGGCGCTCGATCAGTGGCCGAGCGCGCACGGGCTTGGCGTCGAGCGGTCGGCGGCGGCGCGTGCCTATGCCGTGCGCAATGCCGCGCGGCTGGGGCTGGCCGATCGCGCGCGGCTGATCGCGGGCGATTGGGCCGATGCGATCGACGCGCGGTTCGACCTGGTGTTCAGCAATCCGCCCTATATCGCAACGGTCGACCAGCTGCCACGCGAGGTGTTCGACTATGACCCGGCCGAGGCGCTGTTCGGCGGCGCCGACGGGCTGGAGGCGTATCGACTGATCATTCCCGCGCTGCCGCGGCTGGTCGCGCAGGGCGGCGCGGCGATCCTGGAAATCGGCGCGCGCCAGGCCGATGCCGTGACGGCGCTGGTGCAGGCGGCGGGCATGACGGCGACCGTGCGGCGCGATCTGGGCAACCGGCCGCGCGCCGTTGTTGCCCAAGTGCAACGCAAGACAAGCGTCATATAATTCTGCTTGGCGATTGCCACGCCAATCGCTATTGATTGCACAGGGGCACGCATTTTCGACATAAACCGTTGAAAATGGGCAGTTGCCTGATCCTTCGTCATGAAGCCGCTGTCGTCCGGTGGCCGTGGCACACGCCGATTATGTCGAACTGTCGGCAGGTCGGCGTCGAGGGGCATGCATCCGCATTTCTGGAGCACCGCCGAGTTTGATTTCAGGGCACGAGGACAACAGGACTTGATCAATAATCGTCAGGCCGGCCGCCGTCGCGGTCGTGGTGGGCAGCGTACGCCGGGTGGCAATCCCGGGCGCCCCGACAATGGCAACCGGATCGACAATCGCGCACGGGGCAATGCCGCCCAGCTGCTCGAGAAGTACAAGTCGCTCGCCCGCGACGCGCAGATGCAGGGCGACCGGGTCAACACCGAATATTATCTGCAGTTCGCCGATCATTATTTCCGCGTGCTCAACGAGAACCGCTCGCGCTTCGAGGAAAATCAGCAGCGGCGCGGCGGCGCGAACGAGGCCTTTGACGAGGAGTCCGAGGAAGAGTTCGATGGCGAAAGCTATGCCGACGACCGGGTCGATGGCGAGCGCGCGCAGCAGGGCGGCGGCAATCGCCGCGACGGCCGCGATCAGGGCGGCAATCGCGATCAGGGCAATGGCCGGGATCAGGGCCGCGATCAGGGTCGCGATCAGGGCCGTGACCAGCAGGACGGCTATCGCGAGCAGCGCGAAGGCCGCGACCAGCAGCGTTACCAGCCGCGCGACGGCAACCGGGACCAGCCCCGCGAACAGGGTCGCGATCAGAGCCGTGACAACAATCGCTATCGCGGCGAACCGCGCGATGCCGAACCCGCGCCCGCCAATGGCGTCCACGCCAGCGAGGCACCCGCCGGTGGCGAGGCGGACCGCCCGCGCCGGGGCCGCCCGCGTCGCGCCGTGTCGGCAGAGGGTTCGGCCGATGGCCCGTCCGGGAGCGATGCCGATGCCGCACCGGCAGCGATCGAAGCCGATCGCCTGCCGCCCGCGCTCAGCCTGTCGACCGATGCCGCCGAAGGTGGCGACGTAGACGGTGCTGGGGCCGACGCCAAGCCGCGCCGCCGTCGCGGTCGCCCGGCCGCCAGCGAAGCGACGCCCGTCGGCTGAACCGACTGTCCGGCGGATCCTCCGGCCTGCGCCCGCCGTTCAGCCCCGCGACAGCCGCACTGCGGTTGAACGTCGCCTGACCCGGCTCTAAGGTCCAGGCCGGGCAGGGTTATCGGGAGAGCGGACATGCGGCACGGGCTGGCAGCGATTTTGGCGATTCTCCCGACGGCGGCGATCGGCCAGGCCGCGCCCGACCCGGCGGGCGATCGCAGCGCGCAGGGCGATGTCGCGATCACCATCTATTCGAACGGCGTCGCGCTGGTGCAGGACGTGCGCCAATTGTCGCTGCCCTCGGGCGTGTCGCGCCAGGAATTTCCCGACGTCTCCAGCCAGATCCGGCCCGAGACGGTGCGGCTGAGCGGCGGCGATGTCGGCATCGTTGAGCAGAATTACGATTACGACCTACTCAGCCCCAATGCGCTGATCGAAAAGGCGGTCGGCCAGACGGTGACGCTGCTGCGCACCAATCCCGCGACCGGCGCCGAGACGCGCGAACGCGCGCAGGTGCTCGCGGTCAATGGCGGCGTCGTGCTCAAGATCGGCGACCGGATCGAGGTGCTGCGCGACGACGGGCTGCCGGTGCGGGTGATCTTCGATTCGATCCCGCCCAATCTGCGCGCGCGCCCGACGCTGTCGATCACGCTCGACAGCAAACGCGGCGGCACCCGTCCGCTGACGCTCAGCTACCTGACCGGCGGCCTCAGCTGGCGTGCCGATTATGTCGCGCTCTTTGACGAGGCGAGGAGCACGATCGACATGCAGGGCTGGATCACGCTCAACAATGGCGGCGAGACGCGGTTCAACAATGCCGATGTCGTGCTCGTCGCGGGCGAGCCCGGCGGCGGCGCCCAGCAGCCACCGAGCCGCTATATCCGCGCGGCCAATGGCGCGCTCGTCAAGCCCGGCACCGAAAGCGCCGATCGCGGGCGGATCGGGGACTTCTATCTCTATCCGCTCGGCCACCGCACTACCGTGGCGGCGAACCAGCAGAAGCAGGTGAGCTTCCTGTCGGTCGGCGGCGTCGCGGCGAAGAAGGTCTATCAGTTCCGCAACGACTGGCTCGGCGCGTCGGACGATCCCCGGAGCGCGGAGACCGCCTACAGCTTTTCCAGCGCGCGCGAGGGCGGGCTCGGCGACGCGCTGCCGGCGGGCACGGTGCGCGTCTATGTCCGCGACGCGAAGGGCCAGCCGCAGTTCATCGGCGAAAACGGCATCGATCACACACCGATGGGATCGACGCTGGCGATCCGCACCGGCGATGCGTTCGACGTGAAAGTAAAGCCCGAAATCGTCAAGCGCGAGAAGATCACCAGCGACGAATGGGACCGGACAGCACGCTATCGCATCACCCGCGAAGGCCAGAAGCCGGAGGTGGTCACGGTCGAGCGCGCGCGCGACTATTACCGCACGACGATGCGCTACACGATCACCAATGCGAAGCCCGAGGCGGTGACGGTCGATGTCACGCAAGGGGGCCTCGACAATTACTGGGGCGACACCCGCGTGCCGAGCGAGAGCCTGCCCGGCGAGCAGCGTTCGCTCGACGAGCGCGTCTGGCATGTGCCTGTCCCCGCGAACGGAACGACGGTGCTGACCGTCAGCTTCGACACGCGCTATTGAGGGCGCGGGGGATGGCCCGCCATCTCGCGCTGCCGGTGCTCGCGCTGCTGCTGGCGGCGCCTTCATACGCGCAGGATGGAGCACCGGTGCTCGTCACTTCGGCGGCGCCCGATGACGTTGCGGTGTCGGTCTATCGGGCGCCGGGACGCAGCAGCGACAGCGCGATCGACCGCGACGATCTCGAAGGCTTTGCGCTCATCACCGAAACGCGCACGATCAGCATCCCCGCCGGTCGCGCGGTGGTGCGGTTCGAAGGCGTGGCGGGCAACATCTTTCCCGAAACCGCGATCGTCGAAGGATTGCCGGGCGGCGTGCGCGAGAAGAACCTCGATGCCGATCTGCTCTCCCCACGCAGCCTGTATGACCGTGCGCTCGGTCGTCGGGTGATGGTGCGGCGGACCGACAAGGCGACGGGCAAGGTGACCGAGGAGCAGGCGGTGATCCGCTCATCGGCGGACGGCGCCGCGCTGGTGTCGATCGGCGGCGGGGTCGAGGCGCTGAAATGCACCGGGCTGAACGAGACCATCGTCTATCCGCAAGTGCCGCCCGGCCTCTCGGCGAAACCGACGCTGTCGATCGAGACCGAGAGCGACCGGCCGGTCACCGCGCGGATCAAGCTCGCCTATCTGGCGGGCGGATTCGACTGGCAGGCCGATTATGTCGTGCAGCTGGCCCCCGATCGCCGGACCGCCGAGCTGTTCGCCTGGGTGACGCTGGCGTCGAGCGATCCGACCTCGTTTCGCGGCGGCGCGGCAGTGATCGCGGGACGGGTGAACCGCGACGCGGAGTCCCCGACGCCGCCGACCGCGCGCCCGCTGGAACTGCGCTGCTTCCCGGTGCCGCCGCCGCTCCCCTATCGCGATGGGCGGCCCTATCCGCCGCCGCCGCCGCCATCAGCGCCGCCCGCCCCGGTGGCGATGCGCGGGATGATCGCCGAAGAAGCGCAGGACGTCGTCGTCACCGGTTCGCGTGCCAAGCGCGAAGACCTCGCCGATCTGAAGCTCTATCGTTTGCCCGGCCCGGTCACGGTCGCGTCGCGCGCGCAGAAGCAGGTCGGTTTCCTGTCGAAGTCGCGCGTCGGCGTCGCGCTGATCTATGAAAGCCGCATCTATCAGGGCGAACTCAGCCAAACCCAGTTGATCGTCCGTGCCCAGAACAAGGCGGTCGCAGGGCTTGGCGAGCCGCTGCCCGCAGGGCACGCGGTCGTGTTCGCCGCCAACGGCACGCGCCCGATCCTGATCGGCGAAGGCGCGACCGACGACAAGGCGGTCGGCGAGCAGGTCGAGTTCAAGCTGGGCCAGACGCCAAACGTCGTTGCCCGGATCGAGCCGGTGCCGGTAACGCCGCGCGACGGGCGGCGCGACCGCTACCGCCTGACGGTCAGCAACGCCAACCCTTGGCCGGTCGTATATGAAGCGCGGCTCTACCCCGGCGGCGACGATTACCGCCTCGAAAACCCGAGTGCGCGGCTGACGACCAAGGACGGCCAGCCTTTCTGGACCACAACGGTTCCCGCCAATGGCCGAGTCACGCTCGACTACACGATCCGGTCGCTTCGCTAGATTTCAGTCGATATCCTTCACCCGTTCGTCATGGCCGGTGCCCGAACTGAGGAACACCAGCCCCATCAACGCCGCGGTCATCATCGCGGTGCCGCCGAAGCCGCCGATCGCCGCCGCGATCGTCACCCACGATAAGGGGCCGTAGAAATGGTCGAGTGCGAGCACCGCCGCCGCCACGACGATCGCGGTCGCCAGCGCCATCCAGCGCAGCATCGCGCGGTATCGCCTCCATGCGAAGGCGGCATAGTCGCGATCGTCCAGACCCGGGGGCAAATCGTCCATCCCTTCCCATTGGCGGCGAAAAGTGAGAATCTCAAGCGCCCGGACGACTCGGCGCCGCGTCAAGCGCCGGGCGGGTCAAGGAGAGCGACATGACGATAGCCGCAATTTTGTCGGGCAAGGGCCGCGAAGTCATCTCGATCGCGCCGACAGCCACGGTGATGGAGGCAGCGGCGATGCTCGCCGAACGCCGGATCGGCGCGGTGCCCGTGGTCGAGGATGACGCGGTCGTCGGCATCTTTTCCGAACGCGACGTGATCCATGCGCTCAACACCGGCGGGGTGGAGGCGTTGCAGGGGCTGGTCCGCACCGCGATGACCTCGCCGCCGATCACGGTCGCGCCGCAGGATTCGGTGCTCGGCGCGCTGTCGCTGATGTCGCGGCGGCGGATCCGGCATCTGCCGGTGCTCGACGGCGGCGCGCTGACCGGCTTCGTGTCGATCGGCGACCTCGTCAAATACCGGATCGACCGGATCGAAGCCGACGCCGCCGCGATGCGCGATTACATCCAGTCGGTATAGTCTTCAGGCTGAAGTTGCCGCCTCCGTCATTGCTTCGCCGCGCTCGCCATGACGATTCGGCTGCAAACGCTCAGACCGTGGCGGGGCGGCGGCGGATCGTATCGCTCAGCTCGCCGATCACCCCGCGCGCGAACACCGCCAGCCAGCCGACATAGATCGCGGCGCCCGCCGCGACGAGGATCAGCAGCGTGGCGGGCGACGGCAGCGGCGGCAGCGCGCGAGCGATCAGCGCGACCGCGATTCCCATGCTGGTCGCGGCGAGCAGCGGCGGCAGCACCGCCTGCGCCAGCGCATCGGGCCGCGCGCCGATCACCGGCAAAGTCCGCTTGAGGCTCAGCAGCAGATAGAGCGGATAGGCGGCAAGCCACGACCAGGCGAGGCCCATCACCCCCCATTGCACGCCGAACAGATAGGCACCGGTCAGCAGCACCGCCCCGGTCGCGCCGTTGCGTACGCTGATTCCCGGCCGCCCGATCGCGTCGCACGCGGGTGACAGCAGCACTTGCAGCGTCATGAACGGCATCGCGCAGGCGAGCAGCCGGACGACCGGCACGGCCTCTGCCCATTTCGGCCCCATCACCGTCAGCACCAGCGGCTCGGCGGTCGCGGCGAGGCCGATATAGAAGGGGAGCGCCACCACCATGATCACCCGCACGCCGCGGACGAAGGCACGCCCGACCGCGCCCGGTTCGTGCTGCAGCCGGGCATAAGCCGAAAAGGCGACCTCGTTGAGCGGCGGCACGATCTTGGCGACGAAGACCTGCGCCAGGAACAGGCTCTCGGTATAGATGCCCAGCCAGTGCGGATCGAACTGCCGCCCGGCGATGACCACATCGGCCTGGCTTTCGAAGAACCAGAACAGCTGGCCGACCGCCATCAGCCCGCCATAGCGCGCAAGCGTGCCGGCGCCGCGAAAGTCGAAACTCGGCCAGTAATAGGCGCGCGCGGCGATCGTCATGCCAACCGCGCGCACCGCGAACAGCACCATCGGCGCGATCACCAGCGTCCAGACGCCGAGTCCGAACCACGCGCCGCCGAGCGCGGTGCCGGCGCTCGCGATCGAGGCGACGATGTTGGCACGCGCCTGATCGCGATACTCCATCCGCCGCGAGAGCAGCGCATAGGACAGGGCGATGAACGGCGTCGTCATGTAGATCAGCGCCTGGACGCGCAGCATGTCGGCGACGATCGGCTGGCGATAATAGGCGGCGATCGCCGGGGCGAGCACGAACTGGCCCCCGGCGAGCACGAGGTTGACGACGATCAGCATGCCGAACAGCTGGCGAATCTGGCGGACGTCGATCTCCTTGGCCTGGATCAGCCCGCTCGCCAGGCCATAGCCGTTGAGCATGTTGAGGAAGAACAGCACCACCTGCGTCATCGCGAACAGGCCGTAATCGGCGGGCGCGAGCAGGCGAATCACCATGAAGGTCGCGCCCCACTGCACTATCTGCGCAAGAATCTGGCTGCCCGAGCGCCAGATCACCGCGCTGCGGACCTGATCGGCGAACGATTTCGAATCGTTTTTGGGCGAGTCGGCGGGCGATTCCATAGCCCGACGCCTTGCCACAAGGTGCTTACAGAGGCGTAAACCCTAGCATTTCTGCGGGGTTCCAAGGGCGTGTAAGAAAATTGCAAAAAGGCGTTGACGCCCGTTGGAGCCCCCCATATAAGCCACTCCACCGCAGCGACGGACCGCCTGGTTCGCTTCTGCAGTCACCAAATTTTCGGCGCTAGCCCGCCCCCACAAAAAAGGGGATTGGGACGGCGTCGGTCTTTTGCGCTCTTTGACATTGTTGGTCTAGATGAAGGGACATGTGGGCGGCGGCTCCGGGTCTGGCGTTCAAGGCGTCGGATACTCGGTAAAGTCAAGTCGTTCCACAGATCCGCAGCATGGGGTTCGCCCCGTGATGACGGGTCAATGTCCTAATACATATCCACAGTGAAATGTATTGTGCAGGAACGGCTCCTTGAAATGAGCTGCATCGACGTGGTCATTCCGCCGCGCCGGTGTGGAACATCAAACTTGAGAGTTTGATCCTGGCTCAGAACGAACGCTGGCGGCATGCCTAACACATGCAAGTCGAACGAGACCTTCGGGTCTAGTGGCGCACGGGTGCGTAACGCGTGGGAATCTGCCCCTTGGTTCGGAATAACTTCGGGAAACTGAAGCTAATACCGGATAATGACGTAAGTCCAAAGATTTATCGCCAAGGGATGAGCCCGCGTAGGATTAGCTAGTTGGTGGGGTAAAGGCTCACCAAGGCGACGATCCTTAGCTGGTCTGAGAGGATGATCAGCCACACTGGGACTGAGACACGGCCCAGACTCCTACGGGAGGCAGCAGTGGGGAATATTGGACAATGGGCGAAAGCCTG
>PKED01000009.1 GCA_002863155.1 Sphingomonadaceae bacterium | reverse complement strand
TGACGGCCGGAATGCGCATTGCCGCGAACAGCTTCTTGAGCTGATACAGGGGCAACGAGTCCTCGGTCGTGACCGCGAACACCCGCAGCCCCGCCGATTTGCGGGCCTCGTAAAAGGCGTCGAGGGTCGGCAGTTCGGTCCGGCAGGGGACGCACCACGTCGCCCAGAAGTTGATCACCACGACCTGCCCGCGCAGATCGGCAAGAGACACCTTACTGCCGTCGACCAGAGTCATTTCGAAATTTGGTGCGGGCTGCCCCACCTTGGGTTCCTTGGCCGTTGCCGGGCCAGCCAATGCAAGCGCCACCGCGCAGCTGATAAAGCCAAAGTGTTTCATCGCGATACCCCCGGCCGACGCAATCGGGGTGGATGCTGGCCACAACCATTTTGCGCGGTCAAGCATTTGCCGCCACCGTGCCATTGCCCGGCACGCATCAGGCGGCTAACAGCGCGGCAGCATTCGTATGCATCGAACGAGGGGAGCCCCGATGACGCCGACCGTGAAGGCCATTCTTGCCAATTATGAATCCGACAATCCCGGCGTGAAGGCCAATCTGGCGCGCATCCTGATGCAGGGGCGGCTGGGCGGCACCGGCAAGCTGATCATCCTGCCGGTCGACCAGGGGTTCGAGCACGGCCCTGCGCGGTCCTTTTCTGTCAATCCGGCGGCCTATGACCCGCATTATCATTTCCAGCTGGCGATCGATGCAGGGCTGTCCGCCTATGCCGCGCCGCTCGGGATGATCGAGGCAGGGGCGGGCACCTTTGCCGGCCAGATTCCGACGATCCTGAAGGTCAACAGCTCGAACAGCTGGGCGACCAGCATCAACCAGGCGCTGACCGGCAGCGTCGACGATGCGCTGCGGCTCGGCTGCGCGGCGATCGGCTTCACCATCTATCCGGGCGCAAACGACGTGTTCGACATGATGGAGGAAATCCAGCAGATGTCGGCAGAGGCGAAATCGGTCGGCATCGCGACGGTGATCTGGTCGTATCCGCGCGGCGGCAAGCTGTCGAAAAAGGGAGAGCTCGCGCTCGACGTCGGCGCCTATGCCGCGCACATGGCGGCGTTGCTCGGCGCGCACATCATCAAGGTGAAGCTGCCGAGCGATCATATCGAGCAGGATGACGCGAAAAAGGCCTATGAGGGCTTCGACGGATCGACCCAGGCGAAGCGCGTCGCGCATGTCGTGCAGTCGTGCTTCGACGGGCGCCGGATCGTCGTCTTTTCGGGTGGCGCGGCAAAGGGCGCAGACGCGGTCTATCAGGACGCGCGCGACATTCGCGACGGCGGCGGCAATGGCTCGATCATCGGCCGCAACACGTTCCAGCGGCCGCGCGACGAAGCGCTGGCGATGCTCGACAAGCTGGTCGCGATCTACAAGGGCGAGGAAGCCTGAATCCGTTCGACCTGACCGGCCGCGTCGCGCTCGTCACGGGCGCGTCGCGCGGGCTGGGGTTCGAGATTGCCCGCGCGTTCGTGCGAGCGGGCGCCCGCGTGCTGGTCAATGGCCGGGATGAAGGTCGGCTTGCGGCGGCGGCGGCGCGAATCGATGACGATGTGTTGTTGGCGCCGTTCGACATCACCGCATCCGATGCCGAGGAGCGGGTCGCCAGCATTGCCGCGCGCCATGGGCTGGATATCCTGGTCAACAATGTCGGCCTGCGCGGGCGCCAACCGCTGGATGATTTCGACATCGATGGCGTGCGCAGGCTGACCGACGCCAATCTCGTCGCGCCGCTGATGATGGCCCGTGCGGCCGCCCGGGCGATGGCGGGTTCGGGGCGGGGCCGCATCATCAATATCACGTCGATTGCAGGCCCGATCGCCAACAGCGGATCGGCGGTCTATACGATGACCAAGGGCGGACTGGCCGCACTCACCAGGGCACTCGCCGCCGATTTCGGGCCGCAGGGGACGACGGTCAACAGCATCGCGCCGGGCTTCTTCGCGACCGAAACCAACGCTGAAGTGGCGGCGGACCCGGCGGTCGGCGACTGGCTCGCGCGGCGCACCTCGCTCGGGCGCTGGGGCAAACCGGAGGAGATTGCAGGGGCGGCGGTGTTTCTCGCGTCCGACGCGGCATCCTATATCACCGGCCAGACGATCACCGTCGATGGCGGCTTTCTGGCGCATTTCTGATCGGAGGGAGCGATGAACGACTGGGGCGCGGTGGACCGATATATCGGTGACAAGCTGTTGCCGGACGACCCGTCGCTCACCGCCGCGCTGGCCGCCAATGCCGCCGCCGGTTTGCCACCGATCGATGTTTCGCCCGCGCAGGGCAAGATGCTGCACCTGCTTGCGCGCATGGCGGACGCGCGCCGCATCCTCGAGATCGGGACGCTCGGCGGCTATTCGACGATCTGGCTGGCGCGAGCGCTGCCCGCCGACGGCACGCTGGTGACGCTCGAGCTCGACCCGCACCATGCATCGGTCGCGCGTGCCAATGTCGCCCGCGCGGGACTTGCCGACCGGGTCGACCTGCGCATCGGCGCCGCGCTCGACACGCTGGCGGCGATGCAGGCGGCGGGTGAGGCGCCGTTCGATGTCGTCTTCATCGATGCCGACAAGGAGAATGGCGCGGCCTATGTCGCGGCGGCGATCGCGCTTGGCCGCCCCGGCACCGTGATCATCGTCGACAATGTGGTGCGCGAAGGCGGCGTGCTCGACCCCGCGAGCGACGACCCGCGCGTCATCGGCACGCGCGCCCTGTTCGACTATGTCGCCGCCGCGCCCGAGCTCGACGCGACCGCCGTCCAGACCGTTGGCGCGAAAAAGTGGGACGGCTTCCTGCTGGCGATCATCAAACGCGCCGACCGCCGATGATGTCTTTGCGCAGTGATCATGGCGCGCTTTCGCAACGGTCGATGACGCGATAGGGCAGGGCGATGATTGACGACGATCCGCTCGGCCCGCTCGACCCCGATTTCGCCGCCCAGTTCGTGCGCGACGATCGACGACCGCCCTGCCAGCTTTACCTGATTTCCCCCACCGACGTGACCGGGACATTCCCGGATCGGCTGCGACGAGCACTTGGCGCGGGACCGGTCGCGGCTTTTCAGTACCGCGTGAAGGGCATCGACCAGCACGAGGCGGCCAGGCTGGCCGAACCGCTTCAGCGCATCTGCGCCGATCACGACGTCGCTTTCATCGTCAACGACAGCATCGCGCTTGCCAAGCGGCTCGGCGCGGACGGCGTCCATCTCGGCCAAGGGGATGGCGACCCGGCCGAGGCGCGCGCGGCACTCGGGCCCGGCGGGCAGATCGGCGTGACATGCCATGACAGTCGCCACCTGGCGATGGTCGCCGGTGAAGCGGGTGCCGACTATGTCGCTTTCGGGGCTTTCCACCCGACGGCGACCAAGGTGGTCGAGCATCATGCGGATCCGGTCCTGCTCAGCTGGTGGTCGACGATGTTCGAGCTGCCCTGCGTGGCGATCGGCGGCATAACCCCTGCCAATGCCGCGCCGCTGGTCGCGGCCGGCGCCGATTTTCTGGCAGTGTCGGGCGCGGTGTGGAACCATGACGAGGCGCGCGCCGTTCAGGCGTTCATTACGGCGATGATACGATAGCCGCCATCGCCGCCAGGAGGCGTGCCGATGTTCGATCGCTTTTTCACCGTCGTCGCAAGTCGCATCGCCGCTTTCGCGGGCCAGCCAGTGTCGTTCGTGCTCGCGATCGGTTTCATCATCGTCTGGGCCGCCACGGGGCCGATCTTCGGCTATTCGGACACCTGGCAGCTGATCGTGAATACCAGCACCACGATCATCACCTTCCTGATGGTGTTCCTGATCCAGAATTCGCAAAATCGCGATTCCGCGGCGATGCAGGCCAAGCTGGATGAGCTTTTGCGCGCGGTCGACGCGGCACGGCTCCAGTTCATCGGCATCGAGCACAAGACCGACAAGGAAATCGAGAAAATCCGCGCCGATCTCGAGAGCGAATGCGGCGAAGAGGACGACCGCGCGCGACGCGTCACCGAAAGTGTCGCGCGGCTGAGCAAGCGCTTCTAGTGGTCGGCCTTCACCAGTGGCGCACGCGCCCGGTGTCGACATGGACAAAGCCATCGCGCGGATAATAGCCGACGCCGCCTTTACCCATCGCCATTGCCGCCGCGCGGAGCCGGGCGAGTTCGACGCCCGGCAAATGGATGTCGCTCGCCTTGCCCAGCATGTGCTGGCTTTTGGTCGCGACGCCGCTATGCGCCCCGCCGGCGGACCTCAGAGCGCTGTTCGTGGCGGGCGAGCGATAGCCCGAGATAAGGTCGAACGCCTTGTTGCCCGGCTGACCGAGCCGGTCGCGCAAGCTGGCGAGCAACATCAGCAAGGGGCGGTCCATGGTGAAGATCTCGCCCGTGCGCCAGTCGCGCATCCCATGCGCCAGTTCGGCCAGCCCCTGCGGCAGAAAGGCGCCGCCGCGCGCGAACAGCGCGTCGACCGTTTCGCCGTTGTGCACATTGCGCAACGCGAGCCGCCATTCGACCGGCGCGGCTGCCGCACGGTGCGGCAGCATCAGCATCGCCGCGCCCGCGATGCCGCCACCGATCAACGCGCGCCGCGAAACCGGCGGGGTTGCGTTTGTCAGGGACACCGAGGGCGACTTGGACGTTGTAAGCATGATCAACGACCTAGGATATTCACTTGCTTGGGAAAAGCCGTACCGCCGCCGCCTGTCTCGCGCTCTGCTCGATTGGCCTCGTCGCAGGCACGGCATGGGCAGACGCGGCCGAACAGGTCGGGCAGCCCAGCACGGCAGCCGTCGATCCGACTGTGCTCCATGCTCAGGTAATCCTCGACCACCTTGGATTTTCACCCGGCGTGCTTGACGGCAAGAAGGGGCAATAGTTCACCGTCGCGCTGAAGGGGTTTCAGCAGTCGCGGGGGTTCGACCAGACCGGCACGCTCGACCAGCCGACGATGCAGGCACTGCGCCGGTATCGGGCCATGCGTGCCACGCGCCGCCTTGCGCTGACCGAGGAGGGGCTTGCCGGTCCGTTCGTCAATCCGATTCCCGACGATCCGGCGGAAAAGGCGAAGCTGTCCTCGCTCGGCTATCGGAGCGTCATGGAAAAACTGGGCGAAATGTTCCACACGACGCCTGAGGTCCTCATCGCGCTGAACAGTCCTCAGACGTTGCTGCGGCCGGGCACTGTGGTGGTGTTCCCCAACGCCTTGCCGTCGTCCCGCGACTATGATCCGAAGCTGCCGTCCGAATGGCGCAAGACGGTGTCGATGCTCAATGTCGACGCCGTGCAGACCCAGGGCAGCAAAGTCGTGGTTGATAAATCGGAAGGCGTGCTCGGCGTGTTCGACAAGGGCGATCGGTTGATCGCGCAGTTTCCGGCAACGATGGGCAGCGAACATGACCCGCTCCCGATCGGCAGCTGGAAAATCCAGGGCGTTTCGTACAATCCGCCCTTTCACTACAATCCCGACCTGTTCTGGGACGCGAAGGAGGGTGAGCGGAAGGCGCTGCTCCCGCCGGGTCCGAATGGCCCGGTCGGCGTGGTCTGGATCGATCTGTCCAAGCCGCATTACGGCATCCACGGGACGCCAGCGCCAGAGACGATCGGCCGCGCGGAGAGCCATGGCTGTATCCGCCTCAGCAATTGGGACGCGGCACGGCTCGCCATGATGGTCGCGCCCGGCGTGCCGGCCATTTTCCAGGACTGACGGCGTGCGCGCGACTGCCATTGCCGGCGGCCTGTTCGCTTTGGCCTTGATCGCGGTTCTCAGCACGGTCGAAATCCATGTCGTCGATGCCGCCGCACCGTCATCGGACGTGCGCCATCGCCAAGCCCTCGCTTCTGTCGCGCGCGAAACCGGCGCGGCTGGTTTCAGCGAACCGGTTCTCGTGCCGTTGGCGATGCCGATCGTCGGATTTCCGAAGGCATCGCTCGCCGATAGCTGGGGTGACCCGCGCGACAATGGCCAGCGCCCGCATAATGGCACCGACATCATGGCCCCGGCAGGTACGCCGGTGGTCGCCGCGGCACCCGGTACTGTGGAAAAGCTGTTTCAGAGCAACGCGGGTGGTACGACCGTCTATGTCCGTTCACCCGATCGCCGCTGGAGCTATTATTACGCGCATCTCGCCGGTTACGCGGCAACCCTGCGCGAAGGACAGTTTCTCCGCATCGGCGATCCGATCGGCTATGTCGGCGATACCGGCAATGCGGGCACGGGGAACTATCACCTCCATTTCGGGCTGACCCGGATGCAGCCCGGGGATCGGTGGTGGCAGGGCAAGCCGGTCGATCCCTATCCCAGCCTTGCGGGACGCGGCGGCCCCGGCTAAGCCCGCGCCTTCGCTCTTTTCAACACCACAGGCATTCCCATGAAAATCAGCGGCGTCGACATTCGCCCCGGCAATATCATCGAATATGAAGGCGGGATCTGGAAAGCGGTCAAGATACAGCACACCCAGCCTGGCAAGGGCGGTGCGTATATGCAGGTCGAGATGAAGAACCTGCGCGATGGCCGCAAGAACAATGTCCGTTTTCGCTCGGCCGAAACCGTTGAGCGCGTTCGGCTCGACACCAAGGATTTCCAGTTCCTCTATCCCGAAGGCGACATGCTCGTCTTCATGGACAAGGAAACCTATGATCAGACGACGCTGCCGCGCGACCTGCTCGGCGATGCCGCCGCCTTCCTGCAGGACGGGATGGACGTGGTGATGGAGCTTTATGACGAGGAAGCGATCAGCGTCCAGCTGCCCGACACGATCGAGGCGACGATCGTCGAAGCCGACGCGGTGGTGAAGGGCCAGACCGCATCGTCGAGCTACAAGCCTGCCGTGCTCGACAATGGCGTCCGGGTGATGGTGCCGCCGCATATCGGCGCGGGCACGCGGATCGTGGTCGATGTGTACGAGCAGACTTACGTCCGCCGGGCGGACTAAACACGCACATGGTTTCCCACTCCGGCCTCATTACCGTCATGGACCGCGCCGCCCGCAAGGCGGCACCGCGGCTGCGGCGTGACTTCAACGAAGTCCAGCAGCTTCAGGTCAGCCGCAAGGGGCCTGCCGATTTCGTCTCCATGGCCGACAAGCGGGCCGAGCAGACGATCTTCGAGGAATTGAGCCACGCGCGGCCCGATTGGGCGTTCGTGATGGAGGAGCGCGGCGACGTTGCGGGCAATCCCGACAAGCCGCGCTTCGTGGTCGATCCGCTCGATGGAACCACCAATTTCCTGCACGGCATTCCCCATTTCGCGATCTCGATCGCGGCGGAAGAGCCGCGCCCCGGCGGCAAATGGGAAACGATGGCGGCGCTCGTCTATCAGCCGCTGACCGACGAAAGCTTCTGGGCGGAGAAGGGGCGGGGTGCCTGGCTGACCGACCAGCGGCTGCGGGTATCGGCCCGCAACGACTTGTCCGAGGCGCTGATCGCAACGGGTATTCCGTTTCTTGGCCATGGCGATTTTGCAGAATGGAGTCGCATTTTCGGGGCAGTCGCGCCGGGCGTGGCGGGCATCCGGCGCTTGGGATCGGCGGCGCTCGACCTTGCCTGGGTCGCGGCGGGCCGCTTCGACGGCTTTTGGGAATCGGGCCTGCAGCGCTGGGATGCGGCCGCCGGGCTGTTGCTGGTGCGCGAAGCGGGCGGCTATGTCACCGATTATCGCGGCGGCGACCGGATGCACGAGCGCAGCGAATATCTCGCCGCCAATGACGGCCTGCACTCAAAGCTGCACAAGCTGGTGGCGAACGCGCTGCGCTGATCGCGGCATCAGCACAAGCGCGCGCCACGTCTTGCGTTATGGCACGATCCCGAAGGGCTGATATTCGTCGGCCACCAGCGGCGACATGAAGGTGGCGGCGGCCAGATCGCGCTTGCTCTCCGTCGATTTGCCCTGCTTGCTCAGCACGATGCCGCGCAGATAGATGCTCGAGGCCTGGTCCGGCCGCGTGCTGAGCGCGGCGTCAAGATCGGCGAGCGCATCGTCGAGGCGGCCGAGCCGGAAATAGACCAGCGCCCGGCTGTCGAGCGCGGCGGCGCTCGATTCACTCAGCTCGATCGCCTTGGTGCAATCCTTCAGCGCGGTTTCGAGCTGCGCATTCAGCTGCGCCTTGACCCAGCAACGCTGGTTGAGGAGCAGCGGGCTGCCCGGTTGCGCGGCGACGGCGGCGTCCATCAATTGGAGCGATTCGTCGCGCTTGCCGAGCCGTGCCAGAAAGTCGGCCTTGCGCGCCATCAGTACCGGGCGGGTCTTGCCACCCTGAGCGATCCCCTTGTCGGCAAGCGCGAGCGCGGCGTCGCCCTGGCCGTGGCGGGCAAGGTACGAACCCAGCGCCTCGATCGTCGCGGGCGAAGTCGGCTCCAGCGCCGCTGCCGCGTTGAGGTCTTCCAGCGCCTTTGCATTCTGGCCGACGATTTCGCGCAGCGCGGCGCGCCAGCGATAACGGTTCGCGTTGGGGGCAAGCTTGATCGCCTGATCCAGATCGGCGAGCGCGGCTGCATAATCATAGACATCGGCGTAGAAGTTTGCGCGATTGTCATAGCCGACGACTTCGGTCGGATCATTGGCGATCGCTGCCGAATAGACGGCGACGATTGGCTTGAACCGGCCATCCTTGCGCGCCTGTTGGACCACGTCGACCCGCTTTGGCACGGTCTCCGGCGCGACCACGGTCAGCAGCCGCGATTTGGCGAGCGCGACGCGTGCCCGCGTCGCCGCAACCGCATCGGGTGCGATCTCGCCGCCGCGATCGGATACATCGTCCCGCAGCGTAATGATCCCGTTGGCGCGATCGACCTTGCGATCGACCTTGGTATTGGCGAGCAGATCGGCGACTTCGGTATCGCCCTCCAGCGCGAAGCCATCGCCCGCATCGGGCAGTTGCAGCTTCACGGTGTAGCTGGCCCGCTCGGGATTGCCGACCCACACCGGCAGCTGCTGCCACGCCGCCCGGGCGCGGTCGGGGTCGAAGTCGATGCCCGACACGCCCTTGTCCAGCACGAAGCGCCAGCGCTCATTCTCGCGCGACCAGAGGTTGGT
The DNA here is from genome assembly GCA_002863155.1 of Sphingomonadaceae bacterium. GTDB lineage: Bacteria > Pseudomonadota > Alphaproteobacteria > Sphingomonadales > Sphingomonadaceae > Sphingomonas. The sequence continues at coordinate 53,179 of PKED01000009.1, read as the reverse complement.
GGCGGTGCCGGTCGCGCGAATCTCGGCGACGCCGGTAGCCTCGTCATAGGCGAAGCTGTGCGCGCCAAGCACGACATCGCCGCCGACGGTCGACTCGATCAGCTTCTGGGCGGATTCGACGCGCTGATCCTTGCTTGCCTGCGACTTGAGCATGCCAAAGGCGGCGGCGGTCGGCCCGCGCACCGTCATGGTCATGTTGGCGACCGTCGGGAAGCCGATGCCGGCGCGCTGATCGAGGTCCAGCGCCAGGGTAACCGTCGGTCGTTGCGGCACGCGAAGCGGCAACTCGATCAGCGTGGCGCCGCCGTCGCGCACCGGCAGGCCCCACCCGAACGACGGCACATCGGCCAGATCTTCCAGCCGGGTGCCGGTCGTCGTGCCGTCGAGCCAATATTCCTTGCCCTTGATCGTGGCGTGCACGACCACGTGATTGAAGGCGGCGGCGCTCGGCAGACGTTCGGGGACCAGTCCGCCGATCTGGGTATGGGCGAGCATCGCCTCCGCCTCGATGTCGAGCGCGCGCAGGATCGCCAGCAAAAGCAGGGTTTTCGCCTTGCAGTCCCCATAACGGACCGTCCAGGTCTGCTCCACCGGCTGGGGCAGGTAATTCCCCTTGTCGAGTCCATTGTAGAGATAGCGGACCTTTTCCTGGACAAGCTGGAGCGCGGCGGCGGCCCGCTCGACGGGGTCGCTATGCGCTGCCCTGATCGCGGCGACCTGCTTCGCCAGATCGCCGCCCGGCGCGATCGCATTCGCCGATCCGTAATGGGGGGCCATCGTCTTCGACACGGCGGCCCAGTCAGCAAAGCTCGACACTTCGATGAGGGGCAGTTTGCGCGCCCGGGCCGGCACGTCGGATGGCAGTTCGGCGGGTTTGGGCATCAGGCCCTCGATCACCACCTCGCGCTCGCCATTGCGCACGCTTACCTTGGGTGAGCCGCCTTCGGCGAGCAGCTTGTACTTGACGTTGCTCGTCTCGGGCCAGACCAGCCTGGTGCGGACATAGCCCATCGGCAGGGGTTCGGCCGGCAGCAGGGCGGCATCCTGCATCGCCGGGGCGATCACGTCCTCCTTGCGCGAAATCGAAAAGACCACGTGCAGGAGATCGCCGACCTGCAATCCCTCGACGGCAAGGGTGGCGGTCAATTCACCATCGATGCTGAAGCGTTCGAGCTGCTTTTCGCGGCGCAGCACCTCGAACTTCTTGCCGCCCGCAAGCGCATCGATCCGCTGCGCGCCGCGGATGATCTCGATCTGGTGGATGATCAGGTCGCCCTTGGCCGGCTGCCACGGAATGGACAATGTCCCGGCCTGCTGGATCACCTCGGGCGTCGCCATCCGGGTGACGATGTTGCGATAGGACCAGACGGTGCCGTTATCGAGCCGTTCCTGGGTGTCGAAAATCGGATAGAGCGGGCTTTCGGCGGTAAGCGCGGACGCGTCGATCGGGCGTGCCGGTGCCACCCAAGCCGGGCTTGGCTGGTAAAGCGGATTGTCCCCCGCAACGGCCGGGGTAGCGAAGACCGACCCCAATGCCGACGTGGCCGCCCAAACCCAAAAACGCTTCATCGTAGAATCCTCACCGTTCGGCGTGGATGCTAGGCGAAGGGCGCGGTGCGGGCAATCGCCCTTCGCGACAAAATTGCGTCGCCAGTTCCGTCAATTAGGTGGCGAATTCGCTCAATGCATCATTTCAAGTGCAACTGCAGTCGCTTCGCCGCCACCGATGCACAGACTCGCCATGCCGCGCCTGCCGCCGGTCGTCTGGAGCGCGGAAACAAGCGTCGCCATGATCCGCGCGCCGCTCGCGCCGATCGGATGGCCGAGCGCGCAGGCGCCGCCATGGATGTTCACGACATCGTGGCTGAGGCCAAGGTCGCGCATCGCAATCATCGCGACGATTGCGAACGCTTCGTTGACCTCGAACAGATCGATGTCGTTCGCCGACCAGCCAGCCTTGTCCATCGCCTTCCGCATCGCGAAGACCGGGGCGGTGGTGAAGAGAGCCGGTGCGTGGGCATGGGCGGCGGTCGACACGATCCGCGCGATCGGAGTCAGGCCCAGCTTCTCGGCAACCGTTGCGCGGGTCATCACCAGTGCGGCCGCGCCGTCGGAGATCGACGAGGCATTGGCGGCGGTCACGGTGCCGTCCTTCGAAAAGGCGGGCTTGAGCGTCGGGATTTTGGCGGGATCGCCCTTTAGCGGCTGCTCGTCCTTGTCGACCGTCACCGCGCCTTTGCGACCGGCGATCTCGACCGGCGTGATCTCACGGTCGAACGCGCCCGAATCCTGCGCCCGCTTCGCGCGGGTGAGCGAAGCGATCGCGTACTCATCCTGCTGCTCGCGGGTGAATTGATAGGCGGCGGCGGTATCCTCGGCGAAATTGCCCATCAGCTTGCCGGGTTCATAGGCATCCTCCAGCCCGTCGAGATACATATGGTCCTTCAGCACGTCATGGCCGATCCGCGCGCCGCTGCGATGCCGCATCGACAGATAGGGCGCGTTGGTCATGCTCTCCATGCCGCCGGCGATCAGCAGGTCGACCGATCCCGCCGCCAGCGCGTCGCTGGCCATGATCGCCGCCTGCATGCCGCTGCCGCACATCTTGTTGACGGTCGTCGCCTCGATATGGTCGGGCAGGGCGGCCTTCAACGCCGCCTGCCGCGCCGGCGCCTGGCCGAGCCCCGCCGGCAGCACACAGCCCATATAGATCCGCTCGATCGCCTCGCCCGAGAGCCCCGCGCGCTCGACCGCGCTGCCGACCGCCGCCGCGCCGAGTTCGGTCGCGGACGCGCCCGCCAGGCTGCCCTGAAAACTCCCCATCGGCGTGCGGGCATAGGAGACGATGACGACGGGATCGGTGCTCATGATGAGGCTCCAGCGCGAAGGAATGGCTCGGCGCGATTTAGGGCGGTGACGCGGCGAATACAAATCGCCTATCGCGCTCGCGATGGAAGATGCCACCCCCTTGATGATTGCCACGCCGCATTGGCTTGCGGCCGTGCTGCTGGGCGTACTCGGCGCGATTTTTGGCAGCTTCATCGCGGCGATCGTCATCCGCTGGCCCCAGGACCGGTCGGTCATGCACGGGCGGTCGGCGTGTGATGCCTGCGGACGGGTGCTCGGCGCGGCGGAGCTCGTGCCCTTGATGAGTGGCATCGTAAGCGGCGGCAGGTGCCGCACCTGCCGTGCCGCGATCGATCCGCTGCACTGGCGGATCGAGGCGCTCGCGCTGCTGATCGGCGCCGGCGCGGGGGCGCTTTTGCCGCTCGACCAGGCAGCCGCTGCGGCCCTGTTCGGCTGGTTGCTGCTCGCGCTTGCCGCACTCGACGTCACCGAATTCTGGTTGCCCGATGTGCTGACGCTCGCACTGGCGATGACGGGGTTGATCGTCGGCGTGATCGGGATCGGCGTCCCGTTGACCGAGCGGGTGATCGGCGGTGTAGGCGGCTTCGCGTCGCTCTGGGCGATCGGCGCGGGTTACAGGGCGCTGCGGGGGCGAGAGGGCCTTGGCGGCGGCGACCCCAAGCTGCTGGGCGCGATCGGCCTGTGGATCGGCTGGCGACTGCTGCCGGTGGTGCTGTTTCTGGCGGCGTTGACCGGGCTCGGCATCGCGCTGTGGCGCATGCTCACCGGGCGTGACGTGTCGCTTGGCGATCGATTGCCGCTCGGGGCCTTGCTGGCGATCGCGGCTTACCCGACGCTGATCCTCATGCTAATGCTGGGCGTATGAGAACCGCTCTGTTTTCGCTGCTGCTGGTCGCGCCTGCGCTCGCTCAGCAGCCGCAGCAATCGCCCCCCGCGCAGCTGGCACGGTCGATCGACGGGCTTCCGGTCGGCGCGATCCCGAAACAGGAACTGCCGACCAGCGGCTGCGCGACGTTCTTCTGGACCGCGACCCAGACGCGCGCGCTCGTCGCGATGCTGTCGTCCGACCCTGCGCGCATCCGCTTCGCGCCGGACGGCAAGCTTGTCGATCTGGTGCGGGTGTCGCAGACCGGACCGGGCGATTTCGGGTTCCTGGCGCATACTGATTATGCCGGCGGGGATTTGAAGGTCGCGGTCGAGATGGCGATCGTGCGGCGCGGCGACCTGACCCAGGGCGGCGTGACCGAGAGTGCGACCCTGACCGTGACTCGCGACGGCGGCGACAGCGTGATCATTCCGGTCATCGGCATCATCGGCTGCGCATCCTGAGCGGTTCGCAAGACTTGAGCCCGATGACATTACCTTGAGCCGTTCGTTTCGAGCGCAGTCGAGAAACAGGCCACGAGCGTTGCGCAGGGTGTCTCGACTTCGCTCGACACGAACGGTTGGGGATTTGATTCAACCAAAAGTCATCCCACTCTAGCCGAGCTCGGCACGGCGCGCTTCCAGCCATCGCCGCTCGGCATCGCCCGGCGCGAGCGCGAGCGCAGCATCATAAGCGGCACGGGCGGCGTCGCTCAGTCTCAGCCGATTGAGCAGGCCGGCGCGGGTCGCGTGATAGGGCAGGAACTGCGCCAGGCCGGGTGTGTCGAGTGCATCGACCTCCTCCAGCGCCGCTTCATAGCCATGGACCTCGGCAAGCGCGACCGCCCGGTTGAGGCGGGTGATCGCGTCATCGCGGACGCTCAGCAAAGCGTCATAGATGGTCAGGATGTTGCGCCACGGCGGCGGCTCGGCAAGCGACGGCCGCGCGCACCATTCGGCATGGATCAGCGCCATCACCACGCGCGGGCGGCGGGGGTCGATCCGCGCGGCGGCGGCGAAATAGCGGCGGCCATCGGCGATCAGCGCGGCATCCCACAATGTCGGGTCCTGTTCCGACAGCGGCACCATCAACCCGTCGGTGCGCACTCGGGCCGCGCGGCGCGCCTCGGCAAAGCGGACGGTCGCGGCGAGGGCCAGTATCTCCGCCTCGCCCGGCAGCATCGCGGCCAGCGTCGCCGTGATGTCGAGCATTTCCTTCGCATAATCGGCGTGCCGCCCGCTGCCCGCGCCATCGGCATGCGCGTGGGCATAGGCGATCTCGACGGTGCTCAAAACCGCGTCGAGCCGATCGGGCCAGGCGTCGCGGCTCGGCACGTCAAAGCCAATTCCCGCCAGCGCGATCTTCCGCTTGGCGCGGACCAGTCGCTGCGCCAACGTCGGCTCGGCGATCAGGAACGCGCGGGCGATCTCTTCGGTGGTCAGGCCGCAGACGAGCCGCAGCGTCAGCGCCGCGCGTGCCTCGGGGTGGATGGCGGGGTGGCAGCACACGAAGATCAGCCGCAGCCGCTCGTCGGGAATCAGGCGGTCATCAGCCATCATCAGCTCCTCGGCGGTCGGTTCGGGATCGGGCTCGGGCAGCGTCGTCGCGGCGCGCGTCGCCACCCGCCGCAGCCGATCGAGCGCGACGCGTTCGGCGACCCGGTAGAGCCAGGCCGCAGGATCGCGCGGCATTTCCCGCGCCCAGGCAGTGGCCGCGCGCGCGCACGCCTCCGCCAGCGCCTCCTCGGCGAGGTCCAGATCGCGGAACCGGGCGGCAAGCGCGGCGACGATCCGCCCCCCCGCCGCCCGGAATACCGCATCGAGCGCCGCGCCCGTCACGCGGCGCTCACATCCCAGGCGGGGCCATCACCGGCCGCACCTCGATCGCGCCGTCGGCGGCGAGCGGTACTTTCTTCGCGATGGCGATCGCAGCGTCGAGATCGGGCGCTTCGATCATGTAGAAGCCGCCAAGCTGTTCGCGTGTCTCCGCAAAGGGGCCGTCGTGCAGCGTCTGCTTGCCGCCATCGGTGCGCACCGTCGTCGCGGTCGAGGCGGGCTGGAGACCCGCGCCATTCAGCATCGCCGAGCCGATGTCCGCGCTGAACGCCATGTGCTTTTCGATGATCGCGCCCATCGCGGCACCGGTGCCGTCATTATAGGTGGCTTCGTTTTCGTAGATGGTCAGCAGATATTTCATGTTGCGTCCTCCAGGCCACGACCGGAATCGATCGTATCGGGGAGACGGGCGGAGGCGAGCGGAATCGACAGCGGCCGAAAAATTATTTCGGCGGGTCGATCCGATAGTCGATCGGCTTGAAACTGCCGCCATTGCTGGCGAGCGCCGAACAGGCGGTGAGGCCGATGATCAGGTCCATGTCGGCGCGGAACACGATCCGGTCGCCCGCCTTGCTGATCGGCGGCAGCACGCTGAGCTTTCCGGTGGCGGCGTCGACCGGCACGTTCATGAAGCAATTGAACGCGACCGGGATCGCGTCCTCGCCAATGCCATAGGGTTCGAGTGCGGCAGCCAGATTGCCGAAGCAGCCCCGGTGGCGCGGCTCGTCCGGGTAAAAATGATCGAAGGTCGCATAGGAGCAGGGCGTGAGCAGGAAATCATGGCAGCCGACGCTGTCCTCGACGATCTCCAGCATCACGCGCGACCGGTTCGAATAGAGGCGGTGGCCGGTGGTCAACCGGATCGTCTCGGCATAATCGAGCGTGCGGCCCGACGAAATGACCTCGCGCACGTCGTCGGCATTATAGGCGAGCAGATCGGCGACCTGCACGCCTTGCGGATCGATCACCGTCAGCGTTTCGCCTGCGGCGAGGCGAAAGGCGGTGCCGCTACGGGGCGGGATGCGGTGCGTCGTCAATCCTCCGCCCCGGCATAGCTGAACGGGCAGCGCCAGTCCTTATCGACGACGCGGCCGCTATATTGCCGCGCCTCGCTCGCCTCGCCATGGCGTGCCAGCATCGGGTTGCGGCTGCCCGCGATCGCCTCGTCACGAACCATGATCTTCTCGCGCATCCCTTCATAACGTCCCTCGGCGCGGAGCCGCTCGAACTGATCGTGCAGGTTGAACACCATCGTCGGCCGCGCGAAGCGGCGCGCGGGGCGGCTGGCGTGGGGGTGGAGCCCGACGATGAAGAACGCTTCGCCGCCGAAGCTGAGCGAGAAATGCGGGTTGTCCGGATCGGGGCTGACCCGATCGTCGTAGCTCTGCCCGCGCCAGACGTCCTTGTCCGACAGCGACTGCACCCGTTGCCACAGCGCGCGTTCGAAATCGGCCTCGCTCAGATCGTCAGGCCCTTCGAAAATCACCGCGAAGCTGCGGAACAGCGCCGGGTCTCGGCGATAGTCGGCGGCGAAGTGGAGCAGCCGGTCGTGGATGCGGAGATCGTCCCACGCGCTGTCGATCGCGTTGCAGGCAAGCACCTCGAGCGTGCCCTTGGCGAGCGCGGCCTTTGCGCCGACGCATGGGAAGTCGCGCGCGTCGACATGGTCGAACAGCTGCGCCTCAAGGGCGCCTTGTGCCGCATGCTCCCATGCGAACATCGTCTTTCCAACAGTTTGAGCCATGGCGAACAGACGGTTCAGCGCGCGACCGGTTCCCAAGTTTTTGACTGATACGGATCAGGCTGGAAGGCGGGCCTTCGGAAAACCGGTCCACACGGCATCATAATCGGGATCGAGGCTGGCCGACTGCAACGCCTGTTCGGTCGGGCGGAACACCCAGCGGCTTTCGACCATGAAGGCCATCGTGCCGTCGATCTTGTGGGGTTTCAATTCCGCCTTGCTCGCGCCTTCCCAGCTGGCGACATCGGGGCCGTGTCCGCTCATCTGGTTGTGGAGCGACAGTGCGCCGGGGACGAAACCGTCGGCTTTGGCGTCATAGGCGCCGGTGATCAGCCCCATTGCCTCCGACATCACGTTGCGGTGGAACCAGGGCGGGCGGAACGTGTCCTCGGCCACCATCCAGCGCGGCGGGAAGATCACGAAATCGACATTGGCGGTGCCTGGCACGTCGCTCGGGCTTGTCAGCACCGTAAAGATCGACGGGTCGGGATGGTCGAAGCTGACGGTGTTGATCGTGTTGAAGCGCGCCAGATCGTAGCGGCACGGCGCGAGATTGCCGTGCCATGCGACGACGTCGAGCGGCGAGCGGCCGAGATCGGTGCGCCACAGGCTGCCGCCGAATTTCTGCACAAGCTCGAAATCGTCCTCGACATCCTCAAACCAGGCGACTGGCGTCTCAAAATCGCGCGGGTTGGCGAGGCCGTTGGCGCCGATCGGTCCCAGATCGGGCAGGCGGAAGGGCTCGCCATAATTTTCCGCAACATAGCCGCGCGCCTGGCCGTCGGGCAGTGTCACCCGGAACCGAACGCCGCGCGGGATCAGCGCGATCTGGCCGGGGGTGACATCGATCCGCCCCATCTCAGTCAGCAGCATCAGCGCGCCCGCCTGCGGCACGATGATCAGCTCGCCGTCAGCCGAGACGAAGGCGCGGCGCGTCATGTCGGTGTCGCAGGCATAGAGGTGAACGGCGACGCCGGTCTGGCTGAGTGGACCGTCGCCCGCGACCAGCATCGTCGTCAGGCTGTCAAGCCAGTCGCGCCCCGCCACCGCCTCGATCGGTCGCCAGCGCAGCCGGTTGGGGGCGAGCGGCGCATTGGGGACGCCGGGTGCGAAATCGGGCGCGCCGGCGTAGTGCGTGAACGCCGGATGGGCAGCGGAAGGGCGCAGGCGGTAGAGCCAGGACCGGCGATTCTCGCTGCGCGGCGCGGTGAAAGCGGTGCCGCTCAGCTGCTCGGCATAAAGCCCGAAGGCCGGGCGCTGCGGCGAATTGCGACCGACCGGCAACGCGCCCGCAACCGCCTCAGTCGCAAAGTGATTGCCGAAGCCGGTCATATAGTCTGCCGTCACGGATGGCGTTCCAGATAGATATCGCGCACCACGCTCGCATGCCCCTCGCCATCGCGGCGAACGGGGACGATGCCGTTGCCGCCCTGATTGACCATCGACTTGCGATAGGCGGTCGTCACCCCGAATTCGCCTTCAAAAACAATGTCGTCGATCCAGTAAGGCCGCTTGCCGGGCTCCAGCACGGTCAGGTGGATGTGCGCGGGCACGTTGCGATTGGGATAGGGCGCCGGTTTGATGGTGTCGAACTGGTAGGTGCCGTCAGCCGCGGTCTTCACCCAGCCACGCAGCCTGCCATGGCGGCGGCTCCATTCGGTTGCCGGGTTGCCATTGCCGTACACGCCCGCAGCATTGGTCTGATAGGCATAGATGATCACGCCCGCCGCCGGGGTTTTGCGATCGGTCTGATAGACGGTGCCGGTGACGGTCAGCGGCTCGCCCTGGTCGATGCCGGGACCGATGCGGGCGCGGTTGGTCAGGGTCGCGGCGTCGGCCTCGTAAGCGCCCTCGCAACCTTCGCACTGATAGAGATTGGCGCGCGCGGTGCCGCCCGCCGGAGCGCGCTCGGCACGCGGGGCGGCATTGCTGTCGGCCGCCGGCTGGCATGCGACGAGCAGCATCGCCGTCGCGGATAGCACGCCGCGCATCACTTCGCCGCCGCAGGGATCACCCCGCGCCGCATCTGGTCGAGCTCGATGCTTTCGAACAGCGCCTTGAAATTGCCTTCGCCGAAACCGTCATTGCCTTTGCGCTGGATGATCTCGAAGAAAATCGGGCCGACCATGTTCTCGGTGAAGATCTGGAGCAGCAGCCCGCCGCCCGTCTCCGGCGCGCCGTCGATCAGGATCTTGCGCTTGCGCATTTCCTCGACGTCGTGCCCGTGGCCGGGCAGGCGCTTGTCGATCAGGTCGAAATAAGTGTCGATCGTGTCCTGAAAACGGATGCCGTTGGCGCGCAGCGCGTCGACGGTGGCAAAGATGTCGTCGGTCGCCATCGCGATATGCTGAATGCCCTCGCCCTTGTAATCCTTGATGAATTCCTCGATCTGCGAATGCTCGTCCTGGCTTTCGTTCAGCGGGATGCGGATCTTGTCGTCGGGCGCGGTCATCGCCTTCGAAACCAGCGCGGTCTGCTTGCCTTCGATGTCGAAGAAGCGGATTTCGCGGAAGTTGAAGATGCGCTCGTAATAATCGGCCCAGTAATTCATCCGCCCGCGCATCAGATTGTGCGTCAGATGGTCGAGCGTGTGCAGCCCGACGCTGTTGCTGTCGGGCGTGGCGCCGGGCACCGGCTCGAAATCGATGTCGTACAGCGTCGCCCCGCCGCGCCGATCGACCAGATACAGGTTCGCCCCGCCAATCCCCTCGATTGCCGGAATGTTGAGCTCGGCCGGTCCGACCTTGCCCTCGACCGGCACCGCGCCGCGCTCGGTAGCGAGCTTCACCGCCTTGGCGGCGTCGGCGACGCGGAACGCCATTGCGTTTGCGGAGGGGCCGTGGGTGTCGCGGAAACCGGCGACCTGCCCGGCATTTTCCATGTTGAGCAGGAAATTGATGTCGCCCTGCGCATAGCGGCGGACGTTCTTCGAGCGGTGATTGCCGACATGGGTGAAGCCCATCCTGACAAACAGATCGGCCAGCGCCTCCGGATCGGGCGAGGTGAATTCGACGAATTCGAAGCCGTTCAGGCCCATCGGATTGTCATGGGCGGTATCCGTGGCGGGCAGGGTGTCGGTCGTCATGGCGGGGGACTCCAGGGCGGCAGATGGTATCAGATGAAACTATATAGCGGATCGGTCTACACGGGTCCAGTATCGGTGCAGCCCGACCAGATTGCCAGCATTGGCGACTGATGGCAGATCGCCGGCCATGACCAAGCTCAAGCTCGATGCGTTTCTGCCGTACCGCCTGTCGATCGCGTCGAACCGTGCGTCGTCGGCGGTCGCGACGGCATACCAGGCGCTGTTTGCGCTCAAGATTCCCGAATGGCGGCTGATCGCGGTGATCGCCGAAGGGGCAGCGATGACGCAGCAGGCACTGGGCACGGCGACGCAGATGGACAAGGTGACGGTCAGCCGCGCCGCGATCGCGCTGGTCGATCGCGGGCTGGTGTTGCGCAGCGCCAATCCCGACGATCAGCGATCGCACCTGCTGTCGCTCAGCGCCGAAGGCCAAGCGCTGTACGAGGCGGTGGCGCCCAAGGCGCTGGCGCTGGAAGCGGCGATCTTCGGGGGCTTTTCGCGCGAGGAAATGGCGCAGTTCGCAGCGATGCTCGAACGTATAGAAGCCGCCGCCGCGCGATTGGCGCCCGAACGGGGTTGATGGCGGGCGCGGGGTTGGCTTAGAGCCTTTTTCATTACCACCCGTTCGTCCCGAGCAACGTCGAGGGAAGGGCCGCGGGCGATGCGCGCGGTGTCTCGACTTCGCTCGACACGAACGGTTGGGAAAGTGGTTGAACCAGAAATGCCTTGCCTCCCCGGGCCGATCGTCATTGCCAATCCAAGGAGGAATCATGCCCATCGTTGATCGCGCCGGCCTCGGCGTCGCGGAGGAACTCGCGCGCTTCGTGGAGAACGACGTGCTGCCCGAGCTGGGGATAGCTGCCGATGGCTGGTGGGCGGGGGTTGCGGATATTTTCGGTCGTTTTGCGCCGGAAAACTGCGCGCTGCTCGCGAAGCGCGACGCGCTGCAGGCGACGATCGATGCGCGCTATAAGGCGGGCGAGCCGGTGGATGAGGCTTTCCTGCGCGAAATCGGCTATCTTGTGCCCGAGCCCGCGCCCTTCAAAATCGGCACCGAGAATGTCGATGCCGAGATTGCGACGATGGCGGGGCCGCAGCTCGTGGTGCCAATCCTCAACGCACGCTTCGTGCTGAACGCGGCCAATGCGCGCTGGGGGAGCCTGTATGACGCGCTCTACGGCACCGATGCGCTCGATGCGCCAGCCGCGCGGCCCGGCGGCTATGACGAAGCGCGTGGCGCGGCAGTGGTTGCGCGCGCGAAGGCGTTTCTGCACGAGGCGATTCCCGGCTGGCGCGAGGACACGGGCCTGGTCGCGAAGGGCCAGGGGACCAAGCTGTTCCGCCACAACGGCCTCCACATCGAGCTGCAGTTCGAGCCCAACCATATCGGCGCCAACGACCCCGACGGCCTGTCCGACGTCGTGCTCGAATCCGCATTGACGACGATCTGCGACCTCGAGGATTCGATCGCCGCAGTCGATGCGGCGGACAAGGTCGCGGCCTACACCAACTGGCTCGGTCTGATGAAGGGCGACCTGGAGGAGACGTTCGAGAAGGGCGGTCGGCAACTCACCCGCAAGCTCAACCCCGACCGCAGCTACGGCGACCTGACGCTCCCCGGCCGCTCGCTGCTGTTCGTGCGCAATGTCGGCCATCTGATGACCACGCCCGCGATCCATCTCGCCGATGGCAGCGAGGCGCCCGAGGGCATCCTCGACGCGATCATGACCTCGACCATCGCACTCTACGATCTGCGCGGGCTGGGAAAGTTCAGGAACAGCCGCACCGGCAGCGCCTATATCGTCAAGCCCAAGATGCACGGGCCGGAGGAATGCGGCTTCACCAACCGCCTGTTCGATGCGGTCGAGGATCTGCTCGGGCTCGCGCGCCACACGATCAAGGTCGGCGTGATGGACGAGGAGCGACGCACCTCGGCCAATCTCGCGGCGTGCATCCACGCGGTGAAGGACCGCATCGTCTTCATCAACACCGGCTTTCTCGATCGCACGGGGGACGAGATGCACACCGCGATGCACGGCGGCGCGATGATCCCCAAGGCCGAGATGAAGACCAGCGCGTGGATCAAGGCGTATGAGGACCGCAATGTCCGCATCGGCCTGGCGCACGGCCTGTCGGGCAAGGCACAGATCGGCAAGGGCATGTGGGCAGCGCCCGACCGGATGGCCGACATGATGGACCAGAAGATCGGCCATCCGATGAGCGGCGCCAATACCGCCTGGGTGCCATCGCCCACCGCCGCGACGCTCCACGCGATGCACTATCATCAGGTCGACGTCTTCGCGCGGCAGAAGGAGATTGCAGGGGAGGCGGTTCCTGCGCTCGACGGGCTGCTCACCGTTCCCTTCGCGGGCGGGCGCAACTGGATGGCGGACGAAGTCGCGCGCGAGCTCGACAACAATGCGCAGGGGATTCTCGGCTATGTCGTGCGCTGGATCGATCAGGGCATTGGCTGTTCCAAAGTGCCAGACATCAACGATATCGGCCTGATGGAGGACCGCGCTACACTGCGCATTTCGTCGCAGCATATCGCCAACTGGCTGCTCCACGGCGTCGCCACCAGGGCCGATGTCGATGCGGCGTTCGACCGGATGGCGGCCAAGGTCGACGCGCAGAATGCGGGCGATCCACTCTATCGCCCCATGGCGGGTAATCCCGACAGCATCGCGCTCCTAGCCGCGCGCGCGCTGGTCTTCGAAGGCGTCACTCAGCCAAGCGGCTATACCGAGCCGCTGCTCCACGCTTACCGTGTCAGGGCTAAAGAGAAGGCGAGGGCGGGGGCGGGGGCGGGCTGACGAGCGCCCCTTTGCGTGCCTCCTGAAAATCGAATATCAGGTATGGGCACAGGAGATGCCCGAATGGAACATGTCGACGTTATCGTAGTCGGGGCCGGGATTTCGGGCATCGGCGCGGGCTATCACCTGCAGGACAAATGCCGCGACCGCAGCTACATGATCCTGGAGGGGCGGGCCGACATGGGCGGGACATGGGATCTGTTCCGCTATCCCGGTATCCGATCCGATTCCGACATGTATACGCTGGGCTATATCTTCGAGCCCTGGACCGAGGCGAAGGCGATCGCCGACGGCCCCAATATCCTGAATTACGTTAAGCGCACGGCTGCCAAATATGGCATCGACCGGCATATCCGCTTCAATCACCATGTGAAGGCGGCGAGTTGGTCGAGCGACGAGGCGCGGTGGATCGTCACGGCGACGCATGAGGGGCGCGACGTCCACTATAGCTGCAATTTCCTGTTCATGTGCTCGGGCTATTACAACTACGCCAAGGGGCACCGCCCGCATTTCGAAGGCGAGGAATCCTTCGCGGGCCGGATCATCCATCCGCAATTCTGGCCCGATGATCTCGACTATGCCGGCAAGCGCGTGGTCGTGATCGGATCGGGCGCGACCGCGGTGACGATCGTGCCCGAAATGGCGAAGTCGGCCGCGCACGTCACGATGCTCCAGCGTTCGCCGACCTATGTCGTATCGCGTCCCTCCGAAGATGCGGTGGCCAACCGCCTGCGAAAGTTCCTGCCGACAAAGCTCGCCTATGCGCTGGTGCGCTGGCGCAACGTCTTGTTCGGCATGTATTTCTTCAACGCCGCGCGCAAGCATCCCGCGCAGGCGAAGGAGCGGGTGCTCGAGATGTTGAGCGAACATCTGCCGAGCGAAACCATCGCTGCGCATTTCACGCCGCGCTACAATGTGTGGGATCAGCGGCTGTGCCTGGTGCCCGACGCCGATCTGTTCGATGCGATCAAGGCGGGGACAGCCTCGGTCGTGACCGACACGATCGACCGCTTCGACGCAGGCGGGATCGCGCTCAATTCGGGCCAGCGGCTCGACGCCGACATCGTCGTGACCGCGACCGGCCTTGAACTGCAATTGATGAGCGACGTCGCGTTCACCGTCGACGGTGAGGTGCGCGATCTGGCCAAGACCTATAATTACAAGGGGATGATGTACAGCGACATGCCAAATCTGGCATCGTCGTTCGGCTATACCAATGCCAGCTGGACACTGAAGGCCGACCTGACCTGCGCCTATGTCTGTCGGCTGCTCAACACGATGAAGAAACGCGGCATGCGCCAGGCGACGCCGCGTATCGAAGGCGATCTGGAACCCGCGCCGTTCCTCGATTTCACTTCGGGCTATGTGACGCGGGCGATGGAGCGTTTTCCCAAACAGGGCAACCGGCAGCCCTGGCAGGTCCACCAGAATTATCTGAAGGACCTGATGGCGCTTCGCTACGGCTCGGTCGACGACGGGATGGCTTTTTCCAATCCGGTCCCCACGCCGACCAAGCAGCGGCTGGCCGACGCCGTGCCCGCATGAACTGCGGCTCGTCGGTCGCGAAAATGCCCTCAGCGCCCCGGCTCGCTGTCCGGATCGCGCGCCGGGGCCTGAGCTAGCCCGCCACAATCCGGACAGCGTCCAGGCGCTTGAAATTGTTTGTCGCCAATGTGACCTGTGGGGCCTTTTCAAGTTCGTTCGATCGAACTAAATGCCGCGCCGAGGAGGAACGCTCGTGGCGCATGACCGGCTGCTCGACATCGCGATTCGTGAATTCGGGCTGAGGGGCCTCGAAGGCGCGAGCACGCGGAGCATCGCTGCGGCGGCCGGCACCGCGATGTCGGCGATCACCTATCATTTCGGCGGGAAGGAGGGGCTCTATCTTGCCGCTGCCGATCATATCGCCGCGCAGATGGGCGAGGATATGGAAACCGCCTTCGATCAGTCGCTTTTGATCGACGGCCGCGATCGTGCGGCCGCCCGCGCCGCCATCCATGCGATCATGGGCCGGTTTGCCGACAAGCTGATGGAGGATGGCAGCGAATCGCGCTCGCTCTTCATCGTGCGCGAGCAGATGCACCCGACCGAGGCGTTCGACCGCATCTATGGCGGTGTGATGGGCCAGATGCTCGAGGCGCTGGTCCGGCTGGTGCGGATCGCGAGCGGCGACGATGACGATGCTCGAGCGCGGCTGCTGACGGTGACGCTGATCGGTCAGGTGATCGTGCTGCGCGCCTCGCGCGCGTCATGCCTGCGCCTGCTTGGCCGCAAAGCCGTCGATTCCGCGCTTGTCGACGATCTGAAGGCGCGGGTCGCGGCCAATGTCGACGCCATTTTCGAATCGATTTCCGCAAGTCAGGAACCACGATGACCGACATATCGCCTGCCAATGGTACGCCGCCCGGTGACGCGCCCCAGGATCCCGAAGCCGCCGCAAACGGCACGCCGGTTTTTCGCCGCCCGCTCTTCTGGGTGATCCTCGTCGCGGTCGTCGCGACGATCGGGATCGGCGGCACCTTGTGGTGGCTCAACGCGCGGCAATATGAATCGACCGACGACGCTTTTGTCGACGCGCATATCGTGCGCATCGCGCCAACGGTCGCCGGCACGCTGGTCCAGGTCGCCGATGTCGACAATCGCCATGTCGAGGCCGGACAGCTGCTTGGCGTGATCAAGGCGCAAAGCCCGCAGGCGCAGCTCGCCGAGGCGCAGGCAGGCGTTGCCCAGGCGATCGCCCAGGTCGAAACGGCGCGGGCGCAGGTGTCGGCAGCGGAGGCGCAGCGCGCACAGGCCATCGCCCAGGCGCGCGCCCCGCTCGCGGTCGCGCAGAAGGCGGCGCAGGACCTTGCGCGCTACGAACGGCTGCAAAAGATCGATCCTGCCGCCGTCGCCGGGCAGCAGCTCGACGCAGCGCGCGCCCAGGCTCGCCAATCGGCCGCCGAGGCGACGGCGGCGCAGACCCAGATCGCCAATGCCGACGCCAATATCCGCGTCGCCCGGCGCCAGATCGCCGCGGCGCAAGCGGCAGCGGATGCCCGACGGGCCGTGGTGCGTCAGGCCAATATCACGCTCGGCGATTTCCGGCTGACGGCGCCTGTCAGCGGGCAGGTCGTCAACCGATCGGTCAACATCGGCTCCTATGTCGCGCCCGGTACTCCGCTGATGTCGATCGTGCCCGACCGGATCTGGGTGACGGCCAATTTCAAGGAAACACAGCTGCGCAACATGCGACCGGGCCAGCCGGTCGAACTGAAGGTCGATGCCTTTCCCGATGTGAAATTCCGTGGCCGCGTCGATTCGATCCAGCGCGGCGCGGGGCAGGCCTTCGCCTTGCTGCCGCCGCAGAACGCAACGGGCAATTTCGTGAAGGTGGTGCAGCGGGTGCCGGTGCGGATCGAATTCGAGCTCGGTAACGGCCCCGATCCACGGCGTTATCCGATCGGGCCGGGCATGTCGGTCATCCCTTCGGTAAAGGTGCGCTGAGCGATGGCGAGCGCGGCGGCGCCCGAGGTCTGGAACGCCGATCGATCGGCGGCGGGGCGCGTCAATCCGTGGCTGATCGTCGCCATCATCAGCCTGCCGACCTTCATGGAAGTTCTCGACACCTCGGTCGCCAATGTCTCGCTCAGCAACATCGCGGGCGGTCTGTCGGTGACGACCGACCAGGCGACCTGGGTGTTGACGAGCTATCTGGTCGCCAATGCGGTGATCATTCCGATCAGCGGCTGGCTGTCCGACGCGATCGGGCGGAAGCGCTATTTCCTGATGTCGATCGTGCTGTTCACGGCCGCATCCTTCCTGTGCGGCATCGCCCCCAACCTGCAGACGCTGATCATCGCCCGCATCTTTCAGGGGATTGGCGGGGGCGGGCTGGCGCCGGTCGAGCAGTCGATCCTGGCCGACACTTTCCCGCCCAAGCAGCGCGGCATGGCGTTCGCAGCGTTCGCGATCGTGATCGTGGTCGGGCCGGTACTCGGGCCGACGCTTGGCGGATGGATCACCGATGCGGCGAGCTGGCACTGGATTTTCCTGATCAACGTGCCGGTTGGTATCATCGCCTTTCTGTTGGCGCAGGCGTTCGTCGATGAACCGGCAGCCGTGAAGGCTGATCGCGAGGCCAAGATCAAGGGCGGACTGCGCATCGACTATGTCGGAGTGATCCTTGTTTTCCTCGGCCTCGGTTTCCTGGAGCTCACCCTCGATCGCGGCGAGCGCGAGGACTGGTTCGCGAGCACATCGATCGTCGTGACGGCGTCGATTGCAGCGGTGTCGCTGATCGCGCTGCTGATATGGGAATTCAACCACGACGACCCGGTGGTCGACGTCAAACTGCTCAAGGAACGGAATTTCCGGATCACACTGCTGACGATGTTCATGACCGGCATGATCCTGTTCGGCACGACCCAGTTGATTCCGCAGATGCTGCAGCAGGTACTCGGCTATAGCGCGCTCAATGCCGGCCTTGCGCTGACGACGGCGGGGATTGCGACGCTGGTGATGGTGCCGGTGGTCGGCCGACTGACAGGCATGGTCGACGTTCGCTACCTTATCTTCATCGGGCTGATGGCACAGGCCTATGCGATGTGGCACATGACCGGGCTGTCGGCAGATATCTCGTTTGCCGATGCCTCGACGGCCCGGCTGTATCAGGCAGCCGCGCTGCCGTTCCTGTTCATTCCGATCAATACCGCCGCCTATGTCGGCCTGCCGCGCAACAAGACGGCGCAGGCGTCCAGCCTGCTCAACGTCGCGCGAAATCTTGGCGGGAGCCTGGGCATCTCGATGGCGCAGACGCTGCTGTCGAGTTATCAACAGGTGCATCAGGCGCGGCGGGTCGAAACGCTCAATCCAGGCAATCCCAATTACAATGAATGGTTGGCGCAGGCGCAGTTGCTCGCGCCCGGCGACCCCACGACGCCGCTGGCGCTGATGTACCAGCAGATGCAGCGGCAGGTCGCCATGCTGGCCTTTCTCGACGTGTTCCGCACGCTGATGGTGGTCATCATCGTCGTGGCGCCGGTGGTTTTTCTGATGCGGCCGACCAAGGGCGGCGGCGAAGGAGTAGGACATTGACGATACGAACGCTGCTCGCGCTCGGCGGGGCGGGGCTAGTGCTGGCCGGTTGCACGGTCGGACCCGACTATGAGCGCCCCACGCTGCCGCTGCCGACGAGTTATGCGCGGGAAACGGCAGCGCCGGGAAGCGAGGTCGATCCTGCCCATTGGTGGACCGGCTTTGGCGATGCCAAGCTGACCGCGCTCATCGATCGCGCGCTTGCCGATAACCCGGACATCGCGATCGCCGCGTCGCGCGTCCGTGAAGCCCGGCTGCAGGAAATAGCGGCACGGGCGGCGGGCAAGCCGGCGCTCAACGCCGCGGCCCAGGCAAGTCGGGTCGAATTCAGCAAGAATGCCGGCTTCGCTTCGCTCGCCCGGCTGTTCTCGAACGGTTCCGGTACGGGTGGCACTGGTGTCGCCGCGCCCGGCAGCGGCATTTCGACCATCGCCATCGGGTTCGACGCGAGCTGGGAACTCGACCTGTTCGGCGGCGACCGGCGTGGTGTGGAGGCGGCAAGGGCACGCGGCGAGGCGGCGTTGTGGAGCGGCCGCGACGCCGCGATCACGCTCGCGGCAGAGATTGCCGACGCCTATTTCGCGTTGCGGCTCGACCAGACTCAGCTCGCGCTTGTCGAGGAAGAAGTGGCGCGCGAGCGTCGCGTGCTCGAAATCGCCGGGAATGTCGCGAGATCGGGATTGACCCCCGGAATCGACGTCGTCCGGCAGCGGAGCAGCCTGTCGACCGCGCTCGCCCGGATCGAGCCCCTGAAGGCCGACATTGAAGTCCGGATGCACGCGCTCGGCATTCTCACCGGCCAAACTCCCGAAGCCTTGCTGGACGAGCTGCGCGTGCCGACGGCGGCATTGGGCCAACCGCCCGTCGTGCCGGCAGGTCTGCCCAGCGACCTGCTGCGTCGGCGCCCGGACATTCGCGCCGCCGAGCGGCGGCTTGCGGCGGCAACTGCCGATATCGGGGTGACGGTTTCGGCGCTTTACCCGAAGTTCAGTCTGACGGGTGCGGCGCAGCTCCTGTCCTCGTCGCTGACCAATCTCGTCTCGGGGAACAGCCTGCAGGCAAATGTCGGGGCGGCAGCGACCTTCCCGATCCTCGACTGGGGACGGCGAAAAGCGAATGTCGGCCTTGCCAGGGAAGCGCGCGAGCAGGCCTATCGCGACTATCAGGCAACCGTGCTGCGGGCGCTGCGCGATGTCGAGGATCCGCTCAGCCGGATCGATGCCGAGCATCGGCGCAATGAAATCTTGCGAACCGCGCTCGCCGATGCCGAGCGGACGACGGCGGCCGTGTCGGCCCGGTATCGCACCGGTTTTGTGACGCAGGACAGCTTGCTCAATGCCGAGGTGCAGGTGCTGACCGCGCGCGAACAGCTTGCGGCGAGCGATGCCTTGCTGCGCCAGCAGACGGCGGCGTTGTTCAAGGCTGTTGGCGGGGGCTGGTCCGAAGAGGGCTGAGATCGTCGATATCGGTCTCGCAACCGACAACCGAAGACTTCCAGCGCGGCACCGCTCTACATCCGACCATTGAGGACGATTCGAATCGGGTTGTTAACTATTTGGGCAAATGAACGAATTAGCCTGCCAAAGTACATCGCGCTGCAACTCTTTGGCGAAGGTATCGGCCCGAGTTGATCGACTTCGCCGAAAAATCAGCTACTTCGTCAATCAACCGGGCCGATGGTTAGGTTACCAAGGCTTAAGTTGCTCGCCATGGAGAAGAGCCAACAGGAACTCCAACATTCATTTTCTCCCAGTTCGCGCAGCAAATGCGCATCGACTTGATTAACGGAAATTTAACGAAAAGGCAATCAATCGTGACGGTTGGATGAGTTGCGGAAAACCGCGCTGTGGAGCGCTTAACGCTTCGTTCAACCCTGCCGCGTAGAGCGGTTGACGATGGTGCGTGCAGAACAGTTCGGCTCAGGCCTTTCGGGCGTCGGCATTCGGCGGCAGGCGCTGTTCGCGTCGGCGACGTCGCTGATCGGCGTCGCGGCAACCCTGGCGCCGCCAATCCGTCTCGATGCCGGCTTTGGCCGCCTGACCGGCAGCCCTTTGACTGCCGGTTCGTTGTCTAAGGACGACGGACCCCCGCTGGCCGTGCTGGCCTGGCGCTTCATCGCTTTGGCGGAAATCGTCAACTTCGGTCCTCTGCGGCGTCATCTTGGAGCGCCGCGCGCCGATTGCCTCGTCGTCGACGTAGCCGACCGGATCGCCGATCAATTGCCGGATGCGCGGCTGGCGGTCGTTGGCAGGACCACGATCGAAATTTCTTTCGAGGACGATAATCCCGCGCGCTTGTCGAACGCGCTGGAAGCGTTGCTGGCTCTTTTCGGATCGCCGATCGATCTTGATGGTGAGCCGCATCGCGTCGAAATTGCGATCGGGGCCGCCGCCGCGGAAACCGGGGCGGCCGATGACGTCCGCCTGATCGAAGAAGCCGAGCAGGCGCTGGCAGAGGCGCAGACCGAACAACGACTGGTCATTCGCGATCTTTCGGTCGGGACGCCCGGCTTTGATCGCCTGTCACTGACCCGCGACCTCGGCAAGGCAGTCAAACTCGGCGAAATGTTCCTGCAATATCAGCCCAAGGTTCATCTTCGGCAGCAAAGCGTTTCGAGCGCCGAGGCCTTGATCCGCTGGCATCATCCGGTCCGGGGTTTGATCCTGCCGGGCGATTTCATCCCTGCCGCCGAAGAAGCGCGGCTGATCGGGCCGATGACACTCTGGACGATCGAGCAGGTTATCGCCGATCAGAAGGTCCTTGCCGAGCGCGGCCATGAGCTCACCATCTTCGTCAACATATCCGGCCAGCTGCTCGGCGATGCGGCGTTCGTCGCCCGCGCCTGCCAGATCGTTCAGGCCGCGGACTGCAAGATCGGCTTCGAAATCACCGAGACTTCGGTCATCCGTGATCCAGAAACCGCGATTGCCCATCTTCAGGTCTTCGCCGAAATGGGGATCGCGATCGCGATCGACGATTATGGTGCGGGTCTGTCATCGCTAGCCTATCTCAAGCAGCTCCCTGCGAACGAGCTGAAGATCGACAAGATGTTCGTGGTGCAGCTGACGAGCAGCAATCGCGATCCGCTGATCGTTCGTTCGACGATCGATCTGGCGCACGCGCTGGACATGGAAGTGACTGCCGAAGGTGTGGAGACCCAGGCAGCCATGGCGCTGCTGAGTGTCATGGGATGCGACATGGTCCAGGGCTTCCTCATCAGCCGCCCAGTGTCGATCGGGGCCCTCGTCCAGTTTCTCGACGAAGAGAGGCACCTGTCGGTCGCTGCCGATCCGCGCGCGGCCTTCAACCGCCCGGCCAGCTTCTGGAAGAGCGTTTGACCACGCGACGTTAGCGCGCCTTTAATCTGAACAGCGCATGGTCCGTCCGGCGGGCCAGGAGAATTTGATGCGCGTGACGATTTTGTTTTGGGCAATTGCGCTCGGCCTAATGGCTGTGCCGCTTGAGGCTCAGACGCGCATTGCGGCAACTGGTTCCTCCAAACTTGCAAAAGGAGATCTGATGCTCTTGTCGCAAGCCAAGAGCGAAATGAGCGCGCGGCCCGATGTTGCGTTGGAACTTACCAAGCGTGCTGAGGCGACCTACACGGCTAAGCCTGCCACGCGCGAGGTGATGCACTCGCTGGCGGAAGCGCTCTGGCTGCAGGGTGAAGCGCTGCTTCGCCTAGATGATCAACAACTGGCGAGCGCGCGAATTGAGCGGGCTTTCGAGCTGGTTACGAGCACTGATGACCAGACAAAGCTTCGTGGCGAAATTCTGCTTTCTCGCGGATGGCTCGCAACACGCAAAGCAAATGTCGCGGAAGCTTTGACCGACTATCAGAATGCTTATCGAATTTTTCAACATGCAAAAGACACAAGGTCGCAGGCCAAGGCCCTGAAGCAAATCGCGGCGCTTTATCGTCAGGCCAGTGATTTCAATATGTCGCAAAAATATGAAATCCAAGCGAGCGAGATATATCCAGATGATCCCTTGCTGCAAATATATACTTACAACAACCGCGGTACCGAGCTGGATCAATTGAAGAGGTTTCGGGAAGCGGAGGAACAGTACCGCCTTGCGTTGGCGATCGCACGGAAAACGAACAGTAAGATCAACGAGGCGAGCATCCTTAGAAACGTTGCTCGCGTACAAATTGAATCGGGTCAATTGAGTGCGGCGGAAAAGACGTTGAGCGCTTCCGCGAAGTTGGACTCTTCCGTGGTAATGCGACCGACGCAGTCGCCCTACATTGCACTATCTGCACAACTCGCTTTCGAACGTCGTAGCTACGCAACTGCCGGGAAGCTAATCGAGCGATATTTTGCCGGCATCGATCTGGCCAAGACCGACTTTGCCGATCGTGACGCGCATGAGACCGCCTATCGAGCGTTTTCGAAACTCGGTAATGAAGACCTCGCGCTGCGTCACCTCGAGGCGCTCAAGCGGCTTGATGACAAGACCGCCAGTCTTACGGCCTCGGCGAATACCGCGCTGATGGCGGCGCGGTTCGACGATGCCAACAAGGACGCCAAGATCGCCAACCTCAAGGCGGAGGACGCACGGCGCAAGTTCGAGTTCGAGCAGGCGCGCGGGCGATTGCTGCAGTGGATCTTCGGAGGCGTCATCATCGCGTCGGTCGCGATCGTCTCGATGCTGATCTTCGGCTTGGTGACGATCAGGCGGAGCCGCAACGAGGTTCGCGCGGCGAATATCGACCTGGCGGGCTCCAATGCCGCGCTCGAAAAGGCCCTGGCTGCGAAGACCGAGTTTCTGGCGACGACGAGCCACGAGATCCGCACGCCGCTGAACGGCATTCTCGGCATGACCCAGGTCATGCTTGCCGATCACAACCTGCCCGACGCGACGCGCGATCGGCTCGACGTCGTGCGGGCTGCCGGGGTGACGATGAAGGCTCTGGTCGACGACATTCTCGATGTCGCGAAGATGGAGACGGGCAATCTCACCGTCGAATCGGTCCCCATGGACCTGCACAAGACGCTGTGCGACGTCTCCCGCCTGTGGGAAGAACAGGCCCGGTCGAAGGGCGTCGCGTTCGAGGTCGATTTCGGCGACAGCCCCAAGATGATTCAGGGCGATCCCGCGCGGTTGCGCCAGGTCGTATTCAACCTGTTGTCGAACGCGCTCAAGTTCACGGCATCGGGCGCGATCGGGTTGCGGGTAGCGCGCGCCGGGGATGCGATGCTGAAGATCAGTGTCAGTGATACCGGCATCGGCATCCCAGACGACAAGCTCGAGGAAATCTTCGAATCGTTCAAACAGGTCGATGCAGCGACAACGCGCAAGTTTGGCGGGACGGGCCTCGGCCTATCGATCTGCCGCAATCTTGCCCGGGCGATGGGCGGCGAGGTCGAGGTCGCGAGCACGCTGGGCGCCGGGTCGACGTTCACGATCACCTTGCCCTTTGTCTCCGCAGAGCAGCAGTCGGGGAAGGCATCGGCGCCAACCGTCACCGCCGATCTGTTGATCGCCGATATCAACCCGATCAGCCGGGCGATGCTGAAGACGATGTTTGCGCCACAGGCGCCGTCGATCGAGGTGGCCGGATCGGTGGAGGCGGTGCTCGCCTGCCTCGGCACGTCGCGTCCCGACCATCTGCTGATCGATGAAGCGGTCTTGCGTGCGGAGGCCGATGTCGAGGCGGCACTGGCGCGTATCGCGCGGGGGGCGGGCGATGCGACGATCCACATTTTGTGGGCCAATCCGGCTCCCGCCGACCGGACGCGGCTCGAGGCGATCGGTGCATGCAAGGTGATCGGCAAGCCGATCGCGGGTGCCGAGCTGGTTGCAGCGATCTATCCGACGACCGCCGCTCCAGCGGACGAAGCCATGCCCGATCTTGTGTCGCATGCGGCATGACGGATAGGGCAGGGCGATGAATCGTGATATGCACTGGCCCGGGTTGCGCAAGGGGATGCTGCGATGAACGTGCTGTTCGTCGAAGATGATCCGATGAATCGTCGTGTCGTCAAGGACATGCTTGACGTCGCCGGCGCAACCATGATCGGCGCGGAGTCGGCCGAGCGTGGGCTCCAGCTGATCGGCGAACAGGATTTCGATATCGTCCTGATGGATCTGCGGATGCCCGGCATGGACGGCATTACCGCCATCCATCATCTGCGCGCGCGGGGCGATGCGAAAGCTTCACTGCCGGTGATCGTCGTCACCGCCGATACCGCGGTCGATCTGCGCGACCACTGCCTGCGCGAGGGTGCCGACGAAGTGTTGTTCAAGCCGGTTGCGATGGACTCGCTGTTCGACGCGATCGGGCGGCTGCTCGCGCGCGGGGGCGGGAATGTGATCGGCTGAACAGCTGCTCCGATTTTCGTAACCCTGCTATTTTCTGGTCGCCGAGGGTCGCATTTCATCCGCCCCCGGTTGCAGATCGTCTCGCGCCATGGCGTGAGCGGCATCTGGCCCATAGAAAATTCGCAGGGCCTGAGCGGTATTTTCGATGGGGTGTTGATGGACGAACAGATTGTCGACAGGCTGCTGACGACGCTTGATGTCGCTATTGAGGCATTTGCGATCTGCCGGGTCGATCGCGGGCTCAAGATGATTGCGCGCGGTTCACCTGAAATCGAAGTTCATTATGTTCTCTCCGGAACGATGTTTCTGGATGTTCCCGGTGCCAGCCGTGTTGAATGCGGGCCCGGCTCGCTCGTCCTCGTCCCGCCGTTTCTGCGCCAGACGATCGGCGCCGATCCCGCCGACGGACAGGAAATGGTGGCGATCGACAATTGCTCGCCGTCGCGCAGCGGGCTGATCCGTTTCGACGCGACCAATGGCGGGGAGGGCGATCTCCATTTTGTCTGCGGTCTGATCCGCGCCAATATCTCGGGTTCGTTCGGCCTTCTTGACACTGTCCGCCGACCGATCGTCGAGGAACTGGGCGAGATACCGATCGTTCGCTTGAGCTACGACCTGATGCAGACCGAGCTCACCCAGCCGGGGCTCGGATCGCGGGCGTTGACCGGTGCGCTGATGAAAACGTGCGTGCTGATCGCGTTGCGGCGCCATTTCGGGCGCGGCGATCATGAGACGAGCCTGCTCAGCACGTTGCGGGACCCCAGGCTGGGCAAGGCTGTGACGGCCGTGCTCGACAAGCCGGCCGCGCGGCACAGCGTCGCGGGGCTGGCATCGATCGCCGGCATGAGCCGGTCGGCCTTTGCGCGTGAATTCAGCACTGCGTTCGCGATGAGCCCGATGGCCTTTGTCGCGCGAACGAGGCTGCATCATGCCGCCGAGCTGCTGCGGTCCACCAACATGCCGATCAAGGTCATCGCGGCGGCAATCGGCTTTTCGAGCCGAAGCCATTTCAGCAGAGCCTTCCGCGCGGCCTATGGCGCTGATCCGAGCGCCTATCGCCGCGACGATACCGATGCGGAAGAGGAGGCGGCGATGGCCGCACCAGCCCGCGCCCAGCCGGGATCGGCGCGCGCGACTCGAGCTGCGGCCTGAACCGGGGCCGCGTGTCGCCTGTCTGAAAATCGGCTGTTAGTGGAGGCCCGACCGGGAATCGAACCCGGGTGCAAGGATTTGCAGTCCTCTGCGTCACCACTCCGCCATCGGGCCGGAAGGGCGCCCCAATGCGCGGCACGTTCCGGCCTGTCAACCGGTGGTCGACAAAATCATCTCCGCTTGCTTGGCGGCGGCGCGGTCGCACGGTACAAGCCGTGCACGCAACAAAGTGTATTGCCTAGCTAAGACAGCTATGCCAAGGGGACGATATGCAGATGACCGCCGTATCCGATCAGCATCAGGCATCGTTCGATACGATGCGCGCCGCCATGGTCGACAGCCAGCTGCGGCCGAACGCGGTCAGCGACGCGCGGGTGGTCGCCGCGATGGCGCGGGTAGCGCGGGAGGCGTTCCTGCCTGCCGAACTGGCACCGGTGGCCTATGCCGACGTCAAGCTGCCGATCGCGGCCCATCGTACGACCAACCTGCCGGTGGCGACTGGTCGGCTGCTGACCGAAGCCGAATTGCAGGCGCGCGATTCGGTGCTGCTGATCGGCGCTGCCGGGGGCTACGCGGCAGCTGTGCTCGCAGCGCTCGTCCGCTCGGTCGTGGCGATCGAAAGCGACCCCATTCTGGCGGAATCGGCGCGTTCCGTGCTGGCACCGTTTGCAAACGTCACGCTGATGGAAGGGCCGCTCGCTGCCGGTCACGCCGCTGCCGGGCCTTATGACGCGATCATCATCGACGGCGCGATCGAGCAATTGCCCCAGGCGCTGATCGATCAGCTTGCCGTCGGCGGACGGCTGGTTGCGGGCCTGATCGATCGCGGTGTGTGCCGGCTGTCGGTGGGCCGACGCAGCGCAGGCGGGTTCGGCATGGTCGATTTCGCCGATTTCGACGCGGCGCATCTGCCTGGTTTTGCGGCGGAAAAAGGGTTCGTATTTTGACGAGACTATATTCCTCGGCCGCGACGGCGGCGTTGCTGATCGGCCTGATGACCGCAGCGCCGGTCGCGGCGGAGACGCTGCGCGATGCCCTGGTCAAGGCCTATGAGACCAACCCGACGCTTGCCGCGCAGCGGGCGAGCCTGCGCGCGACCGACGAAACGGTGCCGCTCGCCCGCGCCAATGCATTGCCGCAGGTGCAGTTGCAGAGCACCTTTAGCGAGAATGTCGTGCTGCCGATTACGGCCTTCACGGCGCCGTCGCGGGTGAGCCAGACCCAGGCCAGCCTGACCTTTCCAATCTATTCGGGCGGCGCGGTCAAGAACGGCGTCGCGGCGGCGAAGGTTCGCGTCGAGGGCGGGCGGGCAACGCTTCGTGGCACCGAGGCCGATCTGTTCACCGCCGTGGTCGCTGCGTACATGGACGTGCAGCGCGACTCGGCGGTCGTCCAGCTCAACGAGCAGAATCTGCGAGTGCTCGACGTCAATCTGCAGGCGTCGCAGGACCGGTTCCAGGTCGGCGACCTGACCCGTACCGATGTCGCCCAGTCCGAGGCGCGGCTTGCGCTTGCACGCAGCCAGCTCGAAACGGCCCAGTCGCGGCTGATCTCGAGCCGCGAAAACTACATAAGGCTGGTCGGCTCGGCGCCGGGCGAGCTCGAAACGCCGCCGCCCTTGCCCAAATTGCCGGGCGATCCCGATGCCGCCGTGCAGATCGCGCTTGCCGAAAACCCGACGCTGCTCGCGGCGCGCAAGGCGCTGGAAGCAAGCGGGTTCGACGTCAAGTCGGCGCGCGCGACCAAGCGGCCGACCGTCGATGCCTTCGCGCAAGGCAACTACACCAATTATCTCGGGACGCTTGGCAGCTTTCCCGGCAACCCGGCGCCGCCGCAGTTCGATCGCACGGCCCAGTTCGGCCTGAGGCTGTCGCTGCCGCTCTATCAGGGCGGCGCGCCTGCCGCGCGGGTGCGGCAGGCCCAGGCGCGTCAGAGCCAGTCGATCGAACAGCTGACCGAAGCCGAACGCGGCATCGTGTCGCAGACGCGCTCCGCCTTCGCATCCTACCGCGCGGCGCTCGACGTGATCCGGTCGGCCGAAGCGGCGGTGAGCGCCAACCGGCTCGCGCTGGAGGGCGTGCGGGCCGAAAACAGCGTCGGCAATCGCACCATTCTCGAAATCCTCAACGCCGAGCAGGAACTGCTCAATTCGCAGGTGACGTTGGTGACGGCGCGGCGCGACGCCTATGTCGCCGGGTTCGCGGTGCTGGCCGCCATGGGCCGTGCCGAGGCGAAGGATCTGGGGCTTGAGAGCGGCCCGCTTTATGATCCGGTCGCAAATTACAACCGCGTGCGCCACCGCATCCTCGACTGGGATGAAGACCCCACGCCGACCCCGGTCGCGACCTCGACGGTGAATACGCCGGCCCAGAATGCGACGGTCGCGCGCCCGCTCGAACCCATTCTCGACAACAGCCGTCGCGCATCGCCGGTTGACAGAGGCCCCGCAAATCCGCCACCTGTCGCGCCTAAGGGTCAATAGGCGAGCCAGCGGGGCGACCATAGTGCGAGGCATCAGCATGGGGGACATGAGCGCCGAACCGTCGATGGAAGACATTCTGTCGTCGATCAAACGCATCATCGCCGAGGAAGGCGATTCGACCGCGCGCGCCAAACGCCCGGCGGCCCGCTCTGCCCCGCGCAGCCCTTCCGGTGCCGAACCCGCGCATGAGGTGCTCGAACTGAACGAAGCGCTGCCTGCTGACCCCGAGCCCGTCGAGCGATCGCGGCCGGCCACCGCCGCACCGGCGCAGGCCGCGCGCCCGATGCCCGCCGCAGCAGAGCTTCCCGCCGATGAGCCGATCGTTTCTGCGCGCGCCGCCGAGGCGAGCCGGGGCGCGCTCGACATGCTGTCGCGGCTAATGGTCAAGCCCGAGCCGACCGGCGACGGCACGCTTGAAGGGCTGGTGCGTGAAATGCTGCGCCCGATGCTGCGTGAATGGCTCGATGCGCACCTGCCCGAAATCGTCGAGGCGATGGTCGCGCGCGAGATCGAGCGGATCAGCCAGGGCCGCTGATCGCGATCGATTGCCGATTACGGGGTTGGCGAAAGCGCGCGCGCGCCGCTAGACGGGCGCGATGAGCGAGCTCCCTAAGACCTTCGACCCTGCCGACATCGAATCGCGCTGGTATGCCCATTGGGAGACGAACGGCCTGTTCCGGCCCGACCGTCCCGGTGCCGAGCCGTGGACGATCGTCAACCCGCCGCCCAACGTGACGGGCAGCCTCCACATCGGCCATGCGCTCGATAACACGCTGCAGGACATCCTCGTCCGGCATGCGCGGCTGAAGGGCAAGGACGCTTTGTGGGTGGTCGGGACCGATCATGCCGGCATCGCCACGCAGATGGTCGTCGAGCGGCAAATGGCCGAGCGGCAGGACAAGCGCATCAACTATTCGCGTGAGCAATTCGTCGAGAAAGTTTGGGACTGGAAACGTGAAAGCGGCGGCCAAATCACGCGCCAGCTCCGCCGCCTGGGCTGCTCGATGGACTGGGCGAACGAGCGCTTCACGATGGACCCGGGCTTTTCGAAGGCGGTCCTCAAAGTCTTCGTTGATCTCTACAATCAGGGCCTGCTGTACCGCGACAAGCGCTTGGTCAACTGGGATCCCGGCCTCGGCACCGCGATCAGCGATCTAGAGGTCGAAACGCACGAGGTGAAGGGCAGCTTCTGGCACTTTCGCTACCCGCTCGCGGACGGCGTCAAGCTGGCCGATGGCCGCGACCATATCGTCGTCGCCACCACGCGCCCCGAAACGATGCTCGCCGACATGGCGGTCGCGGTGAACGCGGCCGATCCGCGCTATCAGTCGGTCATCGGCAAGTTTATCGACCATCCGATCACCGGGCGGCGTATTCCGATCATCGCTGATCAGCACGCCGACCCCGAACTGGGAAGCGGCGCGGTGAAAATCACGCCGGGGCACGACTTCAACGATTTCGAGGTCGGCAAACGCGCGGGCATCGAGGCGCGCGACATGCTCAACATGTTCGACGCCAAGGCGCAGGTCACTCAGACCGCCGACGGCCTGGTGCCCGACGAATTCCTGGGCCTGCCGCGCTTCAAGACCGACGGCATCCCCGGCGCGCGCGAGCTGGTCGTGAAGCGGATGAAAGACCTCACCCTGCTCGTCCCCCATATCGATAAGGACGGCACAGAGCACGACGCCGAACCCCGCACGATCCAGACCCCGTTCGGCGACCGCTCGGGCGTGGTCATCGAACCCTGGCTGACCGACCAATGGTATGTCGATGCGGCAACACTCGCCAAGGGCCCGATCGAGGCGGTGAAGGACGGCCGCATCCAGATCGTGCCCAAAAGCTGGGAGAAGACGTTCTTCAACTGGATGGAGAATATCCAGCCCTGGTGCGTGAGCCGGCAATTGTGGTGGGGGCACCGGATACCGGCTTGGTTCGGACCGCGAGTGTTGACCACGAGCCAAGGAACGAGGCTAGGATACAGCTTTTCCACTGACCCCACGTTTCCGACCGGAGCAAGTGTTCCTGACCAAGTTGTGGTGAGCGAAAATGAAGCTTCTGCCGTCGCAGAGTTTTCATCGTTGTACGGATCGCTCGGGGTCCAAAAAATAATCGTATGCGAGACGCAAAATGAGGCTATCCAAACGCTTTTGAGCCCTGGCTTTGACGCAGACACGCACGCTCTGATTTGGCGGGACGAAGACGTCCTCGACACCTGGTTCTCCTCTGCGCTCTGGCCGTTCGCGACGATGGGGTGGCCGGATGCGCCCCAAAATTCCCCGTTCGTCCCGAGCGAAGTCGAGGAGCGGGCGTCAGGCGACGCACATGGTGTCTCGACTTCGCTCGACACGAACGGTTCGGGAGCCGGTCGCCAATTGGGCGGCCGCTATCCCAACGACGTGCTAATATCCGGCTTCGACATCCTGTTCTTCTGGGACGCCCGCATGATGATGCAGGGCATGCACTTCATGGGCGACGTGCCGTTCCGCACGCTCTACCTCCACGGGCTGGTGCGCGCGGCGGACGGGCAGAAAATGTCCAAGTCCAAGGGCAATACCGTCGATCCGCTCGGGCTGATCGACAAATACGGTGCGGACGCTTTGCGCTTCTTCATGGCGGCGATGGAAAGCCAGGGCCGCGACATCAAGATGGATGAGAAGCGGGTCGAAGGATACCGCAACTTCGCGACCAAGCTGTGGAACGCCGCGCGCTTCTGCCAGGCGAACGGCATCGGCGCGAGTGCGTCGATCGAGCCGCCCTCCGCGACGCTGGCGGTCAACAAATGGATCATCGGCGAAGTGGTGGAGACCGTCCGCGCGATGGACGCGGCGCTCGCCGATTACCGCTTCGACGGCGCGGCGAACGCGATCTATCAGTTCGCGTGGAGCCGCTTCTGCGACTGGTATCTGGAGCTGATCAAGCCAGTCCTGGGCCAGATGGACGCCCCCGCCAGCGGCCCGGCGGCGGACGAAACCCGCCAAGTCGCGGGCTGGGTGCTCGATCAGATACTGGTCCTGCTCCACCCTTTCATGCCTTTCATCACCGAAGAATTGTGGTCGAAGATGGGTGCGCGGGAGCGTGAGTTGATCGTCGCGCGATGGCCGGTGGTCGATGCAAGCGCGATCGATGCAGAGGCAAGCCGGGAGATCGATTGGCTGATCAAGCTGGTCAGCGAGATCCGGGCGGCGCGAACCGAGGTCGGCGTTTCGCCAGCTAAGATTTTGAGTGTCTCGTTAAGCATTGAGGCATTAGCCCGCGCTCAATCTGGCTATTTGGAAAACAACCGTCGATCGATTGAGCGGATGGCTCGGATCTCGTTCGATAGAGGCGTGTGGTTTCCTCCCAGCAAGCCTTCAGATCACCCAAATTTTCTTAAGGCGATTGAAGAGGTATCACAAACGATCCGAAAGGGATCTTTGAACATTGTTGTCGAGGGCTTTGAGGCGTTCGCTTCTCTTGAAGGCATCATCGACCTCGACGCCGAGCGCGCGCGGTTGACCAAGGCGATCGCCGCTGCCGAGAAGGAACGCGATTCCCTCGCGGGACGCCTCAACAATCCGTCCTTCGTCGAGCGCGCGAAGCCCGAGGCGATCGAAAAGGCGCGCGCGGATCATGCCGAGAAGGCTGCCGAAGCCGAGCGGCTGTCGGCGGCGCTGGCGCGGCTCGGCTGATGGCGACGGCGGCGCCGCGCGGGCGCGATCTGACGGTGGGGCCGATCGGCCCGACGCTGCTGACGTTCGCGCTGCCGACGCTCGCCTCCAACATCCTGCAATCGCTGAACGGATCGATCAACGCGATCTGGGTCGGGCGGCTGCTCGGCGAGAGCGCGCTCGCGGCGACGTCCAACGCGAACAACATCATGTTCCTGATGTTCGCCGCCGTCTTCGGCTTCGGCATGGCGGCGACGATCCTCGTCGGGCAGAGCTTCGGCCGCCGCGACATCGACGGCGCGCGGCGTGCGTTCGGATCGGCGGTCGGGCTGGTCCTCGGCGCCTCGATCGTGGTCGGCGGCGCGGGCTGGATCTTCGCGCGCGAAATTCTGGCGGCGCTTGCGACCCCGGGCGATGCGATGGCGCTCGCGCTCGTCTATCTGCGGATCATCTTCCTCGCGCTGCCGACGTCGATGCTGATCGTGCTGATGACGATGGGGCTGCGCGGGACGGGTGACGCCATGACGCCGCTGTTCGTGACGGTCTTTGCGGCCGTGCTCGACGTGGGCCTCAATCCGCTGCTGATCCTGGGCTTCGGCCCGATTCCGGCGATGGGGATCGCGGGATCGGCGACGGCCTCGCTGATCGCCAACCTGGTCGCCTGTGCCGCGCTGATCGGCTATGTCTATGCGCGCGATCTGCCGATCCGGCTGCGCGGGGCGGAGCTGTCCTATGTGTTCCCGTCGCGCGCGCTGATCTGGGCGATCGTCGGCAAGGGCGTGCCGATTGGCGCGCAGATGATCGTGATCGCGGTTGCCGGGCTCACCATGTTCGGGCTGGTCAACCGCGAGGGCGTGGATACCAGCGCGGCGTTCGGCGTGACGCTGCAGCTGTGGGCCTATGTGCAGATGCCGGCGATGGCGATCGGCGCTGCGGTGAGCGCGATGGCCGCGCAGAATATCGGCGCGGGCAAATGGGACCGCGTCGAACGGATCACCGGGTCGGGCATCTTGTTCAACACGATCATCACCGGGGCGATGGTTGCGGCACTGATCATCTTCGACCGCCCGGTGATGGCGCTGTTCCTGGGCGGCGACAGTGCCGCGCTGCCGATCGCGCGGCATATCCAGCTGATCGCAACGTGGGGTTTCATCCTGTTCGGGATGACGATGGTGTTTTTCGGCGTGGTGCGCGCGAACGGCGCGGTCCTGGGGCCGCTCGCGATTCTGTTCATCGCGATGTTTCCACTGCGGCTCGGCTTTGCGGTGGTGATGCGGCCGCTGCTGGGGGTCGATGCGCTGTGGTGGTCGTTTCCGGTCGGCTCGATCAGCACGGTGGCGCTGGCGGGGCTGTTCTATCGCTATGGCCCCTGGCGCAAGGCACGTTTGACCGTCCCGATGGCGCACGAAACCGATGCCCACGCCCATATCGCGGTCGAGCCGGGCGGGAGCCTCAAACCGGCGGGCTAGGGGGGTTGCGCCGCGCGGTGCGCTGGACCACAAATCCGCGCATGAGCCATTATCCCGCGCTTCGCCTTCGCCGTACCCGTTCGAGCGCCTGGAGCCGCCGGCTGCATGCCGAAACGGTGCTGACGCCCGCCGACCTGATCTGGCCGCTGTTCATCGCCGATGGGGAAGGCGTGGAGGAGCCGATCGCGTCGCTGCCCGGCGTGTCGCGCTGGTCGGTCGACGGCATCGTCGCGCGGGCAAAGGAAGCGCGCAACGCCGGCATTGCGTGCATCGCGCTGTTCCCCAACACCCCGCGTGAGCTGCGCACCGACGACGGGCGCGAGGCACTCAATCCCGACAATCTGATGTGCCGCGCGATCGGCGCGATCAAGGATGCCGTGCCCGATATCGGCGTGCTGACCGATGTCGCGCTCGATCCCTATACCGCGCACGGGCATGACGGGCTGGTCGACTCCCAAGGCTATGTGCTGAACGACGACACCGCCGAGGTATTGGTCGCGCAGGCGCTGAACCAAGCCAATGCGGGCGCCGATATCATCGCGCCGTCGGACATGATGGACGGGCGCATCGGCCTGATCCGCGAGGCGCTGGAGGAAGAGGGGCATCCCAATGTCCAGATCATGTCCTATGCCGCCAAATATGCGAGCGCCTTTTACGGGCCGTTCCGCGATGCGGTCGGCAGTCGCGGGCTGCTGAAGGGCGACAAGAAGACTTACCAGATGGACCCGGCGAACAGCGAGGAAGCGCTCCGCGAAGTCGCGCTCGATCTCGACGAGGGGGCCGACAGCGTGATGGTGAAGCCCGGCTTGCCCTATCTCGACATCATCGTGCGCGTTAAGAGTGCGTTCGAAGTACCTGTATTCGCGTATCAAGTCTCGGGCGAATATGCGATGATCGAGGCAGCGGTCGCGGCAGGCGCGGCCGAGCGTGACCCGATGGTGCTGGAAACGCTGATGGCGTTCAAACGCGCTGGGTGTTCGGGCGTGCTGACCTATCACGCGCTTCATGCCGCGCGGCTGATGGGCGGCTGAGCAAGCGGCGGCGATGATCGAGACCGAGCGGATGATCCTCCGCCTGCCCGAGCCGCGCGACCGGCCCGCGCTGGCGGCCATGTTCGCCGATCCGCTGGTGATGGCGGAGCTCGGGCCGGTGAAGGACGAAGCGGCGACCGATGCCGCGCTCGCCAAGCATGACGGCTATCGCCACGAAGGCCTCGGTTTTTGGACGGTGGAGCGGCGCGCGGACGCGGCGATGCTCGGCTTTTGCGGCTTTAAGCGCGGCGATGGGCACAATCCGATTGCGGGGGAGATCGAGGCGGGGTGGATCATCGATCGCCCGTTCTGGCGGCAGGGATATGCGCTGGAGGCGATGCGCGCCGCGTTCGCCTGGGGCTGGGCGATCCTCGATACGCAGCGGATCGTCGCCATCACATCGGAGATTAACCAGCGTAGCCAGCGGATGATGGAACGGCTGGGCATGCACCGGCTTGGCGACGGCGATTTCGAGCATGCGCTGACGGCGCCCGACGATCCGTTGCGGCGCATGGTCACCTATGCGATTGATCGGCCAGCGCCATGATCGAAACCGAACGCCTCATCATCCGCCCCTGGCGGGCCGAGGACCGCGCGCCGTATTTTGCGCTATGCGACGATGCGGAGGTGATGCGCTATCTCGGGCCGATGCAGAGCCGCGAACAGACCGACGCCGTGCTCGACCGGATGGAGGCGGTGCAGGCCGAGCATGGGCATTGCTTCTGGGCGGTCGAGCGCCGCGCCGACGCCGCGCTGATCGGCTTTTGCGGGCTGCTGCCGGGTAAGCCGCCGGTTCCGGGCGCGCTCGAAATCGGGTGGCGGCTGGGGCGGAGCTATTGGCAACAAGGCTATGCGCTGGAGGCGGCGCAGGCGTGTCTCGACTGGGGCTGGGCACATACATCGCATCCGGCGATCCATGCGATCACGGTGCCCGCCAACCGGGCGAGCTGGGGGCTGATGGAGCGGCTCGGCATGGTCCGGGTGCCGGACGGCGATTTCGATCATCCAGCACTCGCGCCCGGCGACCCGCTTCGCCGCCACATCACCTATCGGATCGATCGACCCTTTGTTAACCATCTTCGCTGATTAGGGACCGCGCGACCGCGCAAATGGCGGCCGATCGGGGGCAGGCATGGATATGGCGTGGACGATGACGACGAAGCCCACGCGCCGCGCGCCTGCAATCGCCTTCGTCGCCGCGATCTTTGCCGGATCGTTCCTGCTGTTTCTGGTCCAGCCGATGGTCGCGCGCATGGCGCTGCCCAAGCTCGGCGGCGCGCCGAGCGTCTGGAATTCGGCGATGCTCGTCTATCAGGCGCTGCTGCTGGGCGGCTATGGCTATGCGCATCTGCTGGGTCGCCTCAGTCCGCGCGCGCAAGGCGGTGTGCATCTCGGCCTGCTGCTGCTGGCGGCTTTGTGGTTGCCGATCGGGCTGATCGCGACCGATCCGCCGGCGGACGCGCAACCGGCGATCTGGGTGCCGTGGCTGCTCGGCATGTCGATCGGGCCGCTGTTCTTCGCGGTCTCCGCGCAGGCGCCGCTGCTGCAACGCTGGTATGCGACGGCGAGCGGCGGGCGTGACCCCTATGCGCTCTATGCCGCGTCCAATCTCGGCAGCTTCGGCGGGCTGATCGCTTATCCGCTGCTGGTCGAGCCGCTGCTGGCGGTGCAGGCGCAGCGCTGGCTGTGGAGCGCGGGCTATGCACTCGTCGTCCTGCTCGTCGCCGCCTGCGCCTGGATGCTGCCCCGAAACGCGGCCCGGATCGCGGCGCGCCCGACAAGCCCGGCGCCGAGCCGCGCGACGGTTGCGCGCTGGGTGTTGCTGGCGTTCGTGGCGTCGGGGCTGATGCTGGCGGCCACGACCTATATCACGACCGATATCGTCGCGATGCCGTTGCTGTGGGTGATACCGCTCGGACTGTATCTGCTCAGCTTCTCGATTGCCTTTGCCAGCAACCGGGCCGCCGCCGACATCATCACCCGCATTTCGCCGATCATCGTGCTGCTGTTTGGCGGGATCATGGTGAGCGGGCTCGAATCGCGCGCCTATCTCAACGCCATTCTCGCGCTCGTTCTGCTGTTCGCGGTATCGGTGGCGCTGCACAGCGCGATGTACCGCGCGCGGCCCGAGCCCGATCGGCTGACCGGCTTTTACCTGGCGATGTCGCTCGGCGGCGCGCTTGGCGGCGTCTTTGCGGCGCTGGTCGCGCCGATCGTGTTCGACTGGACCTGGGAATATCCGCTGCTGATCCTGCTCGCCGGGCTGCTGGTGCCGCAGGAACTGTTGATCGAGCCGATCGCACGGCGCTGGCAGAGCACCGCCCAGCACGGGCGGATCATGACATTGGCGGTCGCTCTCGCGATGCTCCTCCTGGTGATCGCCGCGCTGAGCGGCACGGGTGGGCTTGGCGACGGCGCCAATCGGGCAGTCGTGTTCGCGGTGATCGCCGGGCTCGGCCTGGTCGCGCTCGGCCACCGCGTCGCCTATATGATCGTGCTGGTCGGGACGCTGACGATCTTCGGCGGGTTCAACTCACTGATGCTGTCGCTCGATGGGCAAGCCCGCACGCGCAGCTATTTCGGCGTCTACACGGTGCGGCAGAACGCGACCGAGCGGCAATTGGCGCACGGCACGACCGTGCATGGGACCGAACTGCTCGGTTCGGCACAGCGCGAGACGATGCCGACGACCTATTATGTCGCCGGATCCGGGATCGGCCAGGCGATGCAGGCGGCACCAGGACTGTACGGACCGCATGCCCGGATCGGTGTCGTCGGGCTGGGGGCGGGGACGCTCGCCTGCTATGCCCGGCCGGGCCAGAAGTGGCGAATTTTCGAGATTGATCCGGCGATCGCCCAGATCGCCCGCACCCGCTTCGGCTATCTGCGCCGCTGCCTGCCCGACGCCGAGATCGTCATCGGCGATGCGCGGCTGGCGATCGCCGCGCAGCCGTCGGCGACGCTCGATCTGCTCGCGCTCGATGCCTTTTCGTCGGATGCGGTGCCGATGCACCTGATGACGCGTGAGGCATTCCGCGGCTATGCGCGAGTGCTGGCGCCGAACGGCCTGCTGCTGGTCCACATCTCGAACCGTTTCATCGAT
The DNA here is from genome assembly GCA_002863155.1 of Sphingomonadaceae bacterium. Lineage (GTDB taxonomy): Bacteria > Pseudomonadota > Alphaproteobacteria > Sphingomonadales > Sphingomonadaceae > Sphingomonas. The sequence continues at coordinate 15,685 of PKED01000009.1, read as the reverse complement.
CTTGCACCGGTTGTCGCGGCCAATGCGCGCGTCGATGGCTGGCAGGCGCGCGCGTTCGTTTACCGCCCCGGCCCGGTCCGCCGCGAAGGCGAGACGGTGTCGGCGTGGATCGCGCTGTCGCATGATCGGGCCGCGCTGGCCGCGCTGGTCAGGGGTAATCCTGGCTGGGCACCGCTTACGGCTCGACCAGGCTTTGCGCCCTGGACCGACGACCATTCGAGCATCCTGCCGCTGCTCAAGTAACGGCGAGGGCCGGCGCCTTCAGGCAGGCGCGAGTTGCTGGCTGAGCGTTTCGACGATGATCCCCTCATCGCCATGCTGGGTCTGCGCCGCGCTGCGCAGCGCGTCGAGCGCGGGATAGGGCGGGTTGCCCGCCGCCGCCCTGTCGATCGCCAGCCGCTCGAGGTCGCTGATCGAACTCGATACGTCGGCGCGGATCACGTCGAGGTCGGCTAGCGCGGACTGCGCGTTCAGCCACGCTTCGCTGCCGGCGGGCATGCCTTTGGCGGCATCGGCAAGCTGTTGCGCGCGGGCGGCACCGACTTCGAAATCGGCGCGCAGTTTCGCCAGTGCCGCATCGGCGGCGGCGACCTGCGCGTCGAGGGCGGGGTCGGCGACGACCGCCGGGGCGCTCGGCATCGGCTCGGCATCGTCGCGCGTCTCGATCGCGCGCGGCAGCAGCGAAGGAAAGCGCCCGCCGGGCTGGGCACATCCGGCAACGGCCAGCAAGGCCAGGAAGACAAGGCGTTTCATCGCTGGCTGCTCTATGCCCCGCGCGCCTGGTGCGCAACGGGGTTGCGCAATGCGTCCGGGGGCCTTAAGGGCGTCGCTCCACGCACCCGTAGCTCAGCTGGATAGAGCATCAGACTACGAATCTGAGGGTCGGGCGTTCGAATCGCTCCGGGTGCGCCATTTCCTCCACATCGCGATCTGCCTGCTCGGCAATGAAGTGCCTTGCCGCTCCGCTGTGCGTCGACTCCAGCTGGTTCGCTGGCCGCGTCTTCCAGCGATCGCGCTGCCGCCCGGAGTGCGGCCGCGCCGTATACCGCCTGCTGCGCGGGATAGGCGGTGCAGGTGCCGGGCGGCGCGGTGTGTTCCGTCCGCACCCAAAACGCCGAGCAAATCCTGGTCAGACATTCGAAATCGTCTCGAGCTATATTAAGTCTGTGTCATGTTCCGCAGTCGCCATCGCCCGTGCCAAGCCCGGCGTTGACAGTGGCGGCATCGCTGACGCAAGCGGGCCTGCTTCGAACCGGGTCGCGCCAGGGGGAAGTCGCAGGCAGCCGATGATCGACGCCTGTTCGGTCGAAGGTTCAAGGGGCCATTCAGTTTCGATGACGTGGCGTTGTGGCAGAGTGTGGCGAAGGGCGCGCGTGCTGGCGATGGGCGCGATCGTGCTGCCGATCGGCGCGCTGGCCCAGCAGGTGGCGATGCCGCCGGCGTCGACCGACCCGCTCGACGATGCGCGCAGCGGGGATCCGGTGCTCGCGCTGGCCGATGCGGCGATGCCGCGAGCGCCGTTCCTGACCGTGATAGGCGAGGCGGTGCGCCGCCACCCGACCCTGGCCGAAGCGCGAGCGGCCGCCGATGCCGCCGAGGCGCAGCTGGCGGGCACCCGCGAGGCCGCACTGCCCAATGTCGACATCAACATCCAGAGCTTCAGCGTTATTTCGCGGGACTTTTCGAGCGATCCGCTGAACATTCTGGAGCGCACCCGGCCGTCGCGCCGTACCGACGGCACGTTGACGCTCAACCAGCTCTTGTTCGATTTCGGCGCCAACAAGGAGCGTCAGGCCGCGGCGCGCGCGCGGGTGAGCGCGAGCATCGCCGATATCGACAGCAGCGCGTCGCAAGTCGCGCTCGACTTGGTGGTCAGCTGGTACGAAGTGGCTGCCTATCGCGCCCTGGGGTCCTTGTCGCGGTCCTTCCTGTCGAGCGAGGTCGAAGCGCGCAACGCGGTGCAGCAGCGCATCGATGCCGGGGTCGCGGCACCCGTCGACCTTGCCCGTGTCGACAGCGCGATTGCCCGCAACAAGGCGAGGCTCGCCGATTTCGAGCGGCGCATGCGCGGCGCCGAGGCACGTTTCGTGGCGCTCGCCGGGCGCACGCCGCCACCGGGCTTGCAGCGGGTGCCACGCGCCTGCGGCTTCGACGGCGGCCAGGATGCCGCCGTGTCCGCCGCGGCGCACGCCCCGCCGGTGCTCAGCGCCGACGCGGCCGCCCAGGCTGCCGAGCGCGACGCCCGCGCGGTCAAGCGCGAGGCTCGGCCCGTCCTGACCGCGGGCATCGACGCCGGTCGCTACGGCATTTTCGAAACGCCTTTCGACTATGACGTGCGCGGGCGGGTTGGACTTCGCGTGCGGCTGTTCGGCGGCACCGAGCCGCGGATCAGCGAAGCGGCCGCACGTGCCCGCCAGGCGCGGGCGCGCGCCGATCAGGTTCGCGGCAATGCCGGTCGCGACGCGGCGACCGCCTGGTCCGACGTCGACTCGCTGCAGGTCCAGCTCGAGGCTCTGGAAGCGGCCTATATCGCCGCGCGCACCTCGCGCGATGCTGTCGCCGAACGGTTCCGGGTATCGCGCGGCTCGGTGATCGACGTCCTGAACGCCGAGGAGGAATTGTTTCAGAGCGCGGTCAGTTATTTGCAGGGTCTGTCCGAACTCGACACAAACCGCTATGTGCTGCTCGCACGGACGGGGCGCTTGCTGGATTGTCTGCAAGTCGACGTACCCGTCGGAGACCGCAGCCGATGACCGGCGAGACGTTGATCGAAACGCCGCGCCCGCGCTTTGCGGAATGGCTGATCACGCCGATGCGCCGCAATTCGGCTGTCTATACCAAGGTCGCGATCGCGGCGGTGCTCGTCAATCTGTTCGGGTTCATCACCTCGATCTTCTCGATGGTGGTCTATGACCGGGTGATTCCGCACAACGCGATGTCGTCGCTGGTCGGGCTTTCAATCGGTCTTGCGATCGTCGTCGTCTTCGATTTCGCGCTCAAGCTGCTGCGTGCCTATTTCGTCGACGTGGCCGGTGCCGATATCGATCACCAGGTCGGCGACACGGTCTTCGAGCGGATCGTGCGGATGCGGCTCGAGCTGCGCAAGGGCTCGACCGGCGCGCTGACCGGGTTGATGCGTGAGCTTGAGGTGCTGCGCGATTTCTTCGCCTCCGTAACCATGGTCGCGATCGTCGACGTGCCGTTCATCGCAATCACGCTGGTGCTGATCGCGCTGATCGGCGGCTGGGTAGTGCTCGTGCCCGCGCTGCTCGTGCCAATGGTGATCGCGGTCGGCCTGTTTACACAGCCCGCAATGGACCGGCTTGCCGCCGACACGATGCGCGAGGGGCATGTGAAACAATCGGTTCTGGTCGAAACGATCGGCGCGATCGAAACCGTCAAGGCATCGGGGGCGGGGCCGTTGCTGACCGATCGCTGGCAACGCGCGGTGCGGCAGCAGACCGGTTCGGCGCTTCGCCAGCGGCTGATCGGCGCCATCGCGACGACCTTTGCCGGATCGGCCGGCACGATCGGCTATACCGGGACGGTGATCGTCGGTGCGGTTCTTTCGGGCAGCGGCGGCATCACAATCGGCGCGCTGACCGCGTGTTCGATCCTGTCGAGCCGGGCGATCGCGCCGCTTGGCCAGATCGCGAACCTTGCCTCGCGCCTCGCCCAGACGCGCACCGCCTATCGCCAGGTGACCGCGCTGATGGAGCAGCCGGTCGAAGGACCGAGCGGCGAGGGGCTGAAGATGACCCGGCTGGCCGGCGCGATCGAGCTGCGCGGCGTCACCTTCCGCTATCCGGGCGCGGCCGAGCCGGTGTTGCGCGACGTGTCGGTGCGGATCGCGGCGGGCGAGCGGGTCGCGCTGCTCGGGCGCGTCGGATCGGGCAAGTCGACCTTCGCGCGGCTGATCCTCGGCCTTTACCCGCCTGAGGAAGGCGTGGTGATGATCGACGGCACCGATGTGCGCCAGTTCGATCCGGCCTTCCGCCAGTCGGTCGGCGTCGGCTTGCAGGAAAGCGTGCTCTTCACCGGCACCATCCGTGAGAATATCACGCTTGGCCGCCCCGGTATCGACGATGACGAAATGCTGCGCGCGTCGCAATTGTCGGGGACGCATGATTTCGTGGGGCGGATCGCCAATGGCTATGATCTGCGGCTGGCGGATCGCGGCGAGGGGCTATCGGGCGGGCAGCGCCAGTCGATCGCGCTCGCGCGGGCCCTCGCCGGCAAGCCCCGGCTGCTGGTGCTCGACGAGCCGACCAGCGCGATGGACAATCAGACCGAGCAGGGGCTGATCCAGCGGCTGCAGGCCGAAATCGCCGATCGCACCGTGATCATCATCACCCACCGACCGCAATTGCTCGCGCTGGCGCAGCGGGTGATCGTGTTCGAAGCCGGCAAGATCGCCGCCGACGGTCCGCGCGATCAGGTGCTGCGCGCGGCGATGCAGAACCGGGCGGCCTGATGAACCAGATCACGACCGATTTTGCGCGGCCTGTCGCGCGGCGGAGCTCGAATATCCTGCTATGGTCGATCGTCGGATTCTTCGTGATCGCCGTCATCTGGGCTGCTTTCACCAAACTCGACCGGACCGTACGTGCGTTCGGGCGGGTGATCCCGACGAGCCAGTTGCAGATCGTCTCCAATCCCGAAGGCGGCATCGTCGAGCGCATCATCGTCAGGGTGAGCGACGTCGTGGCAAAGGGCGCGCCGCTGCTCGAGATGGACCGTACCCAGACTCGCGCCGAGCTTGGCAGCGGACGCGCGACGATTGGCGCGCTTCAACTCAAGATCGCGCGGCTCAGCGCCGAGCTTGCCGGGCAGGAACCGCGTTATCCGGCGGTGAACGATCCGGCGCTGGCCGAGCAGATCGCCGTCGAGCGTTCGCTCCACCTTGCCCGGCTGGCCGACCTTGCCAATGCGACGGCGGTGGCCGATGCCCGACTCGAGGCCGCCCAGCGCGAAGCGATCGGCGCTGCGGCGATCCTGCGTGCGCGAGAGACCATCCGTGACGAGAAGCTTCACGAAGTGACGGTGATCGGCCCGCTCGTCGAAAAAGGCATCGAACCCCGGCTGAGTCTGGTCCAGGCGCGTGCGGCCGCCGATTCGGCGCGCGCGGAAGCCGACGCGGCGGTCGCGTCGCTTGCGCGTGCCAGGGCACAAGCGGCGGAAGCGCGGTCGGCGCGGGCAGAGGCGCGCGAGCAATGGCGCGCCCAGGCCGCGACCGAGCTCGTGGCAGCTCAGGCGGAACTGGGGGCGAAGGGGCAGAGCCTGCCGACGCTCGAAAGCCGCGCCGCGCGCACGATCGTCCGCTCGCCGGTTAACGGAAGCGTCAATCGCGTCCTCGTCACGACATCGGGCGGCACCGTTCAGCCCGGCCAGCCATTGGTCGAGATCGTCCCGGCCGACGAACGTCTGCTGATCGACGCGAGAGTATCGCCGTCGGACATCGCGACGATCGCGATCGGCCAGCCGGCAAGGGTATCGATCACCGCGTATAACCGGACGACTTACGGGCTACTCGATGCGACGGTCGTCTCGATTTCGCCCGATGCGGTGATCGACGAGAAGAATGGCGAAAGCTTCTACACCATCCGCGTCAAGACCAAGGCCAGCCAGATGGCCGATCCGCAGGGCCGGATGCATCCGATCGGGCCTGGCATGATCGCCGAGGTCGACCTGCTCGGTGAAAAGCGGACGATCCTGGAATATCTGTTGTCGCCGATCCTCGAAGTCGGCCGAACAGCGTTGCGCGAATAGCGCTCAAGTCTCGGCCGTCGTTACCAGCTTTTCGCTTACCAGTTCTGCGACCAACGCTGCGGTATCGCGCCGGCACGTATCGATATCGACATCGAACTCGGTCATCAACGCCGCGCAAAGGTCATCAAATCGCATCGGCTGGTCGATCAGCGCCCAGATCCGCGTCGCGGTCGGGTTGAAGCCATAGCAATTGCCACTGGCGAGGTGCAGCCCGACCAGCTCTCCGCCGATTTCGGCATCGATAAAGCCGTCGCCACGGGCGATCCGGGTGGTATCGGCAATCGGATGCAGGTTCGCCACGGCAGATTTCGCGACATTTTCGTTCGTCATGGCACGGTGATGGCATGATCTGCCCCCCTTGCTCAACCCTGCCGTTTTGCGTCGATCAGGCATCGTTGGAGGCTGTTGCGACAATGTGAAATCGGTTGACAAAATCCGGGACCGTCGCGAAACATCACCCACTATGGATGGTAAGGGGTGCTGAATGTCGAAGTCCGATCAGAATCGCGTAAAGATCGGCGCCTTGGCACCGAAACCGGCATCGGGTCGTTCGTCATGGTCTGCGCCTCGGATCACTAAGTTGCGTGCTTCCGATGCCAATGTGGGGACGCGCGCCAACAACGCCGACGGGCAATTTGCAACGTCGTGATCGCATCGCGCCCGGCGCGTCTTCCGAATGATCTTTATGTTGGTTGCCTGATACTGTGTTGCGCGGGCTGGGCCATCGCCCGTTCGATACTTGCGATCTGTTCGGACATCGCTCCATAATTGAGCGCTCGCGTCAGCCGGGCGAACCGGCAATATCTGCCAAGGCGAACGGCGGCGTCGAAATAGAGCCGCTGCTGCTGCATGAGCGCGACGAGGTTCGGCCGATAGGCATTGGCCTGCACCAGGGCGACGCTCTCTAGCGCGGACAGCGTTTCGATGTTTGTCTCGTCATCAACGGCCAGGTCGAAAATCGCGCCGATCCGGATCGGTCGCGTGATCACCCGCGCCGGATCGACATAATATTTCGCCATGTCGGAACGCACCGCGCCACCACGCCGCTCTCGTGCCGCCAGTCCCGTGATCGCGCTGTCCCATAGCTTGTGGCGTCGACCATCGGGGGCGACCATCGCGCTTCCGTCTGCGGCGAAATCGATTGCGCAGAAATCGTCCGCGATATGATCGTGACCGGCATCGACCAGGGCCGTGGCAAGCGTCGACTTGCCGGCACCCGAAGGCCCGCAGAACAGAGCGGCGCGGTCGCCGATCCGCACCGCGCTGGCGTGCAGCAACACCATTCCACGCTGATGCAGCAGCGTCCCGAAACCGGTGCCGCCGAGGTACAGCGCAATGTCGTCGGGCGGGGCGCCGGCCACCGGATCATAGAGCAGGGTCGCACCGTGCCGCATCGACATGCGCATCAGCCCGTCGATCTCAAAACTCATTTCGGCAAGAGGATCGTCCGCCGTCGCCGGGGGCGGGGCCAGTATCGCGCGGGCAATTTCCACGTCGGGAGCACCGGTCGACGCGTCCGTACCGTCCACGGTCAGCAATCCCGGCATTGGCAGGTCGCTCGTCACCCGCAACCCGGCGACGGCATAGGTGTGATGGGCCAAGCGCATTTCCTTCGTTGCTGCGGCCTTGCCAGCAAGCGGCGCGCGCGCCAAGCGGTTGCTGTGGCGGCGCGCTTCGTCCATGCCGACGAGATGTCATTTCCAGGCGGGGGCTTCGGCAGGCGGTGAGCGCGATTGCGGGACTTTGGCGGTTCGACGGCAAGCCGGGGGCTGCGCGCGACCTTGCCGGGATGCTCGCGGCGCTGCGCCCCTATGGCCCGCACGACACCGCCGACTGGGCGGAAGGGACGGTGGCATTGGGCCGTTGCCTGCACCGGACACTGCCGCAGGACCGGTTCGACCATGCGCCGCAGCAGACGCCCGACGGACGGCTGACGCTGGTCGCCGACGTGCGGCTCGACAATCGCGAGGAACTTGCCGCCGCGCTCGGCCAGACGCGGGGCAGCATCGACGACCGGTGCGACGCTGCGCTGTTGCTCGACTGCCTCGACCGTTGGGGCGAGCGCGCGGTCGATCGGCTGGTGGGTGATTTCGCCTTTGCCTGCTGGGACGCCTCACTGCAGACGCTAACGCTGGCGCGGGACTTTCGCGGCAATCGACCGCTCTATTTCCATCGGGGCGACGGGATGATCGCGGTCGCGTCGATGGCCAAGGGGCTGCATGCGCTGGCGGACGTTCCCTATGAGCCCGACCTACAGACCAGCGCCGATTATCTGATGCTGCTGCCGGCCGCCGATACGCCGACATTCTGGCAGGGGATCGAGCGCGTACCCCCGGGCACGATCCTGTCGGTGACGCGGTCGGCGATTGCCGCGCGCCGTTACTGGCAGCCCAAGCGCCCCGAACGCGGCGCGGCGCCGCGCGACTATGTCGAGGGCGTGCGCCATCATCTCGACCAGGCGGTGGCGGCGCGGTTGCGCGGGGCGGGGGCGGTGGTCGGCGCCCATCTCAGTGCCGGGTGGGACAGCGCGTCGGTCGCAGCGACCGCGGCCCGGCTGCTGGAGGGGCGGGGATCGGTGGCCGCATTCACTGCCGTGCCCGATCCGCGCCATGCTCCGATCGGGGATCGCTGGCGGTTTGCCGATGAAGGGCCGCTCGCGGCACAGACGGCGGCGCTCTATCCCAACATTGACCATGTCCTTATCAGGACCGGCGACGTGTCACCGATCGAAACGCTCGACCGGGATTTCTTCATGTTCGAACAGCCACTGCTCAATCGCTGCAACATGCCGTGGACTTTCGGCATTTTCGACGAAGCCAAGCGGCGGGGGATCGGTGTGGTCCTGAGTGGCGAGATCGGCAACATGTCGATCAGTTACGCCGGACACGAATATCTGCCGCAATTGCTGCGCGAGGGGCGACTGATGGAACTCGCCCGCGTCGGCGGGGCGCTGTTGGCAAAGCGATCGGTGCGCCCGCTCGGGCTGGCGGCTCGCCTGCTGCTGCCTTTCATGCCCAACACCATCGGCCAGGCACTCCGCCAAAGACGATTGCGACCGCGCATCGATCCGTTCGCGCACACCGCAATCGACGCCAACGCCTATCGCGATTTCAGGCTACACGATCGCGCTCGGGCGCGGGCCATGGATATGGACTATCGGCCCTGGCATGACGGGTTTGCGATGCGGCTCTGGGTCATGGGCCGCAATGACCCGGGCAATCTCTACAAGGGCTATCTGGCGGGCTGGGGTGTCGACCAGCGCGATCCGACCAGCGACCGGCGGCTGGTCGATTACATGCTTGGCGTGCCGATGGCGGAATATGTGGCTGGCGGACGCTTCAGGAGCCTGCCGCGGCGCGCGCTTGCCGATCGCCTGCCGGCCGCAGTGCTCGACGAGCCGCGCAAGGGGTTGCAGGCGGCCGACTGGCATCTCGCGCTGGCTGGTGCGCGTAATGACGTGCGCGCCGAGATCGACCGGCTGCGCGCTTGCGCTCCGGCGGCTGCGGTGATCGATCTCGACCGGCTCGATCGTCTGGCACGCGACTGGCCGACATCGGGCTGGGGGGAGGAGCGGGTCTCCACCGAATATCGGATCGCGTTGCTGCGGGCGCTGTCGGTCGGCCATTTCCTGCGGCGCGCGAGTGGCAGCAATGGCTGACGGCGCGCAAGATGGACGCAGCGCCGACGGCGCCCTAGCCTCGATAACCATGTCCCGTCCGTCCGCCTTGCGCCGCCTACGCTCGTTGGTCGAAAGCGGCCCGACCCGCCAGCTCCTGGTGGCGGAGGCGGCGTCGGCGCTGTTGTGGGCGCGTATCAGCCTGCTTCGCATGCCGTTTCAGCGTCTTGCCGCCGATTGGGGGCAGCTAGTGCCGGCGGGCGATCCCGCGATCGCCACGAAACCGGGCCCGGTCGAGGCGATCCGCACCGCACGCGCCATCGGCTGGGCGGTTACCGCGACCGCGTCGATCATGCCCTTCAAGGCGATGTGCATCCAGCAGGCGGTCGCGGCGCATGGCATGCTCATGCGGCGGGGCGTGGCGAGTGTCGTCCATTACGGCGTGGGGCATGGTGACGACGGGTCGCTGGTCGCGCATGTCTGGCTGGAGGCAGCAGGCGTCGAAGTAACCGGCTATCCGGTGCCAGCGTCGATTGCCGAGATCGGCGCGTTTGTCCCGCCACGATGAGCGAGCCCTGATGTCTGACGCCGGTGGCGCGGCCATGGCCTTTGCGCGCGATCTCGTTCGATTTGCCGGCCGCGGCGGGCCGACGCTGGTGCTGCTCGCGCTTGCCGTCGCCCTCGTCGAGGCGGCGGCATTGGCCCTGGTGGCGCCGTTACTGGCGCTGCTTGCGGGGCAGGCGGTGTCCGCGCACATCATCGGCCGTGCCATGGCGGGGCTAGGCATCGACACGCCCTTTGGGCAGCTTGCCGCCTTGCTTTGCGCGATCGGCGCGCTCTGGGTGTCGCGCGGGCTGATGGGATGGTCGCGCGACTTGCGTTTCGGAACGCTCGCGATCGGCTTTGCGGAGACGCAGCGGCGGCGCCTTGTCGAGCGCCTCGCGGCTGCCGAGTGGGGACATGTCGCCGCGCTCAGCCACAGCCGCGTCGTGCAGGCGCTCGGTACCGACATCGTCCGGATATCGCAGGCGACGCAGATGCTCATCCAGCTGGCGGTCGCGGCCGTGTTGCTCGGCGCGTTCGCCATCGTCGCGCTGACGCTCGCGCCGCTGCTGGCCGGGATCGCGCTGGTTTTGCTCGGACTGCTGGGGGTTGTTCTGGCGCTTGGATTGCGCCGCACGCACGATATCGGCACGCTGGCGGTGCAGGCCAATCTGGTCCTCGCGGATGCGTCGGCGCGCTTTCTGGGCGGGCTGCGGCTGGCGGCGAGCCAGAACCTGCAACCGAGCTTTCTGGCCGGCTTCGAAAACGGCCTTGCCGCCGTCCGCGACCGGCAGATCGATTATCTGCGGCAACAAGGCGGTGCGCGGCTGATGGTCTCCGGGGCGGCGCTGACCGTTGGCGCGGTCGTCGCGCTGGTCGGGCGTGGCTGGCTCGACACGCCGTTGCCTCAGCTCGGCGCGCTGCTGCTGGTGCTGTCGCGGCTTGGCGGCCCGGTGACGCAGATCCAGCAGGCACTTCAGCAGCTCGCCTTCGCCCTGCCAAGTCACAGCGCGGTCAACGCACTGGTAGCATCGATTCCTCCTTCGCCGCCGTCCGAACCGATCGACTGTGCCGCGCTGCCCGAGCGCGCGACGCTCCATGTCGATCACGTCCGCTTCGCACATGGTGGGCGGGGCACCGCCGGCAGCGGCCCCCCGGTGCTGGACGGGGTGTCGCTCGATCTGGTGCCGGGCGAGATCGTCGGCCTCACCGGTGCGTCGGGTGCCGGCAAGTCGACCCTGGCCGATATCATTGTCGGGCTGCTCACGCCCCAGGCGGGATACGTGCGACTGGGCGACGTGCCGCTTGTCGGCGCGGCGGCATCGGCCTGGCGCGATCGGATCGCCTATGCCGTTCAGGAGCCCTATCTGTTCCATGCGAGCGTGATCGACAATCTGCGCTGGGGCGCACGTCCGGTGGACGAGGCGGCGATCTGGCAGGCGCTGGAGGCCGCGCAAGCGGGCGACCTGGTGCGCGGGCTGCCTCACGGCCTGGGGACGCTGGTCGGCGAGCGCGGCGCGCTGCTTTCGGGCGGCGAGAGGCAGCGGCTTGCCCTGGCGCGAGCGCTGCTGCGCGGCGGATCGCTGCTGATTCTCGACGAAGCGACAAGTGCCCTCGACAGCGCGACCGAGGCGCACATTTTTGAACGGCTGCGGGCGGCGCTCGGCACGTCCCGCGCCATCCTGGTGATCGCCCATCGCCGGGAAACGCTCGGCTATTGCGATCGGGTGCTTCGGCTTCACGATGGTCGATTGACGCCCGATGGTCTTAACGCCGATCAATGACAGGGGCTGGAATTTTCGATAACGTCGAGCGGGCGACTTTTCGGTTGCCACGGGGACCAGCGTGACGACAGGCCGATCGACCGACCCCAGCGAGCGCGAGCCACCCGACGCGGTTGCAGCCGAGCGACCGTCGCTCGCGTTTCTGCGCGACGGCGGCGCGCTTGGCGCGTTGATGCGCGCGCGCGACTGGAGCGATACCCCGCTGGGGCCGCCCGAGCGCTGGCCGCAAAGCCTGCGGACGGTCGTGCGGCTGATGCTGGCGACCAACCACCCCATGTTCATCTTCTGGGGGCCGAGCGCGGTCTGTCTCTACAACGATGCATACAGCGCCTTGATCGGGCCCGAGAAGCATCCCGCCATTTTGGGCCAGCCAGCGGCATCGGCCTGGGCCGAGATCTGGCACGTGATCGGCGACGAAATCGAGTTCGTGATGCAGGGAAAAGGCGCGACCTGGCACGAAAATCACCTGGTCCCGATCGATCGACACGGGCGACGCGACGACGTCTATTGGACCTATAGCTACAGCCCGATCGACGATGAGGATGCGCCGGGCGGGATCGGCGGCGTGCTCGTCGTCTGTACCGAGACGACCGGGCACATGCTGGCCGAACAGCGCCAGGCCTTTGTGGTGTCACTGAGCGATGCCTTGCGAGACGCGGGAGAGCCCGGCGCCGTGCTGGCGACCGCTTCCGCGATGCTCGGCGAGCGATTGGGTGCGGACAGCGTCGGCTTCATCGATGCGGACCTTGGGACCGGCACGATGACGATCGAGCACGAATGGCATAGCAAGACCGGTCGAACGGTTGCCGGAAGCTATCCGGTGATCAATTTCGGCGGCGCGCTGACCGCCGATCTACGCGAGGGGAGGTCAATCGTCGTGGGCGACGTCGCGACCGAGCCGCGCATCGTCTCACCAATCCGCGACGGGCTGGGCAAGGCAGGGGTCGGCGCGTTTGTCGTCGTGCCGCTGTGGCGCGACAATCAGCTTCGCAGCCTGTTGTTCGTCGTGTCGGCCCGACAGCGCGCCTGGACCGACGCCGAGCTCGGCCTGATTGCCGAGGTTGCCGAGCGGACAGCGGCGGCTCGCACCTCGGCGCGCGCGCACCGGGCGCTGGCCGATAGCGAGCGGCTGTTGCGGGCGATCGGCGAAAGCTCGGGCGAACTGATCTTCGCCAAGGATCGCGCCCACCGGATGCTCTACGCAAATTCGGCCACGCTCGCCGTGATCGGCAAGCCGGCCGAGGCCGTGCTCGGCCGCCGCGAGGATGAATGGCACGACGATCCCGAACAGGCCGCGACGATTATGGCCAATGATCGTTCGGTTATGGAAGGCGGCGAAATCCTGAAGATCGAGGAGCTTTTCACCGATGCCTCTGGTGAAGAGCGCATTTTCAGGGGCACCAAGGCGCCGCTGCGCGACGGCGACGGCGCCATCGTCGGCGTGGTGGGCGTGACATCCGACGTAACCGAGCACAGCCGCGCCCAGCGACGGCTGCGGCTGATGGTCGACGAGCTCAATCACCGCGTGAAGAACACGCTCGCGATCGTCCAGAGCATCGCCCACCAGACGTTCAGACATGAAGGCATCGCGGTCGAGGCGCGCCGCGCGTTCGACGAGCGGCTGGCCGCGCTGGCGAAGGCGCACGGCCTGTTGACGCGCGAGAGCTGGGAGTCCGCCGATCTCGCCGATGTCGCGGCGGAGGCGTGCGCGCCGCATCTCGACGTCCGCGACCGTATCACGATGAGCGGTCCGGCACTGCGCATCGCGCCGAAGACGGCGGTGACGATCGCGATGGCGCTGCATGAACTGGGGACCAATGCCGCCAAATATGGCGCGCTGTCGGTCGATGGCGGGCGCGTGGCGCTCAGTTGGGCGATCGCAGGCGATGCCGAACGCCGGTTGCAGATGCGCTGGGTCGAATCGGGAGGGCCGCCCGTGGTGGCGCCGGCCCGACGCGGCTTCGGTTCGATGATGATCGAGCGGGCCTTGTCGAGCGAGTTGCAGGGGTGTGTCGACCTTGAATTCGCGTCCGATGGGCTGGTGTGCACCATTGATGCGCCATTGCCCGACCCCGCAAGTAGCTGACCGTGCCCCGTCTCGGACCGTGCTCTGCCGTTCCGAAAGCGGGCGGTGATTGCGCTCCCGGGCGGGCGCGAATAGACAGCGCAGCGCCTGACGCTTGACGATCGGCGCATCGCCTGCGCTGGACTGGAATTTATGCACGATCTCGCCATTTTCTATGAACATCCCGCCTGGTTCGCGCCTCTGTTCTCAGCACTGGACGCGCGCGGCATCGATTATGTCCGCATCGGCGTAGAGGGACATCGGTTCGATCCGTCGGCATCGCAGTCGCCGGCGCGGGTCGTGTTCAGCCGACTGGCGATGTCGAGCTTCCTGCGTTCGCCCGACCATGCGATCTATTACGCACATGCCCTGTTCGCGCACTGGAGCGGGCTGGGCGTGCGCGTGATCAACGGCGCAACACCGCTGGCGGTCGATTCGAACAAGGCGCGCCAGCTCGCGCTGATGACCAGCTTGGGGCTGGCGGTTCCGGCCACGCGGGTCGTCCACCGCGCGGTCGATATTCTGGCGGCGGCGACCGAGCTTCGGTTCCCACTGGTGGTGAAGGCCAATGTCGGTGGATCGGGCGCCGGCATCATGCGCTATGAAACGCCCGAGGATCTGGCGGTGGCGGTCGCCGACAAGTTCCTGCCGACCAGCATCGACGGCGTGCTGCTGGTGCAGGAATATGTGCCCGCGCGCGACGGCACGATCACGCGGCTCGAAACGCTCGATCGCAAATTCCTCTACGCGATCGATATCGCGGGCGGCGGCGCGTTCGACCTGTGCCCCGCAGATGCCTGTGTCGCCGACGGCAAGCCGATCGTGATGACCAAGGCCGATCCGGACCCTGCGTTGATCGATGCGGCCGAACGGATCGCGACGGCCGCCGGGCTCGACATCGGCGGCGTCGAAGTGATGATCGACGACCGCGACGGCACGCCGCGCTTCTATGACATCAACGCGCTGTCGAATTTCGTCGCAAAGCCGCTCGAGGTGCTGGGCTGGGACCCACACGACACGCTGGTCGACTATCTCGAACGCGAAATCGCAAAGGTGAAGGCATGAGATACGGTTACTGGATGCCCGTCTTCGGCGGCTGGCTGCGCAACATCGCCGACGAGCGGATGGAGGCGAGCTGGGACTATACCAAGCGGCTGGCGGTCAATTCGGAGAAGTGGGGCTATGACCTCTCGCTGATCGCCGAGCTCAACATGAACGATATCAAGGGGCCGGGCGCGCCGACGCTCGATGCCTGGTCGACTGCGGCGGCGGTCGCGGCGGTGACCGAGACGCTGGAGCTGATGGTCGCCGTCCGCCCCAATTTCCACCAGCCCGCGCTGTTTGCAAAGGCGGCGGCCAATATCGACCAGATCGCTGGCGGGCGGCTCGCGCTCAACGTCGTGTCGTCGTGGTGGGCGGACGAGGCGCGGCGCTATGGCTTGCAATTCGACCAGCATGACGATCGCTACGCGCGCACCAGCGAATGGCTGAAGGTGGTCGAGGGGCTCTGGTCGGAAGAGGAATTCGATTTCGTCGGCAAATTCTACACGACCGAAAAGGCGATCTGCAGCCCCAAGCCGGTGCGCAAGCCCGTCACCTATGCCGGTGGCGAGAGCGAAGCGGCCAAGACGCTGATCACCGAGCAGTGCGATGCCTATGTCATGCACGGCGATCCGGTCGAGGCGATCGCGCCCAAGATCGCCGACATGGCGCGCCGTCGTGAAGCGACGGGCAAGCCGCCGATGCAGTATGGCATGGCCGCCTATGCGATCGTCCGCGACAGCGAGGCCGAAGCGCAGCGCGAGCTGAAGCGGATCACCGAAGTGACCGAGCTGCCCGCCGGATACGACAATTTCGAGCAATGGCTGTCGGGCACGCAGCTTGAGCGCGAGATGAAGATCAACGAAT
>PKED01000092.1 GCA_002863155.1 Sphingomonadaceae bacterium | reverse complement strand
GTATAGCTTCCTTATGCCGACATATTTCTTATCGGCGGCGTCCAGCATCGTTAGAATGTTGATGGCGTCAAGGGGAGTGCTCTCATCGCGAGAACCCATCACGAGAGCTTCGGTCTTCTTGCTGAACGCATGGAAGTTGACCGTTCCCGCGACAACTTTCTCCATCTGCTGGTTGAGATAAATCAGTACGGCGATCGTCTCGAAAGCACTCCTAAGCAGAATGCGTCCGCCCAGCACATGCCCTTGCTGGTGCAGGGAAACAGCCTGTTCGAGCAAGTCTTGCATTCGCCAATGGACGCATTCGCGAAGCTGTAGACTCCTGTAGGTTGCCTTCCACTTATGGGCGACCTCATTGCGCGCCATGAGGCTTCCGATTGCAACCTCGGGAAACAGGCTATCTTTTAGAGCCGCAACAGCTTTCTCGGCGTGCTCCAGCACGAATCTATTCAGTCGCGTTCGAGAAGATAGCGCCGATGCTCGGCGTCGCGCTCTTCTTGCAAACCCTTCAACGCGGGCAGAACCTGATGGTCATAGACCCATTTCTGCTTGTCAGTCAGGCTGTCATAGCCCTCATGGATCACCTGCTGAGCTACACCATATGCGGGCGTGCCATCCTCAATATAGCCTTCGTCAACGGCATCAGACACCGTGTCATGCAGGTCGAAGTCGATATGGTCGTTCCAGCCCATTGCCTGCTCCTTCATTGTCGCGACCAACATATCACGGCAGCCGAGCTGGACGATCAACATTTGCAAAAATTTGGCCGGGCACGATCGCGAGCGCGTTGCCATCTATCCAAACGGCATGAAGCAGTCGGGCTATCGGGGAGCGGTTATGGGAACTGGGCCGCAAACTCATAAAAAGTTCAACAAAATCAACATTAAATGGCGGAGACGGAGGGATTCGAACCCTCGGTACCGCTAATCGCAGTACGGCGGTTTAGCAAACCGCTGGTTTCAGCCACTCACCCACGTCTCCGGATCGGCGGCAAGCGGCGGCTATAGACGCGGCGCGCGCGCGCTTCAACACCTGGTTCGATTCGAACTGGCGCGAAATCGACTCGGATTGTCGCCCGGCGGTTGCGTGCGTCCGTGACGCGGCGCTAGCGTTTCGCGCACACGGGAGAGCGCTTTGCGCGGAGGGGTTGGCGTCATGGTGAAATCGTTGCGGTCCAGGGCGTTTGCGGCGGCGCTGGCGGTGCTGCTGGGTATCGGCGGCGCGGGGCCGCTGTCGGCGCAAGTGACCACCGTCGACCCGAACAGTGCGATCGACAGCGATCTGCGGCGCGACCCACCACCGCCGCGGACCGATACGACGGTGCCCGCAGATAGCCCGCGCTACGCCGATCCGCAGGCGGCGGTGCCCACGACCGACCCGCAATCGACCACGCAGGCGGCCGCCGACGATCCGGCGACCAGCACGACGGTTGCCGCCTCCACCTATCAGCGCAAGGATTTGCTGAGCGCGGGCGAACGGGTGTTCGGCAAGGGCGCCCAGGGTCTGGCCGGGCTGCTCGAAAAAATCCTGCGCGATCAGGGCGAGCCCAACGCCTATATCGCCGGGCGCGAAGCGTCGGGGGCGTTCGTCGTCGGCCTGCGCTACGGCTCGGGCGTCCTGTCGCACAAGGTGGAGGGCGACCGGCCAATCTACTGGACCGGGCCGTCGGTGGGCTTCGATCTTGGCGGCAACGCGTCGAAGGTCTTTGTCCTTGTCTACAACCTTTATGACTCGCAGGAAATCTATCGCCGCTTTCCCGAAGGCGAAGGCCATCTCTATTTCGTCGGCGGCTTTTCGGCGACCTATCTGCGGCGCGGGAACACCGTGCTGATCCCGATCCGGCTTGGCGTCGGCGCGCGGGCCGGGGTCAATATCGGCTATATGAAGTTCAGCGAAAAGGCGCGCTGGCTGCCGTTTTGACCGCCGCCCGCGCGGCGCTCCGCCTGCTGCTCGCGCTCGCCTATCTGGGCGCGGGCATCCTGCACCTCCGCGCGCCGGGCGGGTTCGTCGCCATCACGCCCCCTTGGGTGCCGGCGCCATACGCCGTCGTCATGGCGACCGGGCTTTGCGAGATCGCCGGTTCGATCGCATTGCTGGTGCCGCGATTGCGCTGGTGGGCGGGCGTGATGCTGGCGCTTTATGCGCTCTGCGTTTTCCCCGCGAACATCAACCACGCGGTCAATGCAGTGCCGATTGGCGGCGTCGTGCTGGGGCCGTGGTACCACATCCCCCGGCTGATGGCGCAGCCGCTGATCATCTGGTGGGCGTTATGGGCCGGTGGCGTCACCGACTGGCCGTTTCGGCGCCCTGGGAGCGCAAAACCTAATCCGCCAGCCGCCAGCCCAGTGTCTCGCCGGCGTGAAACGGAATGATCGCGCCTTTGGCAGCCGCCACCCGGTCGGGAACGATGACCGGCGCACGTTCGAGCGTGACCCGCCCTTCGTTGAGCGGCAACCCATAGAAGCGCGGTCCATTTTCCGACGCAAAGGCCTCCAGCCGGTCGAGCGCATCTTCGGCCTCGAAAACGGCCGCATAGCTCTCGATCGCGAACGGCGCGTTGAAGATGCCCGCGCACCCGCAGGCGGCCTCCTTGGCGGCGACGTCGTGCGGCGCGCTGTCGGTGCCCAGAAAGAATTTGGCGTCGCCCGATGTCGCGGCATCGCGCAGCGCCTGGCGATGGATTTCGCGCTTGGCGACCGGCAGGCAATAGGCATGCGGCCGGATGCCGCCGTCGAACATCGCGTTGCGGTTGATGTGGAGGTGCTGCGGCGTGATCGTCGCGGCGATGTTGGGCCCGCTCGTGCGCACGAAATCGACCGCGTCCGCCGTCGTGACGTGCTCGAACACGATCCGGAGCCCCGGAAAATCGCGAACCAGGCCGCGCAGGCATCGGTCGATGAAGACGGCTTCGCGGTCGAAGATGTCGACGGCGTGATCGGTCACTTCGCCATGGACGAGCAGCGGCATCCCGATGCGCTCCATCGTCGCGAAGACCGGGAAGAGCGCGGTGATATCGGTGACGCCGTGCGCGCTGCCGGTCGTCGCATGCGCGGGGTAAAGCTTGCACGCGGTGAAGACGCCGTCCGCATGGCCGCGCGCGATCGCCGCCGGATCGCTGGCGTCGGTGAGGTAGCAGGTCATCAGCGGCGTGAAATCGGTGCCAGCTGGAAGGGCAGCGACGATCCTCGCGCGATAGGCGGCGGCGGCTTCCGCCGTCGTGACCGGAGGGGAGAGATTGGGCATCACGATCGCGCGGGCGAATTGGCGCGCGGTGTAGCCGACCACCGCCGACAACATCGCGCCGTCGCGAAGATGGACATGCCAATCATCCGGTCGGCGGATGGTGAGGCGCATGGGGGCTTGGGATTCCATGGTCGCCGTCCTAGCTACAGGACATGACCGATGCCACCCCCCCGACGATGCTCGCCGACCGCGCCGTGCTGCGGATCAGCGGGGACGATGTCCGCGATTTTCTGCAGGGGCTGGTGACGCAGGATGTAGCGCAGCTTGCGCCCGATCGCCCGCAATGGGGCGGCCTGCTGACACCGCAAGGCAAGGCGCTGTTCGATTTCATCCTCTGGGACGGCGGCCCGGATGACGGCGACGCCGTTCTGGTTGATTGCGAGGCGAGCCGCGCCGAAGCGCTGGCGCGGCGCCTGGGCATCTATCGGCTGCGGCGGCGCATCGCGATCGAGCCGTCACCGCTCAAGGCCCATTGGACGGCTTCGGGCACAGATGGCGTGGCCGATCCGCGGCTCGATGCGCTGGGACGGCGCTGGTTGGGCCCACCCTCGGCGCCGGTTGCAGGCTGGCTCTGCCACCGGCTCGCGCTCGGCGTCACCGAGGGGGTTGGCGAACTCGGTGACGGCGAGACGCTCTGGCTCGAATGCAATGCCCGCGAGCTCGGCGGGGTCAGCTTTACCAAAGGCTGTTACATCGGCCAGGAAAACACCGCCCGCATGCACCACCGCGCCAAGATCAACCGTCGCCTGGTCGTAGCACCAATCGGCGATATCGGCGAACGGACGCGGGCGCGCTATCCCGAGATCGGCCTGATGGTGGAGCTTCGCCGGGTCGAATCGCTAGGCGATGCGATGATCCCCGCGTGGCTCGCCGAGGCTGCACGCGAAGCATAATCGCCCCCCGCCGAAGCGCTTATTCGGCGGGTTTGAATTCCGAAAGCCCGCACATGAAAAAAGGGAGGCCGACCAAGGTCGACCTCCCCGATTTCGTACCCGGTATCAGGCTTAGTTGCCCGAGCCCGGCCCGTAGGTCACTTCGACGCGACGGTTCTGCACTTCGCGCACACCGTCTGCGGTCTGCACGCGCAGCTTGGTCGGGTCTTCGCCAAACGCCTGGGTCGTGATGACGCCCTCGGGGATCGAATGCGACCCGAGATAGGCCTTCACGGCATCGGCACGGCGCTGCGACAGGCCGATATTGTACTTGGGCGAACCCGAGCGATCGGTGAAGCCCGCAAGCATCACCTGCGCGTTGCCGCAATTCTGGTACGCTGCCACGGCGTTGTCGAGGATCGACGCAGCTTCCGGCGTGATGTCCGACTTGTCGAAGTCGAAGAACACGATGAACGGACCCGGCGAGCAAACCGCTGCAGGCGGCGGAGGAGGCGGCGGCGGGGGAGGCGGCGGAGCCGGCTCCGGCGGCGGCGGCGGGGGAGGCGGCGGCGGTGCGGCCGGTTCGCCGAAATTGTAGGTCAGGCCGCCGAGCAGGCTGTGCGACCGGAACGTCCCGCTGTAATTACGGCCAGTGACGTCGACGAAGCGAGCGCCTGGGGCCGTGAAGAAGCGGTACTTGACCGATACGTCGACATGCTTGCCAAGCGGCGCACGAACGCCGGCGATGCCCTGATAGGCAAAGCGCGTATCCGAATCGTCGAGGAAAGCGCCGTTCTGGTTCAGGGCGTAGCGCGAAGCCTTGACCCGCGCGATACCGACACCGCCGCCGACAAAGCCCTGAATGTCGTCGTCATCGCCGAAATCCAGCAGGCCGTTGACCATGAAGCTCAGAGCCGAGGTGCTGCCGCCAACGCCCGTGTATTGGGCAGGCGCCGCGTTGACGAGCGTCCCATTGGCCAGGAAAATCGGCGTCGAAAGACTCGACCGGTAATCGCGCACAGTCGCGCGCTTGTAGCCGACTTCGGCCTCGACCCGGACCGGACCGAAATCGTAACCGATATTGCCCGACACATCATAACCATAGTCATGAGTCGCGGTCGCGGCACCACGGACGGTCCCGATATCGTAATCGATCTTTTCAACGATCGTCGCACCGCCATCGACGCCGACATACCACGACTTGTCGCGGGCGAGGGCGGGTGTGGCGATGATCGTGGAGGCAAGTGCCAGTGAAACGGCTAGCTTCCGCATCATAATCCCCTTTCTTGAGTGTCACTACGGACAGCCCCAACTCCCTAGCCAAAGCTTAGTTTCCACGCAAGCGCGCAAATAGCGGGAACTGTTGCGCAAAGGCCACATATTGTGGGTTGTTTCAGATCGCGATCAGCCCGTGATGCTGCAGTGCATCGAGAATCGCGGCAACCGCCGCGCGGCATTCGGCATCGATTGTCGCCCCGCCCGCCGGTCCATTGATCGGCGGACGACGCGGTCCGACCACCGCTTCTCCGTCGATCACGACCGAGCGACCGTCAAGGACGCCGACAAGCCAATCGCCCGCGCGAAACGCCACGGAAACGCCGTCTGCCCGGCTCCACGCCGCCGTGCCCTCGCAGGCCAAAACGAAGCGCCAGCCGCCATCGGTCCAACCCGCCAGCGAGTAAGCGTGTCCGGCCCAGGCGCCGGTCGGCGTGGCCCCCGTCGCCCAGCACTGCCCGGGAGCCGGATCAGAAGGCGGGATGTCGAGCCCCACCGATTCGACGACCGGCATTGTCGCGATATCCAGCAGTGCGAGTGCTTCATTGTGATCGAGCTCCTTTTGCGCTTGCCCCGGTTGCAGCAGCGGGAGCGCGAGGCGAGGCGTCGATTCGTGGCTCATGCGCGTGTTCCTTTCAAAAGCTCAGTCGAGCCGGGCCGGCATCGACAATCCGTTGGTGCCGCGCTGGCGAACGCTGACCGGCCCGGAAGGCAAACCGGCAAGCGGCAGCTCGGCATCGATGGTTTCGATGCTGGTGCCATCGGCGAACGCGACCCGGTAGCGCTCGCTTTCCTCGCCCAGCGGCGCATCGCGGCCATCGGTCCAGCTCCAGCCCGCGCGACTGCGGCGCGTCCATGCCAGCCGCCCTTCGGCCTGGTCGATCCGCAGCCGCACGGGCGCGGGCGGCAACACCGAGGCGCCGGTCACCGCCGCATTGATGCGGACCCCGCCATCGGCGTCGCCGACGCCCGACGCGATCACGCAAGCGACGCCGCCGAGCACCGCCAGGGGCAGGTCGATCGCGACCAGCGTCTCTCGCTCGATCAGAACGAAACGATCGCCGACCAGCTGCCCGCCCGCAGCGTTTTCCGTCCCGCGGCGGCCGCGGAGCAGCCGCGACAGCCGCCAACGACGCCCGCCGAGCGGATCGGCCTTCCCGAACTGGAGCAATTCATCGCCGACCAGCGCGAGGTTACCGCCAGAATCGAGTGCGGCATCGTCGGCGTCGGCAAGCATCATCGCCGCATGCGCCAGGTCCACATCGACGAAACCCGCCAGGTCGCGCAGCGCACTCCCGCAGCGCCGCGGTGGCACCGCGACCGCACCGATCGTCGCGGGCAGCGCCGTCGCCCCGGCCGTCGTCCAGCGCGCGCCACCGTCGATACTATAAAGCAACACCGCCCGCCGCCATCCCGGCGCCGTTCCGGCCGCCGCGACCAGCAGACGCGGCGCGGCCAGCAATCCGTCGTCGAGCGACGGCAACTCAAAGGCATGGAGGATGGTTTCACCCGCGACCGTGTCGGGGCTGGCGAGCACACGGCCCGAACTCGCCACGAGGGTCGTCGCGCCCGTGTCGCTCAGCCGGACGAGGTCGAGCGTCAGCACCATGGCTTCGAGCGACCAGCCGGTCACGCGCCACCGCCCACTCTCCTGCGCGATCGACACCACCGCGCCGGGCGAAAGATCGAGCGCGTCCCACCCCAGCGCCAATTGCCGCGTCTCGCGTCCGGCCTCGTCGCGGGAGAGCGCCGCCTCCGCCATCGCCTTGGCGCCGCCGGCGTCGATCGCTGCGGCCAGATCGAGGCGGCGCTCGCGATAGCCGGCGCCCGGACGCCGCGCCCGCTGCAGGCCGATCTGGTAATCGCGTCCCGGATCATAATGCGCGACCGTCACGACCTGCGGCACGGTTTCGATCGCCGCGAGCCGGTAGGCACGCCGTCGACCAGGCGTCCGCGCACCGACGCCCTGGTCGGCAAGCGCGCGCTCCGGCACCGCATCGCCGCGCAGGACGAGCCCGCCACCGGTCGGCGCGAACCACCCGCCGCCGATCTGGGCCAGTGCTTCGAGCACGCGGCGCGCGCTGTCGCCATAGGCCGAAAACCCGGGCAGCGTCCGGCTCAGTCCGCCATCCGCGACCAGCCCCCCGCCGATCGCCTCCGCAATCGCGCCGATCGCGACCGGTGCTTCATCGGCGAACACTTCGAACGTCATCGACGGGATCCGATTGCCATAATCGGCGAGCTGGAGATTTTCGAACACCGCATAAGCGTGGCCGCGATGCGCAGGAGCGAGCGCGCCCTCGGCAGCGGCGATCAGCGGATCGACCGGCTGGTCCTCTCCGCCGCGATGGAGGCGAAAGCCGGTCGCGACCTTGAAATCGCCATCGGCACCGCGCAGCAGATTGCCGTCCGCCCAGATCCGCCCGATCCGGCTGATCGGCCGCGCCGACAGCAGCACGGCAAAGGATGCCGCATAGCTGTAATTGTTGGTGCCGGGTTGGCCCTTGCCGCCGCCGGTGCGGGTCCGCGTCTCGATCAGGTCGGTTGACCAGATCACCGATCCCGCGACCCGCATGACGCCGAAGACGCGCGGGATGGCGCTGCCATAGGATGAGGTCTGGATCGACAGGTCGGTCAGGCGCGGCCCCTCGCGCGGCCTGCCCTTGAACAGCTCGGCATCGATCGCCTGACCGGCGATAGCGCCGACCGCGCCGCCGATCCGGCCGCCGACCGCCGTGCCGATCACCGTGAGCACCAGTGTCGCCATCAACCCTCTCCCGAAAGGCGCCACCGGCCGAGCACCGGCCAGGGCACCGCGCCGGGCCGCTCGACGACACGGCGCAGCATCGCATCGGCGTGGATCACCCCGCCGCCGCTATCGATCGCGAAATGAAGCTGGCCCGGGCCGCTTGCACAGAGCAGCAGGTCGCCCGCCGCTGCGTCCTCGACCGGCATCAGCCCGCAAGCGGCAATCTGCGCCGCCACTGCCGCCGGGTCGCCGCCGCGCAGCGCATAGCCGCTCGGTACCGCGCGATGGCCATAGGCAAACGCCACCAGCCCGACGCAATCCAACCCGCTCGCCGGATCGCGCCCGTGCAGCCGGAATCGCGCGCCGATCGCCGCGCGCGCGGCCGTCACCACGTTACTCATGCACCGGGGCGTCATGCGCCGGGATAGCGCGTCAGCAGGTCGATCCCCGGCAGGAACGGCTCGCCGCGGAAGTTGGCGGCATTGCCGAACCGGGCCGCGCAGGTGGCGATGCTCTTGTCGCACCCCTCGGTCAGCTCGACCAGGTCACCGGGCGCCACCGCGAAGACCGTCTCGCGGCGCAGCGTCACCATCGCGCTGTCCGACGATGCGATCGCCGCCTCCAGCCCGACATTGCCACCGCCGAACCAGCGTAGCCGCCCATTGCCATAAGCATTGGCGAGGGGCTCGACCGCATCGAGTGTCAGCACCGCGCCATCGGCCGCGACCACCCGCACGAACCGCCGCCGCCCTGCCATCGCCACACGACAGCGACGGTCGCCGAGCTCGGCGCGGCACTCGGGGGAGGTTTCCTCGACCACCGGCCCGTCGAGCAGCGCGCTCGCCCCGCGCAGTTCGGCGGCAAAGGCGTCGCCTTCGGTCTCGACCGCGCCGATCAGCCCCTCGCCCAGATCGACGCGGCCCGCAGCACCGGTCCAGTCGACCGCGAACAGCATCACCCGCGCACCGTCCCAGCGCCCCGCG
The DNA here is from genome assembly GCA_002863155.1 of Sphingomonadaceae bacterium. GTDB lineage: Bacteria > Pseudomonadota > Alphaproteobacteria > Sphingomonadales > Sphingomonadaceae > Sphingomonas. The sequence goes on along the minus strand of PKED01000092.1, from coordinate 56,650 downwards.
AGCAGATCGCGCGCGCCGATCGCCGCACTCGTCAACGCGCCGGTCACGTCCATCGTATCGGCCTCCAGCCCGTCGCTGCGCTTGATCGCCGACGGCGTCATCCCCGGCGCGGCGCGGTGGACCAGGCCGTCGATCACGAGGTCGCGGTCGTGATCGGTCAGCCCGATCGTCACGCCGTCGCGCCGCTCGATCCGCCAGCACAGCGCGATGGTGGTGAGCTCGCCCGAAAGGAAGGACGCCGACATCAGTCTTCCCGCACTTCAATGAGCGGGACCGACGGCGCGGCGCCGGCAAGGAAAGTCGCGCGCGTCACGCTCAGCGCGTCCTCGGCAACCCGTTCGGGCCGCAGCGCGAACAGCTCGGCGGCGCGGCCCTCGCCGTCGGTCGCGATCTGGACATAGGCATTGCCGTGGAGCAGCAGCTGCGCCGCCACCGTCTCGATCAGCGCCTGCCCGCCGGACCGCACGCCGACGAGCGCGGCGAGCGCCGGATCGGAAGCGCTGAGCGGCGCCCCGCCAACGCCTTCCGCCACCAGCCGCACGCAGCGCTGGGCGATCGCATTGCGCGCATACCCCTCGCGCACCTGCGCTTCGTAAGTCGAGGGCCATTCGCCGAGCGAGGCGCCGGCGGACAGCCCGTAACGCGAAAGAGCCGGACGGAATCGCTCCCGCCCGGCCCCCTTCCAGCCGAAGATTTTCATGTTTTACTCCTGGTAGGAATTGCCTGGCAGCTAACGCCGCCCGAACCAGATCACGTGCCGTGCGCCTTTGCCGCTCGCTCCTGCGCGCACCAACACTTCGTCGACGTCGAATCCCGCCCGCGCGAGCGCCTTGGCGAACGCCGGATCCGCCGCTGCCGACCACACCGCCAGCACCCCGCCGGGGCGGAGCGCCGCGCGCGCTGCCGCGAGGCCGGCGGGCGAATAGAGCCGGTCGTTGCCCTTGCGCGTCAGCCCGTCGGGGCCATTGTCGACGTCGAGCAGGATCGCGTCCCATTGCCCCACCCCATCGGCGATCACCGCGCCGACATCGCGCTCGACCACGCTCACCCGGGGATCGTCGAGGCACCCGGCCGCGAAATCCGCCATCGGCCCCTTCGCCCAGGCGATCACCGCGGGCACCAGTTCGGCGACCGTCACTTGTGCGCCCGGCCCCAGCCGCCCCAGCACTGCGCGGAGCGTAAAGCCCATCCCGTAGCCGCCGATCAGCATCCGCGCATCGGCGCCCACCCGGTCGCATGCCAGCGTGCCGAGCGCCTGCTCCGATCCGCTCATCCGGCTCGACATCAATTCCTCGCGCCCCAGCATGATAAACCAGTCGGTGCCGCGCCGCACCAGCCGCATCTCGCCGCCGCCGGGCACCTGCACCGTATCGATCGTCTCGCGCGGGATCATCGGGCCTCCATGCAGCGGCGCGATGCCGGGCGCCCGCGCTATAGCCGTGCCGCCGCGCGCGCGATAGGATGCCGCCATGGTCATCCCCGCCCAGATCGGCTGGATCGCGCTGGCGCTGCTGTTCGCGGTGCCGCTGATCGGTTTCGGCTGGTATTTCGTCGATGAAGACGGCGCCCGCCGCCGGCTTGGCGGGATCGGCCCCTATCTCGTCTATCTGCTCCCGCTCTACAGCGCGCTGATCGGCGTGATCGGCGCCGCGATGAACGACCCACACACCGCGATGACGGGGTTTGCGGTGGCAATCTTCAGCGCTTTTCCTGCGGCGAGCGCGTGGCGCAAGCGAGGGCGCAACCGTTAGCGAATTTATCCCACCGTTCGTCCCGAGCGTAGTCGAGGGACGGGCCACAAACGATTCGCCTCGCGCCGGTCCCTCGACGATGCTCGGGACCAACGGGGGGCTCGGTTCACAACCGCCGCACTCCCACCGCCCCGCGCCGCTGCAGCATCAGCGCGCTCAAGGCCCAGACCAGCGCATCGGCGCGATCGGGCGATCGGCCCGGCCCTTCGTAACCGCCACCCGCGATCAGCCCGCACAGCTCGTCCTCCAGCACGGGAAAGGCGCCGACGTGCCGCACGCGCCCGCGTTCATAGAGCGCCGCGACCGGCTCGGCGCGGGCGACCTTGCCGCGCGACGCATGGACCAAAGTCACCGGCAGCGCGGCGTCGGCGGCCGTCAGCACGCTGCGCACCATCGCGCCGCCATTGTTCGCCTCCGCCACCACCCGGTCGGCGCCGACCCGCGCGGCGCAGTCCGCCACCGCGCGGGCCCAGCCCTCGGGCGTAGCTCCCGCGATGCTTGCGTCCTCGATGACATGGCCGATCCCTTCGGCATCCAGCCCCACCGCGACGATCCCGCAGGCGTCGCCGCCGACGCTCGCGGACGGATCGACACCGACCACCACGCGCACCAGCGGCGGCAGCGCGCGCTCGCGGCACGCCTCCAGCACGGCGCGGGTCCACAAGGCTCCCGCCAGATCCTCGATCAATTCGCCGTCAAGCTCCTGCCGCCCCAGCCGGGTGCCGTCGTAATCGGCGATCATCGCCGCGACGAACGCCGCCGGCAGCAGCCGGTTGTCGGCCATCCGTCCGGTCACCGTCACCGTGTCCTTCGCGCCGCGCAGCCGCTTCAGCAGCGCGATCGGGCGCGGCGTCGTCGTCAACAGCGCGCGCGGCTGTGCGCCCAGCCGCAGGCCCATCGCCAGCATGTCCCACGTCGGCTCGGGCCAGGTCCATTTGGCAATCTCATCCCCCCAGGCATGGCTGTGCTGCGGGCCGCGCAGACCGTCGGGATTTTCGCCCGAATAGACAAAGGCCCGCGCGCCGCTGCGCCAGAGCAGCTGCCCCAGCGACGGCTCCCACCGGGGGCGGGACGACGCGGGGGCGACGGCGAGCAAGCCGCTGTCACCCTCGATCATCACCCGCCGTACCTCGCCCGCGCTCGCGCCGACCAGCGCGATACGCGCGCTGCCATCGGCCTCCGCAATCCCGCGCACCCATTCCGCCCCGGCCCGTGTCTTGCCGAAGCCGCGCCCCGCCAACATCAGCCACACCCGCCAGTTGCCGGGCGGTGGCAGCTGTTCGGGTCGCGCCCAGAAACGCCAGTCGTGGAGCAGTGCGGGCCAGTTGCGCACGCCGTCCAGCATGGCCGCCGCCCGTCCCGAGCGGGCCAGCAGCGCGGCGGGCGACGCGCTCATGCCGCGTCATCCGCATGGCCCAACTGTTCTATCCGGCGCAGCACTTCGGCGCGCGCGGCGGCATCGCCATCGGCATCGCCCGACTGTTCTTCGTTCAGCCGCGCATAGACTTCGGGCCGCCGTGCCTTCAGCAGGAACATCGCCAGCGCGTCCGAATAATTGCGGACGGTGCCGATCAGCTTGCCGCCGAAATAGACGGGCTTTTCCACGCCGTGCTTGGCGCGTTCGATCACCAGCTGCTCGAGCTCGTCGAGCGCTTCGCCAAGCGCTTCGTCCCAGGCGGTGGCGAAGGTCTCGTTCTTCTGGCGATGCGCGTAAAGCGCCGATGTCGAGATTGCCGCATGCCGTGCAGACAGGCTGACATTGGCCGTCTGAGCGAGTTTCTTCAGGAACTTCTTACGGCGCGCGGCGATCGTCGGCTTCTTCCTTGCCTCGGTCGCCATAGGTCCTCCAACGCGAAGGGACGGCCCGGCTCATCGCCCGACCGCCCCGATTCGCAATTCTTCAGCGTTCCTGTTATGTACCGAAACAGCGTGACGATGTCAAGCGAAAAGTGCCATATTGGTTAGTCGATCGATCACGCCAGCCCAAGCGGCGATCTCGTCGTTGTGCCAGCGATCGATCACCAGATCGCCCGCCAGCCCGCGCGCCATATCGATCTCGGCCGATCCTTCCCATTCGAAGGTGGCATTGCCGCTCAGCGTCACCATGCCGTCGGATGCCGCCTCGGCACCGACCATGCCGCCGGCGTTGAACACCGTCAGCGGCGTCTCGAACGCGATCCGCCGGGTCAGGCACGCGGCATAGGTCGACGCCGCCATCGCCGATCCGCAGCTGTCGGTCAGCCCGACGCCGCGTTCGAAGGTGCGCACGAACAGGTCGTGCCCGCGCACTTCCACGAACGACACATTGGCGCGGTTGGGCAGCCAGGCGGGTGCCGCTTCGCACACCGCCCCGATCGCGCTCAATTCGGCATCGTCGACTGCATCGACGAAGCTGATCAGATGCGGGTTGGGAATGGCGATCGCCGTGAACAGCCGCTCGCTCGGCAGGTTGGGCACGCGCGCATCGACGATCAGGGTCGCCCCCGCGATCGGCCAGTGGCTGACGTCGGGATCGGCAGGGCCGGCGGTTTCGCGAATCGTGGCGACGCCGGGGGCAAGATCGGCATCGATCGCGACGATGGCGCTCGACGTCTTCAGCTTCACCCGCGCCTCGGTCCCGCCCAGCGCCGCAAAGCCCGCCCGCGCGACGCAGCGCAGGCCGTTCAGGCAGGTCTCGGCTTCGGACCCGTCCGAATTGAACATCCGCATGCCAAAGGCGTGGGCGTCGTCGCCCCCCGTCAACAGCAGCAGCCCGTCGCCGCCGACCGGCCCGGTGCGATCGGCGAGCGCGCGGGCGATGCCGGCCCATTCGGCATCGTCCAGCTGCATCGCGCGCGCATCGACCAGCGGGAAATCATTTCCCGACCCATGGCATTTGGTGAAGGCGATCCGCATGCCGCCGATGTAGCGCGCCGCCGCGGCTTACGCCATCGCCGCGACCATGGCCTGTTCGGCGGCGACGATCGGCGCGAAGCTCGGCCGCGACAGGATCGCGTCGATATAGGCTGCGGTCCGGGGCCAGCGCGCCGCATCGATCGGGTCGCTGCAATGCGACAGGTTCACGAACGGGCTTGCGACGGCCAGGTCGGCCAGGGTGATCCGGTCCTCGACCAGGAAGCCGCTGTCGGGAATAATGCCTTCGAGATAGTCGAGCAGCGGCGGCAATTCCTTGGCCTCGGCCTCGTCAGCCGCCGCCAGATCGCCCTCGCGCTTCAGAAATTTCGGCGCGACCAGCCGGTTGAAAAAGATCTTGCCCCCGCAACCCACTAAAATCGTGTCCGAAAATTCCTCGTACCAGATCGTGCGCGCCCGCGCGATCGGATCGGTCGGAATCAGATTGGGTTCGGGGAATTTGGCTTCGAGATAGGCGATGATCGCGGTCGAATCCGAAATCACGAAATCCTTGCCGTTGTCGGCGCCGGGATCGCGGAACGCGGGCATTTTCTTGAACGGGCTAGCTTCGTAGAATTCGGGCGACCCGCCGCCCAGGCCTGCGCGCTCAAGGGTGAGGTCGATGCCCTTTTCGCGCGCGAACGCCATGGTCTTGCGAACGAAGGGCGACAGGCTGTTGCCGTACAAGATCATCGCTACTCTCCTGCTGATGTCCCTGCCGATCTACGCTTTTCAGTTTCAAACGGCAACTGGTTTGGTCATGGCAGCTGGTAATGCGCCGCCAGCCGATCGAGCGCGAGACCGAGCACGAGCTTGCCCGACCGAACCGGCCAGCCGAGCGTCTTTTCGGCAAGCGGCAGCGCTTCGCCCGCGCAGATCACCCGCCACAGGATGTCGGACAGGCCCGGCCCCGCCGCCGTGACCGCATCGTCGAAACGCCGCTTGGCCGATATCTGCGCGAGCGTCGGATCGAGCGGCGCATCGGCGGCGCGACGCCCGCGCGCGACCGGCGTCGCTTCCCACCGCATCGTCACGCGCGCGCCCAGCTGCGCCGTCTCGTAATCCGCGCGCAGCCGCTCACCCGCTTCGAACTGCCGCGCGTCGACCAGCCCCCGCGCGCGCAACCACGACAGCGGCGACTCAGCCAGATTCATCGTCACGCTGCGCGCGCGACGTCCGCGGTCCCCGCGTTGGAGCCGCGCAATCGCGCCATTTTCGTCGATCGCACACTCGACCAGCTTTCTCATTTATGTTCGCCTTTTGTTCGATTCGACGAATCCTCTTGCCACAAAGGCAGGGATGTCGGAAAGAGAAAAAACCAGATGGGTTAGAGGACCTGCAAATGATCACCGCGATCCGTGAGGTGCGCCGCGCAAAAGGGCTGACGCTCGACGAAGTCGCCAGGGCTTGCGTGCCGCCGACGACGGCGCAGACGATCGGTCGTCTCGAAACCGGGACCCGCACCGTTTCGGTCGGTTGGCTCAACCGGATCGCCGCTGCTTTGGGGGTGGAAGCCGCCGATCTCGTCAAGCTGCCCGACAGCGCCGACATCGCGGTCGCGGCGATCCTCGATGCAAGTGGCGCGCATGCCCCGCGCCAGCCGGCAAGCGTGGTGCCGCCCCGTGCGGCTGCCGGGCTGGTAGCGATCACCGTTGCCGGCAGCGTCGGCGATTATCGAGCGGGCGATGAGATCTGGGCGGAACGGCTCGCGCCCGAACAATTCGCGACCGCGCTCAACCGCGACATCCTCGTCCCCCGCCCGGCCGGGCGCTTCGTCTTTGCGCGACTGATCGGGCGGGATGGCGACAAGCTCCATCTGCTACCGCTCGGCAGCGGCGCCCGGCAGCAGGTCGTCACCGATCCGCCCTGGATCGCGCGCGCGGCAACGCTGATCCGCGCGCTTTAGGCCCCACGCCCCCGGCCGGGGATGGTGGGCGCTGACGGGCTCGAACCGCCGACCCTCTCGGTGTAAACGAGATGCTCTACCAACTGAGCTAAGCGCCCCCGCTTCGGGCCGCGACAGCGCCCCCCGACGGGAAGCGACGCTTCTAGCCGCTTGGCGGGCCGCGTCAATCGCCGCGGGTCAGAGCAGGATCGCCCTCGCCCGGTCAAGCGCGGCGCTGCGATCGGCAAGACCGTTGAGCCCGCCATTCACGCGCAACGTCACCTCGCGCACATCATCGCGGTCGGCGATCGCGTTGCAGTTCTTCCGGTCCCAGAAAACGCAGCCCGCCCGCACCCCGGTGTCGGGATTGCCGAGCAGATCGGGATCGTCGATGACGTCGAGCCCGGTCACGTCGCGAAACGCCGAATAATTGCTCCGCCCGGTCGTCTGCTTGATCCCGCGTCCGCGAAACCGCCAGCCGTCGCCGGTCTGATCGTTGCCGAGCTGCCGTCGACCAAAGGCGCCGCCATAGACCAGATTCGCGATTTCCTCCTGGCGGGCAAGGTTCAGCGCCGCCTCGCCGGCCTTGCGCCCCAGCCGTTGCGCATCGGCGGGCGGAATGCGCACCGATTTGCCGTTGAACAGCGAAACCAGCGCCTCGGGCGTATAGTTCAGGCTTTCGACCAGAGTCCGGAAGCCCCCCGTCTCGACATTGGCCTGCGCGAGGAAATGGGCCAGCCGCAGCGGCCGATCGATCGCGGCTGCCGGCAAATGCCGCGCCAGCGCCGCGCCGATGTCGCGCCGCAAGATGGTGAGCGCGGCCGCGCCTGGGCGCGCGCCCGCCACGACCGCGAGCAGCGCGGCATAGCTTGCCGGACCGAGATCACCATCGACACCGATCGGGAATCCCCGCGCCTTTAGTCTTTGTTGCAGTCGGGTCGCGTCGATCGCCATGTCAGCCCTCCCCCAAAAGCCGCTTCCAGCCGCTAGACGAGCGGCCCGCCCAGTCGCTGGATCACCCGCCAATAGCGCTGCATGTCACCGCGCGCGCCGCTGCCCAAGCGCATGAAGGCGCGGCGCCGGTCGGCGGGATCGGGCTCGCGCACCAGCAGCTTCTCTTCGCTCATGCGGCCGATCCAGCGCAGCGCGGTTGTCGGCGGCACGGCAGCGGCGATGCAGAGGCTCGAAACCGAGACGCGCTTGCCCTCCAGATCGGCGGCAAACAGATCAAGCAATATGTCCCATGCCGGGTCCTCGAACAGCCCCCCGCCGAAAAACTGCTCGCGCATCCGCCGCGCCCGGATCGCCCGGCGGATGTCGGCGGGGTCGACCGCCCCGGGCTCATCCTCGATACCGAAGGTCTGGCTGCGGTCGCCGAGCGCCGGGGGCGGCGCGGAGACGCGGCCCATCCGTGCGAGCAGATCGGCGATGCGCGCCAATTCGTCGTTCAGCCGCTTGAGCCGGGCCGCCTCCGACTGCGGATCGTCTTCGCGCAGGCGCCCCGGGCGCGCACCCGCCAGCGCGATGGCGAGCGCCGCCGCGCGATCGGCGGCATCGGGCGCGCAGAGCAGCTGCACGCGATTGCCGAGCATCGCTGCGGCGACCTGATCGAGCTGGTCCGTCGTGAAGCCGACGATCACCGCATCGCCGCGCGCCGCCCGATCGGCGATTGCATCCAGCGCGGCCGCCAGCGTTTCGTCGTCGGCCCCTTCGGTTTCGAGGACGATGACATCGGTGTCGGGGTAATCATCGAGCCCGCCCGCCGCAAGCGCGAGATCGACCGTGGCGGCGATCCGCGCGCCGGAGGCCTCGATCGCCAGCCTCGTGTCGTGCGCGGCAAGCACGGTCGCGATCAGCAGGATCGACGCCGCAGACGGCGCGCCGCCCCAAGTCTCGTCGCTAAGGACGCCCCCCACCGCGCGGTCAGTCGAGCGCCTTGACGATGTCCTCGACCATCTTCTTGGCGTCGGCGAGCAGCATCATCGTGTTGTCCATGTAGAAGACGTCGTTGTCGACGCCGGCATAGCCAACCCCGCCCATCGACCGCTTGATGAACAGCACGGTCTTCGCCTTCTCGACGTCGAACACCGGCATGCCATAGATCGGCGATCCCTTGTCGGTCTTGGCGGCGGGGTTCACCACGTCGTTGGCGCCGATGATGAACGCGACATCGGTCTGCGCGAATTCGCTGTTGATGTCTTCGAGCTCGAACACCTCGTCATAGGGCACGCTGGCTTCGGCCAGCAGCACGTTCATATGCCCCGGCATGCGTCCCGCGACCGGGTGGATCGCGAACTTCACCTTGACGCCGTGTTCCTTCAGCTTGTCGGTCATCTCGCGTAGCACATGCTGTGCCTGCGCCACCGCCATGCCGTAACCGGGGACGATGATGACCTGTTCGGCCTGGCCCATCAGAAAGGCAGCGTCGTCGGCGCTGCCGCGCTTCCACGGGCGCTGTTCCTTTGCTTCACCCCCGCCCGCGCCCGATTCCGCGCCGAAACCGCCCGCGATCACGCTGATGAAGCTGCGGTTCATCGCGTTGCACATGATGTACGACAGGATCGCGCCCGACGAGCCGACCAGCGCGCCGGTGATGATCATCGCGGTGTTGTGCAGCGTGAAGCCCATCGCGGCGGCCGCCCAGCCCGAATAGCTGTTGAGCATCGACACCACGACCGGCATGTCGGCGCCGCCGATCGGGATGATCAGCAGGAAACCGATGACGAAGCTCAGGATCGTGATGGTGAGGAATACCCACGGGCTCTGGTCGGTCAGGAAATAGCCGACCAGGCCGAGGATCGCGGCGAGCGTGCCCAGATTGATGACGTGGCGCGCGGGCAACAGGATCGGTTTGCCGCTCATATTGCCGTTGAGTTTGGCAAAGGCGATGACCGAGCCCGAAAAGGTGATCGCGCCGATCGCGACGCCCAGGCCCAGCTCGATCCGGCTTTGCGTGAAAATCTGCCCCGCCTCGGCAATGCCGAACGCATCTGGATTGAGATAGGCGGCCGCACCCACGAGCACGGCGGCAAGGCCGACCAGCGAGTGGAACGCCGCGACCAGCTGCGGCATGTCGGTCATCTTGATCCGCCGCGCGGTGACGACGCCGATCGCGGCGCCGATGCCGATCGCCGCGAGAATTTCGACCGCCGTCAACACGTCGATCGTCGACGCGTCGATCCGCGGCGCATGCACGATCAGCGTCGTCACGACCGCGATGGTCATGCCGATAATGCCCATGCGGTTGCCGCGCTGGCTCGTCGCCGGGCTCGACAGCCCGCGCAGCGCAAGGATGAAACAGACGCCCGCGACCAGATAGGCCAGCGCCGCCCAGGGATTGACTGCTAAATGCTCCATGCCCCCGGCGCCCCTCAGTGCTTGGCCGGCGCGGGCCGGTCCTTCTTCTTGTACATCGCCAGCATCCGCGCCGTGACCGCAAAGCCGCCGAAGATGTTGACGCTCGCCAGCACCACCGCGAGCAGCCCCAGCCATTTCGAAGCCGCCCCGCCGCTGCCGATCCCGACCGCCGCGCTCGCGATCAGCGCGCCGACGATGATCACCGACGAAATCGCGTTGGTCACCGCCATCAATGGCGTGTGCAGCGCGGGCGTCACCGACCAGACGACGTAATAGCCGACGAAACACGCCATGACGAAGATGGAAAGGGTTGAGATGAAGTCCATGTCAGCAACTTGCTCCGATTGAGTCTCCCCCCTTGGGGGAGGTGTCAGCGCGCAGCGCTGACGGAGGGGGCCTGTCGAGGCAAAGTGCGGTAAGCGATGCAGCGATCCCGGCGGGGTCACGCAGGACATCGCGAGCGGCAACCCGAACGACGTCATATCCCGACGATCGCAGCCACGCGTCCCTTCGAGCATCGCTGTCGGGTCGATCGCCCAGATCGTGCGCGATGCCGTCGATTTCGATGACCATACGCCGGGCGGCGCAATAAAAGTCCACCACGGCGTTCCCGATCGGGTGCTGCTTGCGAAACTTCACGCCCATCGGCCTTTGGCGCAAGTGCTGCCAGAGCAGACCCTCCGGCAACGACATTTCTCGGCGTAGCCTTCGCGCTGCGGCAAGGCCCGACGGGGTGTGTGTTTCCACCTCAATCCCCCTCAGTCAGGCCGTCGGCCTGACAGCTCCCCCAAAGGGGGAGACTCGGTTTGAGCGGCTCCCGCCTCACCCGAGCAGCCTCTCATTCACCACCTTGCCGCCTTGCGTCAGCCGCACGGCGTTGCCGATTTCCTCGTCGAGCACCGGCTTGCCCGCTTCCTTGTCCCAGAAGGTCGACAGGAAGTTGAACAGGTTGCGCGCGAACAGCGCCGATGCGTCGGCCGAAAGGCGGCTCGCGACGTTGCGATGGCCGACCACGCGCACGCCGTGGATTTCGACGACTTCGCCCGCGACCGATCCTTCGACATTCCCGCCCGATTCGACCGCGAGATCGACGATCACGCTGCCGGGCCGCATCGTCGCGATCTGCGCGTCGGTGATCAGCCGCGGGGCGGGGCGGCCGGGGATCAGCGCGGTCGTGATGACGATGTCCTGCTTGGCGATGTGGCTCGACACGAGTTCGGCCTGCGCGGCCTTATATTCGTCCGACATCTCGGTCGCATAGCCGCCCGTGCCTTCGCCCTCGATCCCCTTCACATTCTCGACGAAGATCGCCTTGGCGCCGAGCGACTGGATCTGTTCCTTGGTCGCGGCGCGCACGTCGGTGGCGGAGACCTGCGCGCCGAGCCGCCGCGCGGTCGCGATCGCCTGCAGGCCCGCGACGCCGACCCCCATCACGAACACGCGCGCAGCCGAGACGGTGCCCGCTGCCGTCATCATCATCGGGAAAGCGCGGCCATATTCGGCGGCCGCGTCGAGCACCGCCTTGTAACCCGCAAGGTTCGCCTGGCTCGACAATATGTCCATCGACTGCGCGCGGGTGATGCGCGGCATGAATTCCATCGCCAACGCTTCGAAACCCGCCGCGGCATAGGCGTCGACCCGAGCGCGCTCGACGAACGGATTGAGGCTGGCGACGACCCACGCGCCGGGCGCGGCGCCCGCGATGCTCGCCGCATCGGGCCCCTGCACGCCGAGCAGGATACCGGCATCCGCGACGGTAGCCGCCCGATCGCCGACGCTCGCACCCGCATCGGCAAACTGTGCGTCGCTGATCGCGGCGTTCGCGCCCGCGCCGGATTCGACCGCGACCGTCGCGCCCAGAGCGACGAATTTCTTGACCGTTTCGGGCGTCGCCGCGACGCGGCGTTCCCCAACGAGTTGCTCCTTGAGGACCGCGATCTTCATGCGGCGGGCTAGGGCTTGATCAACAGGATGACGATCAGCGCGATCGCAGCCGACGCCGCAGCGCCATATTTCAGCAAGCCGATCACGAAATTATAGGTCGAGCGGTGCGCATCGATATCGCCGTTGCCGGTCATCAGCCCCTGTGTCCTGTCTTGTTCGAGGGGGGACAGTAACCGGGCCTTTCCGACACCTCAAGCCCCGCGCGGCTTAAGGCCACCTTTACCCCCGCGCATTAAGGTTACCGGTCGAAACGGGGGATCCGGCTTGGGACAGGGCAAGGCGACATGACGCGCAACGGCCAGCGGATGCTGATGCTGATCGACGACGAACCGGCACAGCGGCGGCTCGTGTCGGCGCTCGCCGCGCGCGCAGGGTGGCGATCAATCTTCGCGCAGGACGCCGAAATGGCGATCGCGACGCTCGGTACGCAGGACGGCATGCAGCTCGACTGCATCCTGCTCGATCACTGGGCCGATGAAGGCGCCGCAGCGACGCTGATCTGCGAGTTGCGCGGGCGCCGCCCGTCGCTGCCGATCCTGGTGCTCACCGCCAATGGGTCGGTCAGCCACGCGGTCAGCGCGATGCGCAGCGGCGCGACCGATTTCCTGGTCAAGCCTCTGGCCCCGGAACGGCTGATCGCCGCGCTCGAGGCGGCCGTCAGCGGCGTGGGTACCGGCGAGCTCCGCCCACTGACGGAAAAGATCGCCGCCCCGCTGGGGTTTGACGAAATCGTCGGGTCCGAACCCAAATTCCGTGCCGCGCTCGCCATCGCGGCCAAGGCTGCGCGGGCGCGGGTGCCGGTGCTGATCGAGGGCGAAAGCGGCGTCGGCAAGGAAGTGGTGGCAGAGGCGATCCACGCCGCTTCCCCGCGCGCGAAAAGGCCGATGCTTGCGGTCAATTGCGGCGCGATCCCCGCCAATCTCGTCGAAAGCGAGCTGTTCGGGCATGAAAAGGGCGCCTTTACCGGCGCGTTCGAGCGCAAGATCGGCCGCTTCGCGCAAGCCGATGGCTCGACCATTTTCCTCGACGAGATCGGCGAGATGCCGGTCGAGGCGCAGGTCAAGCTGCTCCGGGTGCTCGAATCGGGCGAGATTCAGCCGGTCGGCGCGCGCCATCCGCGCGAGGTCGATGTGCGCATCATCGCCGCGACCAACAAGCGACTGCTCGACGAGGTCGAGGCCGGGCGGTTCCGCGAGGATCTCTATTACCGGCTGAACGTGGTCCAGGTAACGATCCCGCCGCTTCGCGAACGCGCGAGTGATATTCCCGCGCTCGCCCGCCACCTGATGGCGCGGATCGCGCAGCAGCCGGGGTTGCGGCCGATCGGCGTCACCGATGCCGCGCTCCAGCTGCTGGTCGATTACGACTGGCCGGGCAATGTCCGCCAGCTCCAGAACGCGCTTTTCCGCGCCGCCGTGTTGTGCGACGCTACCGCGCTGACCCCGGCCGATTTCCCGCAGATCGCCAGCCTGGGCGAGCGCCGCACGATGCCGCCCTCAACCGCCGCCACGCCCGCAAGCGGCGGCGTCACGCTGTTCCGCGCCGACGGCAACATGCGCCCTCTCGAGGAGATCGAGGCCGATGTGATCCGGCTAGCGATCGGCCATTATCGCGGCCGCATGACCGAGGTCGCGCGGCGGCTGGGGATCGGCCGATCGACGCTTTACCGGAAGCTGGGCGAGCTGGGGATCGACAACGCGGCCTGATCGCCGGTTCACGCGATCGTATCGATCCAGCCCGGCAACTCGCTAAGCCGCGCCAGCTGGCGAAAACGCGCCTGATCCGCGGGCGGCGGCGCGGCCTCATGCGCCCAGCCATTGGCCTGTGGAATGAATGCGGCATAAGCGCCCGCGGCAAGCGCGGGCAGCACGTCGGACCGCATCGAATCGCCGGCCATCACGCAGCGCGCCGCCGCGACGCCAAAACGTGCGAACAGCGCGTCGAAGGTCGCCGTGGTCTTGTCGCTCACGATCTCGACCCCGGCGAACCTGTCGCCCAGGCCCGAGGCAGCCAGCTTGCTTTCCTGATGAAGCAGATCGCCTTTTGTCACCAGCACCAGCCGCCCGCGTGCCGCCAGCGCATCGAGCGTTGCGGCGATGTCGTCGAACAGCTCGACCGGGTGCGCCAAAAGGTCGCGCCCCGCCGCAAGCAGCTGTCGGATCGTCGCCACCGGCAGCGCGTCGCCGACAAGCTCCACCGCCGCCTCGATCGTCGACAGCGTGAAGCTTTTCGCGCCATAACCGTAGAGCGCCAGGTTGCGCGTCTCGACCGCCGCCAGCGTCTCGCGCGCGACGCCTACCTCGGCAAAGGGGGCGAGCATCGCGACATAAGCCTCCTCGGCTGCATCGAAGAAGCGCATATTGTGCCACAGGGTGTCGTCGGCATCGAGGCAGATCAGATCGATCGGCATCGGCTCATCCCACCAGCGCGCGGTCGCGCAGCCCGCGCCACACGCGCAGCGCCTGCACCGTTTCGGCGACGTCGTGCACGCGCAGCAATTGCACCCCCGCTTCGGCGCCCTTCAGCGCCAGCGCCAGGCTGCCCGCCAGCCGCTCGCCGACCGGCGCTTCGCCCGACAGCGCGCCGATGATCCGCTTGCGGCTTGCGCCCAGCATGATCGGGCAGCCGAGCCCGTGGAACATCGCCAGCCCATTCAGCAGCGCGAGATTGTCGCCCAGTGCCTTGCCGAAGCCGATGCCGGGATCGACGATGATCTTCGCCCGGTCGATTCCGGCGGCGACCGCTGCATCGATCCGCGCCTCGAGCCAGTCGTAGGTCTCGATCAACGGATCGGCGTAACCGCCCTTGCCCGAATTCGGCCCGCCATGTGGCCCCTTGGCCGGATCGGGCGAGTGCATCAGCACCAGCGGCACGCCCGCCTTTGCCACCACCTCCGCCGAGCGCGTGTCCCACAACAGCGCCGACACGTCGTTGACCATCGCCGCGCCGAGCGTGAGTGCGGCCTCCATCACGGCGGCCTTGCGCGTGTCGATCGAAACGGGCGCGGTGCGCGCGAGCCGTTCGGCAACGGGCGTGATGCGCTTGATCTCGTCGCCTTCCCACACCAGCGGCGCGCCGGGTCGCGTCGATTCGCCCCCCAGGTCGATCAGCGCCGCGCCGGCGGCGATCATGTCGAACCCCGCCGCGGCGGCGGCCTGCGGATCGTCCTCGAGCGTGCCGCCGTCGGAAAAGCTGTCGGGCGTCACGTTCAGGATGCCGACGACATGCGGCTGGTCGAGCCGCAGCACCCGATCACCCAGCGTCAGCGGTGCGCGCGGGCGCGTGATTGCGGCATGGAGATCGGCCGCGCGAGGATTGCCCTGCGCCAGTGTCGCTTCGAATTCAGCGATGGAAACAGTGCGGCGCGCGCCGTCCTCGATCACCTCATAGGCGGCGAACCACTGCATGCCCCCCGCCAGCCGCGCGACCTCGCCGTCGCGCCCGATCGGCGTGTCGACGAACTGAACGGGGCGAAGGTGGAGTGAAGCCATGTGCGCTTTTCCGTTCGTGCGGGGCCGGGCGGACCAAACGGATGGTAGCAGCCGCTAGGGCTGCGTCGCCAGCAGATAGGTCTGCCGCAGCGCGTCGATCGGCGTTAGCACGCCGTCGACTTCGTAATGCCAGAAGGTCCAGCCGTTGCACGCGGGCGCACCCTGGACCAGCGACCCCAGCTTGTGAATCGACCCGCTTTCGCCGCCCGGCGCGATCACCGACCCATCGGCGCGCACCACCGCGCGGAAGCGGCGCTTGGCATCGCTCAGCACCGTGCCTGCCGGCAGCATCCCGTTCTCGACGATCGTGCCAAAGGCGACGCGCGGGGCCGATTTGGGCGACTGCATCGTTGCCAGCGCCGATTCGTCGAGCGGGAGTGCCGCCGCGATCCGCTCCTCGGCGGCGTCGATATAGACGCCCTCGCGCTCGATGCCGATCCAGCGCCGCCCCAGCCGCTTGGCGACCGCGCCCGTCGTGCCGGTGCCGAAGAAGGGGTCGAGCACCACGTCGCCCGGCTTGGTGCAGGCAAGCAGGATGCGGTACAGCAGCGCCTCGGGCTTCTGGGTCGGGTGGACCTTCACCCCGTCCCGCTTCAGCCGTTCGGGCCCGCCGCACACCGGGAATTCCCAGTCGCTACGCATCTGAAGCTCGTCGTTCAGCGTCTTCATGCTGCGATAGTTGAAGGTGTAGCGTGCCTTCTCGCCCATCGACGCCCAGATCAGCGTTTCATGCGCATTCGTGAAGCGCGTGCCCTTGAAATTGGGCATCGGGTTCGATTTGCGCCAGATGATGTCGTTGAGGATCCAGTATCCCAGGTCCTGGATCGCAGCACCCACCTTGAAGATGTTGTGATAGCTGCCGATCACCCAGATCGTGCCGTCATCCTTCAGGATGCGCTTCGCCTCGGCCAGCCACGCCCGGGTGAAACGATCATAATGCGACAGGCTGTCGAACTTGTCCCAGGCATCGGTGACGGCATCGACATGGCTGCCGTCGGGGCGGCTGAGATCGCCGCCGAGCTGGAGATTATAGGGCGGATCGGCGAAGATCATGTCGACCGACTTGGCCGGCAGCGCCCGCATCTGGGCGATGCAGTCGCCGCGCAGGATCTGGTCGAGCGGTAGCGCGGCCACGGGCGCAGCGCTGCGCTTAACCTTTTCGAGTACCCCCATAAAGCTTTCCCCGGCTCAAGAGCCCGCCACGGTGAGCGAAACGCGCGGTCCGTCAAGCAAAGAATGGTTAACGAAAAACCCTGCCAAATCGTTAATTTGCGCGAACATTTGCGAACCCGACCAGATGTTGAGTCCGCCACTTATCCACAGCCCCCAATGGTTGGGGTGTGGCGCGGAAGACTCACCCGGCGCCGGTTTGAAGATTTTCGACGATTGCCCTCACCGGCGCGAAACTCCGGCGATGCAGCGGCGTCGGGCCGAGCGTTTCGAGCGCTGCCAAATGCGCCGCTGCGCCATAGCCCTTGTTAGAGGCCCAGTCATAGCCGGGGTGGCGCGCGTCGGCGTCGATCATGATCGCGTCGCGCACCGTCTTCGCGATGATCGACGCCGCCGAAATGCACGGCTCGGTCGCGTCGCCGCCGATGATGGCGCGCGATCGCCAACGCCATTTCGGGCAGCGATTGCCGTCGACCAGCACTTCGCTCACGTCGCAGGCCAGCGCCGCGACCGCGCGCTCCATCGCCAGCATCGTCGCCTGCAGGATGTTGAGCCGGTCGATCTCCTCGACGCTCGCCATGCCGACCCCGACATGGCAGTGGCGCCGGATCGCCTGTGCCAGCGCCTCGCGCCGCGCCGCGCTCAGCTTCTTGCTGTCGGCGAGGCCGGCAACGCCATCGGGGCACAGCACCACCGCCGCCGCGACGACCGGCCCGGCGAGCGGCCCGCGCCCCGCCTCGTCGACCCCGGCGATCACGGCCGCAGCCGCCATGGCGGGAAGCGGCGATTCTCGTCGGCCTGATAGAGGCACACCGCATTGCCCGCCGGGTCGGTCAGCCGCGCCTCGCGCCACAGCCATTCCTGCTCGAGCGGCAGTTGATCGAACGCGACTCCCGCCGCCTGCAGCCGGGCGACCTCGGCATCGAGATCCTCGCATTCGAAGAAGATCGTCGGCGCCGCGCCCGCCTCGACCGACAGCGTCGCGCCGCCTGCCGCTTCGAAGCGGGCATAATGGCCGTCCTCGGTATCGACGATCTGGGTGAGGCCGAGCGTGCGGTAAAATGCCTCGGACCCCGCCGCCATCGGCAGCGTCACCTGGTTGAACCGCGCACCGGGACCGAGGTCGAGCCGGACCCGCTGATGCCCCATCGGCCCGTGCCCGCCGCCGAGCCCAGGCGCATCGTGCAGCGCGATCCGCACGAACTGCCGCGCCCGCGCGACGGCGGCCTTCAGTGGATAGCCGTAAGCGAGATAGGTCGCGATCGCCGAGGCGAGCGTGCAACCGGTGCCGTGGGTATGCCGCGTGTCGATGCGCGACGCGGTCCAGTTGGTGTTGTCGCCGTCTATCCCAAAGAGCGTGTCGGTGATCTCGTCGCCGCTTTCGTCACCACCCTTGTACAGGATCGGCACCCCACGGTCCGTAAAGCCGGGCATATCAAACAGAATGCGTGCCTCTTGGACATTCGGTGTCACCACGCTGGCAAAGGGCATCAACCTGCTGACGATGGCCTTGGCGACCGTGTCATCGGCCAAGGCATCGCCGCTGGTCGCCACCAACACCGGATCGAGCACCACCGGCACGGGCATTTTTGTGCCGGGAAGCCATCGTTCCGGCGGGCCGCGCCATGCCAGCAAAACCCCCGCGACGATGCGAACGACCTCCTCGTTCGGCAGCATCCCGATCTTGATCGCATCGACGCCGATATCATCGAGCACCGATGCCATCTGTTCGGCGACGACGTCGGGCGCGACCGGTGCGACAAGCTGCACCCCCAGCGTGTTCTGCGCGGTGATCGCGGTGACGGCGGTCATCGCATGGCCGCCAAGCATCGTCACTGTCTTGATATCGGCCTGGATGCCGGCGCCGCCCCCCGAATCGGACCCCGCGATGATGAGGATTCGCGGCGTCATCGGCATGCCCTCCATCCGGCAAAGCTGCGGAAGTTGCGGGTTGCCATTGCTCCCAGCATCCTCCAGTCAAAACAAGGGCTTGGCTCGACAACGACAGCAAGGCGGGTGCCGATCATCGCGCGACCATGACACAGCAAAGGGGGTATCGGAAAGTTGAAAACGCGCACCCCGCTCGCGCCCTCCCCCCGCAACCGCCGATCAGTCGGCGACCACCAGCCGATAGCCCGCGTCATAGGCATCGGTCGCGAGCAGATCGCCATGGCGGCGCGCCCAAGCACCACTATCGAGATCGCGTGCCAGCCGTTCAAGCCCGGGCGCGATGTCGTCGATCGCCCAGAAGGACGAGCTGCCGGCGCGAATCGCGGGATCGAGATAGGCCGCGGGGCGGCGCCAATAGGCGTAAAGAAAGCCGTCCACGCAATCATGCGGGATCGGCACCGGGGTGATGCTCACCGGCCCCAGCCAGCGCGCATAATCGTCGATCGCCGGGAACCGAGCTTCGTCGAGCGTGGCGAGGGCCGGGAAATAATCGACCGGCCAGGGGCGGATCGCCGGATCGAAGGTGAGCAGCACGATCGGACCACGCGTCACCCGCCGCAACTCGCCGAGCCCCGCCGCCTTGTCGGGCCAGTGGTGCAGCGTCAGCACCGCCATCGCCGCGTCGAAACTCGCATCGGATCGGGCAGCGCGGCGGCGACCGCCTGCACCGCCGGGGCGGCACCGAGCGGGCGCTGGCGGATCATCGCGACCGAGGGCTCGACCGCGACCACCACCCGGTCGGCGGGCTCGTAGGAGCCGCTCCCCGCCCCGACATTGAGCACGGTCGCCGCATCGCCGAGCGCATCGGCGATGATCCGGGCGATCCGCGGATCGGGCCGCCGCCGCCTGGCATAGCCGGTGCCGATCCGGTCATAGACGGCGGGCACCGCGCGGTCCGCTAACCGGCGAAACGGCGCGTCGTGCTCGCCGGAAATTTCTTGAGCGCGGCGCCGGTTCGGGTCGGGCGGTCCATCAATTCACCGCCGCAATTGGGGCATCGCTCGTCGAGCGCATCGGCACAGGGCGCGCAGAAGGTGCATTCGAACGAACAGATGAACGCGCCGGGCGCGTCGGCGGGCAGATCAGTGCCGCAGCGTTCGCAATCGGGGCGCATCTCGAGCATGGCGTCGACCCTTAAGCCCCATCCGGATCGAGCGGAAGCGGATATCTTGGCCGGCTGCTGGTGCCGGCTGCCACGCGCGGTTATCGTCAGGCATGTTCGCTTTCGACTCAACGTCGTACCGTCGCCTCGGCCTTGCCGCGACCGGGCTGTCGACGCTTGCCATCTCCGCCGCAGTCCTCGCCGAGCGCCCAGCTGATGCCATCACTCTGACTATTCCGGTCGATCAGATCGCGCAGCATGAGGTGACGGGATATTTGGCGGTCAAGTTGCGCAATCTCTCTGTCATCGACCCGGCCGATCCGCTTGCCGGGCCCAATGCGGAGCAGACGCTGAGCCTGTTCGGGCGCGAAGACCTGATCGCGGCGAGCAGCGCGGACTATAGCGCCACGGCGTGCCAACCGCTCAAGCCCGCCGCCGACACGCTGGCGGAGATCGAACGCCGGGCGCGACAGACGTCGATCGTCATCATCAACGAAAGCCACGCCCGGTCCGATCATCGCGGCTTCACCGCCTTGGTCGCGCGTCGCCTGCGCAAGATCGGTTACGACACGCTGGCGATCGAAACGCTCGTGCATGATGCCCCCGATGTGCCGGCGGACAATCTCTCGCCGTTCGTCCGTCAGCCCGGTCTGCCCTATTTTTCGGACGATGATGGTTTTTATCTCGCCGAAGCCGGGTTCGGGCGGCTGGGCAGGACGGCCAAGGCGCTCGGTTATCGGCTGCTTCCCTATGAAATGATCGTCACCGGCCCGCCGCCTGCCAAATCCAGCGTTGCACAACAGATCGCCGCGCGCGAGGAAGCGCAGGCGAGAACGCTGGCCGCCTTCATCAAGGCCAATCCGCGCGGGCGGCTGCTGATTCATGTCGGCTATCACCACGCGCTTGAAGTACCGACCAAGGAGGGCCACCGCTGGATGGCGACCCGGCTGAAGGCAAAGACCGGGATCAACCCACTGACGATTTCACAAACCACATGCCGCGGCGGCGGCGCGGCACTGCAACTGTCGACGCTCCCGCCATCCGAGCCAACGGGAAGTTTCGATCTGATCATCGATCATCCTGCCGCCCGCTTCGTCGAGGGGCGGCCCGCCTGGCGGGTTTCGGCGGGCGATCAGCCGGTGGCGATCCCGACCGCGCTGTTGCCGAAAGCGGGATGGCGCGTGGTCGAGGCGCGGCCCGCGAACGAACCCGACAGCTCGGTGCCGATGGACCGGGTGGCGATCCGCCCCGGTGAGTCGATCGCGCTGATGCTGCCGCCGGGGCGCTACCGGCTCCGCACGATCGATATCGAACCGCCGCGCACCCTTGAGCCGGAGGGCCGCGACGGCCGCAGCGCACCGTAGTCGGCTAGGCGCCCTTCACCTCGAAATCGACCGTGATGTTGCCGCGCGTCGCGTTCGAATAGGGGCACACCTGATGCGCGTCGTGGACGAGCTTTTCGGCGGCCGTCTGATCGAGCGTCGGCAGCGTGACGACGTGCCGGACCGCGAGGCCGAAGCCGACGCCATTATCGTTGGGGCCGATCGAGACATGCCCCTCGACCGTCGAATCGCCGATGTCGAGCTTCTGCTGGCGCGCGACGAACATCATCGCCGACTGGAAGCACGCGGCATAGCCCGCTGCGAACAGCTGTTCGGGATTGGTCGCCGCCCCGCCCGGCCCGCCCATCGCCGTGGGCGTCGAGGTATCGAGATCGAGCACGCCGTCATCGCTGGCGACATGGCCCTGGCGGCCCCCATGCGCGGTGGCAACGGCGGTGTAGAGCGTCTTCATGGGTGCGGCCCTCCGGCAAGCGGGTGGTGGGGATGCGGAGCGTATAGCGCGGATCGGCGGCGGGGTGGAGGGGGATGTCGATCCATTTCAGCCCGTCGGCGCGCCGCCGTCGATTTCCGCCAACCGCCCGGAATTGGTCGCGGCCGGCAGATGATCGATGGCCGTATGATTGAGTTCAGGCGCAAAATCTTGTATAGTTCACGCAGTTGATCATGGCGGGCCGGGAGAGGGCTTATGCTGCGACTACTGGCGTCAAGCATGGCGATTCTCGGCAGTTTTCTACTGATGAGCGCAGGCGGGCAAGACGATCCCAAGAGGTTCAACGCCCCCCGATGGGGAGACGACCGGCTCGATGTCTGCATGGGCATCGGTCGAGATTGCGGGGCCAGCGTGGCCAATCAATTCTGTCACAAATGGCGGTTCGAACGCGCCATCGATTTTGAGCCCGAGCGTGTGGGTCGCGCGGCCACGACCCGGACGATGCAATCGAACGAGACATGCAGCAACGACGATGGCTGCACGGCATTCAGACACATAACCTGCCAGGGCAAGATACCTTCATATCGCAACTTCGCCAATCCGACCTGGAGTGCGCCCGGTCGCCCGCTGATGCGCCTGGATGTCTGTATGGAGGCAGGCAGCAATCAGTGCGGCCAGCCGGTTGCCGACGCCTTTTGTCGGCAGAAGGAATATCGCCGGGCGCTTTACTGGCAAGCCGACGCAGAACGGGGGCTTACGCCCACCCGCCGCATAAGAGGCCCTGAATGTCAGCGGACCTGTGTCGGTTTCGGCGTCATCACGTGCGAGTGACATAAGGTATCGCACCGCATTACGCGCGCACCGCAGGCGTTTGCGGGATTAGGAGCGAGTGAAATGGCGTGATACCCGCTCGACAGGATTGATTTGCCGGGCTCGGTCGGCCGGTTTCCCCGACTGCTCAACGGCCCTCCTCACGCCGCCACCCGTACCGCATCGCAAATCCGGTCGACCACGGCTTCCACCTGCCCCGGATCGTCGCCTTCGGCCATCACGCGGATCACGGGTTCGGTGCCCGACGGGCGGATCACCAGGCGGCCCTTGCCGTGCAGTTCGGCTTCGGCTTCGGCGATCACCGCCTTCACGCGCGCATCCTCGAGCGGCTTGCCGCCGGCGAAGCGGACATTCTTGAGCAGTTGCGGCAGCGGATCGAAGCGGTGGAGGACTTCGCTCGCCGGTTTGCCGGCGCGGACCATTTCGGCGAGGATCTGGAGCGCGGCGACCAGCCCGTCGCCGGTCGTCGCATAATCCGACAGGATGATGTGCCCCGATTGCTCGCCACCGACATTGCAACCCCGCGCGCGCATCGCCTCCAGCACGTAACGATCGCCGACCTGCGTGCGGATCAGGCCGAGTTCGTGGCTGTGCAGGTAGCGCTCGAGCCCGAGGTTCGACATCACCGTCGCGACGAGCGAGCCGTTGCGGAGCAGCCCGCGCCGCGCCCAGCCGAGCGCGATCGTCGCCATCAGCTGGTCGCCGTCGACCACCCGCCCGCCTTCGTCGACCACGATCAGCCGGTCGGCGTCGCCGTCGAGCGCGATGCCGATCTGCGCACCGCTGGCGACCACGGTTTCCTGGAGCAGCTGCGGCGCGGTCGATCCGCAACCGTCGTTGATGTTGCGGCCATTGGGCTCGACCCCGATCGCGACGACATCGGCGCCAAGCTCCCACAGTGCCGAGGGCGCAACATTGTAGGCCGCGCCGTTCGCGCAATCGACGACGATGCGCAGGCCGTCGAGCGTCAGGTCGGACGGGAAGGTCGATTTGGCGAAGTGGATATAGCGGCCGCGCGCATCCTCGACGCGGCGGGCGCGGCCGATCTGCGGCGCGGGCGCAAGCGGCACCTCGCCGCCCAGCAGTGCCTCGATCGCCATCTCGTCAGCGTCGGACAGCTTGTAGCCGTCGGGGCCGAACAGCTTGATGCCGTTGTCGGCGAACGGATTGTGGCTGGCGGAGATCATCACGCCCATGTCGGCGCGCATCGAATGGGTGAGCATCGCCACCGCCGGCGTCGGCATCGGCCCCACCAGCGTCACGTCCATGCCGACGCTGGTGAACCCCGCGACCATGGCAGATTCGAGCATATAGCCCGACAGCCGCGTATCCTTGCCGATCACGACGCGGTGGCGGTGGTCGCCGCGCCGGAAATGCGCGCCCGCCGCCATGCCGACCTTCATCGCCATCTCGGCGGTCATCGGCGCGGCATTGGTCAGCCCGCGGATGCCGTCGGTGCCGAAATATTTTCTTGCCATCGCAGAATGCTCATTTTGCTTGCAGGCCGGAGGTGCCCGCGACACGGGAAGGGCTTTATGGCCTAAAGGGCAGCGCATGTCACAACCGACCCGTATTTTGCTAGCCCTGATCGTCGGGCTGATCATCGGCATTGCGGCTGCGGCAAGCGGCGGCGCCTGGGTCGACCCGGCGGTGGCGATCGCCCAGCCGATCGGCGATACCTGGCTGAACGGGCTGCGGATGACGATCATCCCGCTGGTCGTGTCGCTGCTGATCACCGGCATTGCCTCGACCGCGGAAACCGCGCGATCGGGCAGGATCGCGGCGCGGTCGCTGATGCTGTTCATGAGTTTCCTCGTCGCCGCATCGGCGCTCGCCGCCTTTCTGACGCCTACCTATCTCGCGCTGTTCCCGATCCCCGAACAATCGGCGGTCGCGCTCCGGGCCGCGCTCAGCGGCGCGCAGACAGTCACCAACGTGCCGGGAATCGGCGCCTTCATGAAATCGGTCGTCCCGACCAATCCGATTGCCGCCGCCGCCAACGACGCGATCGTGCCGCTGATCGTGTTCACGATGGTGTTCGCCTTTGCGATCACCCGACTGCCGACCGAACAGCGCGCGGCGCTGACGTTGTTCTTTCAGGCGATCGCCGACGCGATGCTGGTCATCATCGGTTGGATTCTGTGGCTGGCACCGGCCGGGGTCGGCGCGCTTGCCTTCGTCGTCGGCGCGCGCGCGGGGACCGGTGCGGTCGGGGCGCTGCTTCATTACATCCTGATCGTCTCGGCGGTGGGGGCGACCATCAGCCTGATTGCCTATCCGGTCGCAATGATCGGGGGCGGGCGCCGGCTGATCGATTACGCGCGCGGCGTGGGGCCGGCGCAGGCGGTTGCGGTCAGCACGCAGAGCTCGCTCGCCTCGCTGCCGGCGATGCTGCGCGGGGCGGGCGCGCTCGGCGTGCCGGTGGAGACGTCGGGCGTCGTGCTGCCGCTCGCGGTCGCGGTGTTCCGGGTGACCGCGCCGCCGATGAACCTCGCGGTCGCGCTCTACATCGCGCACTGGTACGGCATCCAGCTGTCGCCGTTCCAATATGCCGCCGCGATCGCCGCTGCATCGGTGACGACGTTCAGCGGCGTCGGGCTGCCAGGGCAGATCACCTTCTATGCAGGCGTCGCGCCGATCTGCCTCGCGATCGGCGTGCCGGTCGAAGCATTGGGCCTGCTGATCGCGGTCGAGACCATTCCCGACATCTTCCGCACGATCGGCAACGTGATGATGGACGTCGCGGTGACGACTGTCATCTCCAGGCATTATGGCGCCGATGACGGCATCATGGTGACGCCCGAGGAGATGATCGCATGAAATACCGCATGCTTGGCGGCCTGAAGGTATCCGCGCTCGGCGTCGGGCTGATGCCGATGGCGGGCGTCGGCCCGGCGATGTACGGCGCCGCCGACGAAGCCGAAAGCATCGCGACGATCCACCGCGCGATCGATCTGGGCGTGACCTTCTTCGACACCGCCGAAGTCTACGGCCCGCACACGAACGAGGAACTGCTCGGCCGCGCCATCAAGGGCAAGCGCGAGGGGTTGGTGATCGCGACCAAGTTCGGCTTCCGCATCGGTGAAGGCGGCATTCGCGGCACCGATTCGTCGCCCGCCAATGTCCGCGCGGCGTGCGAGGGGTCGCTGCGGCGGCTGGGGGTCGAGACGATCGACCTGCTCTATCAGCACCGCGTCGACCCCGCTGTGCCGATCGAGGAGACAGTCGGCGCGATGGCCGAGCTGGTGCGCGAGGGAAAAGTGCGCTTCCTCGGCCTGTCCGAAGCCGGTGCCGCGACGCTCCGCCGTGCCGCCACCGTCCATCCGATCGCTGCACTACAGAGCGAATATTCGCTGTGGGAACGCGATATCGAGGCAGAAATCCTGCCGACGGCGCGCGAACTCGGCATCGGCTTCGTCCCCTATTCGCCGCTCGGTCGCGGGTTCCTGACGGGGTCGATCACGAGCCGCGACCAGCTGGCGCCGGGCGATTACCGGCTGAACGACCCGCGCTATGCCCCCGGCAATTTCGAAGCGAACATGGCCGCGGTCGATGTCGTGAAGGCGATCGCCGCCGCGCACGGCGTCAGCGCCGCGCAGGTCGCGCTCGCGTGGCTGCTGGCACAAGGCGAAGACATCGTGCCGATCCCCGGATCGAAGCGCCGCGTGACGCTGGAGGATTCGATGGCCGCCGCCGATGTCGCGCTGACGGCAGATGATCTCGACCGGCTCGATGCGGCGGCGCCGCGCGGCGGGACGGCGGGCCCGCGTTACGGCGATCGGATGATGGCGATGGTGCGGCTCTAGAACACCCAGCGCCAGATGCCCGCCGCGATCCCGGCCGCGGGGATATGCGCCCAGGTCGCACCGAGCCAGATCACCAGCCCGCCCGCGATATCATGCGGGCGAAAGCCGCCGAATCGCGCCCGCCCCTCGGCAATCGCCTGGAACGGGACATAGCTGGTGACCCGCTTCCACGGCGCCCACAGTTCGGGCACCAGCCGCGCCTTCTTGGCATCGAGCGCGGCGGCGCCCACCAGCGCGAATGCCGCCATCCCGCCCGCGACGATGATGTTGGCCGCGACCGGATAGACGATGATGTGCGCCAGCCCCCATAGCGCGAACGACCACAGCATCGGGTGGCGAGTGACGGCATAGACGCCGCGCGCTTCGGCGGGGGCTGCCTTGACCATGCCGGGCATCGCCGGATTGCCGATCAGCGAGCCGACCAGCAGCACGCTCGCGATCAGCATGATCAGGGTGGCGACCGCCCAGAGCAGGTCGCCCGCTTCCCATAGCGGTGGAGTGAGGGGTGCGGCCTTGTAGGTCTTGCTGATCCACCACAGGCTGGCGAGCGCGACAACCGCGTAGAGCCCGGTGAAGCCGCCATTGCCCAGCGCCTTCACCAGCGGCGCGCGCAACGGGTGCGACAACGCGAGGTGGCTGCCGACAAAGACGGCGACCGCCAGCGCGACCATCAGCGTTCCGTCCATATCCCGTCCCCCCGCGCAGCCCCTTCGCGCAAGGCTAGCCGATCACTTGACCCCGTGCATCCACTTCTTGAGCGGGAAGGACAGGAGCAACAGCAGCACGCCGAGCGCGATCGACACTTCGGCGATCGTCGTGAAGACGCCGACATAGGTTTCCAGGCTGACCTTCAAATTGGTCACCTGCCCGCCGACCGTTTCCACGCTGGCGAACTGCGCGACGATGCCGGCGACATATTGCGCGACCGCGATCGACAGGAACCACACGCCCATCATCAGCCCGACGACGCGGGCGATCGACAACTTGGTGATCATGCTGAGGCCCACCGGCGAGATGCAGAGTTCGGCGATCGAGTGGATCAGGTAGAGCCCGGCAAGCCACCACAGCCCCACCTTGAAATCGGCGCCTGCGAACTGCGATCCCCAGACCAGAAACAGGAAGCCGCCGCCGACTGCCATCAGCGCGATCGCGAACTTGATCGGGATGGTCGGCTCGACCCCGCGCTTGGCCATCGCGTTCCACATCACGCTGAACAGCGGCGCGAGCAGGACGATGAACAGCGCGTTGAAGAACTGCGTCTGCCCCGCCGAAATGTCGAACAGCCCGAACACCGACAAATCGGTATTCCGGTCGGCGAACAGCGTCAGCGACGATCCCGCCTGTTCGAACAGCGTCCAGAACACGGTGTTGAAGGTGATCAGCACCATCGCCGCCAGCATCATCTGGAATTCCTGGCTCGACCCTTTCAGCCGCGCCCAGATGAGGATGCCGGGCACGCTGACCAGGAAGGTGCCGAACATGATCTTGCCCATGATCGGCAGGCCGAGGAAATAGCCGACGATACCCGCGCCTTCGGCGGGCGCGACATAGCTCATCAGGTTCGAAAACAGGAACCAGACGACCGGAATCATCAGCACCGCGCCGCCATAGATCAGGAAGTCGCGATTGGTCGGCGCATCGGCGGGACGATCGCCGATCCCGTCGAGCTTGCCGCCGTCGAACTGGATCAGCAGCCACGATATCGTCATGCCGGCGGCGGCGAGTGCAAAGCCCGCCCACCAGCCGAGCCCGCCCCAGCCGAACATGCCGACCGCGAGGATCGGGCAGAGGATCTGCGAAAACAGCGAGCCCAGGTTGATGCCCATGTAGAAGATCGTGAAGCCGGCATCGCGACGGCGGTCGCCCTGCGCATAGAGCGCGCCGACCATCGTCGAGATATTGGGCTTGAAGAAGCCATTGCCGATCGTGACCAGCGCCAGCCCGATCAGCAGCAGGAAGACCGACAGCGGCGCCCGCTCGCCGCTTGCCTCGAACCCGCCGGCCGCGATCCGGCGCGCTTCCTTGCCGCCTGTGTCGAGCAGCGAGACGGTCTTGTCGTCATTGCCCTTGATCAGCAGCTCGCGCCCGCCGTCGACGACGAATTGCTGGCGCGCGTCGCCGCTGCCCTTGACCGTCACTTCGTAACGCTGGCCGTCAATCGTCGCGAACGGCTTGGCCGGGGCGCCGCCGAAGCAGAGCGTCAGATAGCCGATCGACATCATGATCGCGCCGAACTTCACCGACCGCTTCGATCCCAGGAACCGGTCCGCCATCAGCCCGCCGATAAGCGGCGTCAGATAGACGAGTGCGGTGAAGCCGCCGTAAATGCCGGTTGTGGTCGTGTCGCTGAACAGGAAATGCTGCGCCAGATACAGCGTGAGCAGCGCCCGCATGCCGTAATAGCCGAAGCGTTCCATCGCCTCGGTCGTGAACAGCCGGGCAAGCTGCACCGGATGGCCGAACCAGGTCGGTCCGGTCTGTGCGGCAGGCGCGGCGGCGCCTTCCCAGCGCGTATCGTCGGTCATGCAGTGCGATCCCCAAATACCTGTCTCAACCATGCCGCTTCTTGCATGGCGGCGTGGGCGGCGACACTAACGGCAAAAGCACGGCTGTAAATGGCTGGAATAGGCGGTATCGGGGGTCGCATGCTCAACGATCGCACTTCGCCGCTTTCGCTGCTCGCCACGCGCCGCTCGGGGCGGCCGCGCGACATGGTGGCGCCCGGCCCCGACGACGCGCAGCTTTCGGCGATGCTCGACATCGCGATGCGCACCCCCGATCACGGCAAGCTCGCGCCCTGGCGCTTCGTGGTGGTGGGCAGCGACCGGCGCGATCGGCTGGCCGAGGTGATCACGACCGCCTATCGCGCCGAACGTCCACAGGCGGCGCGGCTCGAGATCGAGGCGCTGGAGGGGTTCGCGCGGCAGGCGCCATCGCTTGTCGTGGTGCTGTCGTCGCCGCGCCCGGAAAGCCACATCCCGATGTGGGAACAGGAGCTGTCGGCGGGGGCGGCGTGCATGAACCTGCTCCACGCCGCGCATGCGAGCGGCTTCGTCGCGGGATGGCTGACCGGCTGGGCCGCCTATTCCGACGCAGTGCGCGATGCGTTCGGCGCCGCGCCCGAACGGATTGCAGGCTTCGTCTTCATCGGGTCGCCATCGCAGCCGGTCGAGGAACGCGCCCGCCCGCCGCGCGACGACAAGGTATCGCGGTGGGACGGATAGAGTGCATCGAAGGACTGGACCCGGCATGCAATTGGTGTATTAAGGCAGCATGACGGCCCTGAACAACGAAGACAGCCCGGTCTATATTCGGCTCCGCCAGCACATCGCTGCCGCCGTCCTGCGCGGCGACTATGCGGCCGGCGACCAGCTTCCGTCGGTGCGCGCGCTCGCGGCCGAACACGGCGCCAACCCGCTCACCGTCGCCAAGGCCTATCAGCGGTTCCAGGACGACGGCTATGTCGAGGTGCGACGCGGGGTCGGCATGTTCGTGCTGCCCGGTGCCGCCGAAAAGCTGCGCGCCGCCGAACGCGCGCATTTCGTCGCGACTGTGTGGCCCAAGGTCCGCGAGCAGATCGACCTGCTCGGGCTCGACGCCGATATGCTGTTCGACAGCGAGATCGCCTGAACGCAGCCCCCGGCGGCCGGACGGTCGGCCGCGCCAGACGCACGGTTGATCGGGAACAAAGTCGCAACTCGCTTGGTTATGGCTGCTCCATTCTTGGGAGCCGAACGATGTTGCAATTGCCGATCCAATTGGGGCGCACCGGCTTTCGACCGAGCTTTCGCCTCGATCAGGCCAATCCCTGCCCGGGCTGCGGCAAATCACATTGGTATGTCGGGCGCGCGACCGCCGAATGCGCCTTTTGCGGGTCGGCGCTGCCGATCGCGGAGACATCGGGCGCGCCGCACCGCGGCTGGGCGCGCGCTGCCTGCTAGGCGACGCGGGCCGACAGCCAGTCGTCGAGCAGCGCATTGACCTGCTCCGGTGCTTCCTGTTGCACCCAGTGCGACACGCCAGGCAAGGTGTGGAGCGTCAGTTCGGGCACCCATCGTTCGGTGCCGCGCGTCAGCCATGGGCCGAGCGCCCTGTCGGCTTCGCCCCAGATCATCAGCGTCGGCACATCGATCCGGCCATCGCCGATCGCTGCATAATCGGGGGTGCGAAGCAGCGCGCGGTAATAGTTGACCATCGCGGTCAGCGCTCCGGGGCGCGGCGCCGCTGCGCGGTAGACATTAGTCACATCGGGTGGAAAGCGCGCCTTGTCGGTCGCCATCCCGGCAAAGGCGGCGCCGATCCGACGGGCGCCGTCGCGTGCGAGCCCGAATTCGGGCAGCCAGGGCAGCTGGAAGAAGAAGATGTACCAGCTCATCCGCAGCTGCCGCCAATTGCGCCGCTCGCGCCGCGCCACCATCGGATGCGGCACGTTCATGATGACGAGGCGAACGAGCGGCCGCAGCCTCTTGATCGCGAAATGCCAGGCGATCACTGCGCCCCAGTCGTGCGCGACCAGCATCACCTCGCGCGCGCCGCTCGCGTCGATCAGCGCGGCAACATCGGCGCAGAGCGTGTCCAGCCGATAGGCATCGACCCCGGTAGGCTTCGACGACGCGCCATAGCCGCGCAGATTGGGCGCCCAGACGCGCCAGCCGAGCCGGCTAAGCAACGGCATCTGATACCGCCAGCTGAAATTGAGTTCCGGAAAGCCGTGGAGGCACAGCGCCAGCCGGTCGGTGCCGCCATCGGCTGCGTCGAGCTCGGCCAGCTCGAAATCGATGCCGTTCGCCGGCTGCATGCGGACGCGGATCCCGCTGTCGGCGGGCGGGATCCACGACCAGTCGGTCAAGCGGCGAAGGCTTCGGGGGCGAGCGCGTAGAGCTGCGTCGCCGGTGCCGTTGCCGCCGCCTTCAGCCCCATCGCCTCGGGCACGATCTGGCTCACATAGAAGTCGGCGACCGCGCGCTTCATCGCGAGGAATTCGGGATCGCCCCCGGCCGCCGTCGCCGCCCGCCCCTGCGCTTCCATCAGCCAGCCGCACACCGCCGTCGACAGCATCGTCAGGAATGGATAGCTCGCCGCCAGCCGGTCATCGACATCAGCGGTCAGCAGCCGCCGCGCGACCTCGTCACAGGCGTCGATCAGGCTCCGCAGGCCCGGATCCTCCGCCGCGCCGCGCATCTCGTCGATCAGGCCGAGCATCACGCCGCCATTGTCCATGCTCAGCTTGCGGCCGACCAGATCGGCGGCCTGGATGCCGTTCGTCCCTTCATAGATCGGCGTGATGCGCGCATCGCGGAAGAACTGGGCGACGCCGGTCTCCTCGACATAGCCCATGCCGCCATGGATCTGGATCGCCAGGCTCGACACTTCGCAGCCGATGTCGGTGCCGTGCGCCTTGGCGAGCGGGGTGAGCAAGTCGAGCCGCGCCTGCGCCCCCGGCTCGCCCAGCGTCGCGCGGTCGACCTGCCCCGCCGCGAGATAGACGAGCGCGCGCGCCGCCTGGGTCTGCGCCTTCATCCGCATCAGCATGCGGCGGACGTCGGGATGCTCGATGATCGGCACGCCCTTGCCGCCGCTGCCCGGTCGCGCGCTCTGGATGCGTTCGCGGGCATAGGCGACGGCGTGTTGGGTCGCGCGCTCGGCGATCTGCACGCCCTGCAGGCCGACATTCAGGCGGGCGTTGTTCATCATCGTGAACATGCCGCGCATGCCGCCCAGTTCGGGGCCGATCAGCTCGCCGACGCAGTCGCCATTGTCGCCGAAGCTCAGCACACAGGTGGGGGAGGCGTGCAGCCCCAGCTTGTGTTCGATCGACACGACGCGCACGTCGTTGGGTTCGCCCGGACGGCCATCGGCATCGAGCCGGTATTTGGGCACCAGGAACAGCGACAGCCCCTTCGTCCCCGGCGGCGCATCGGGCGTGCGCGCGAGCACGAGGTGGACGATATTCTCCGCCATGTCGTGGTCGCCGAACGAGATGTAGATCTTCTGGCCGGTGATCGACCATTTGCCGTCGGCGCGCGGCTCGGCCTTGCTGCGTACCGCGCCGACATCGCTGCCCGCCTGCGGCTCGGTGAGGTTCATCGTGCCGGTCCACGCGCCGGTCGCGAGATGCGGGAGGTAGAGCGCCTGCTGTTCCGGGCTGCCGTGATGCGCCAGCGCCTCGATCGCGCCGACGGTCAGCGTCGGGCAGAGCGCGAAGCCCATGTTCGCCGCGCCCAGCGTTTCCAGCACCGCCGTCTGGATGATGAAGGGCAGGCCCTGCCCGCCATGCGCCTCGGGCACGCCGATCGTCCCCCAGCCGCCCTCGACATAGGCCTTGTACGCCGCCGCGAAGCCTTCGGGCATCACCACCCCGTCGGGGGTCCATTTCGCGCCGACCGTATCGCCCAGCCGGCTGAGCGGCGCCCATTCGCCCTCGGCAAAGCTGCCTGCACCTTCGAGCACCGCGTCGATCAGGTCGGGCGTCGCGGCAGCGAAACGCTCGCTCCCGGCGATTTCGGGCAGGCGCACGATATGGTCGAGCACGAAGCGCTGATCGGCGACGGCGGCAGTGAAGGGCATGTCCATCCTCTCTTGTCGAAAGCTGTCCGCCGCTATAGCCCGCCCATGTGGACGCACCAAATACCTTCGCCACACATTGCCTAGCCTATGATGTGTCGGCGATCGCCGAAGCCGCGCGATTGATCGCTTCAGGCCAGCCGGTCGCGATCGCGACCGAGACGGTCTATGGCCTCGCCGCCGACGCGACCAACCCGCTCGCGGTCGCCGCCATCTATGCCGCCAAGGGGCGCCCGAGCTTCAACCCCCTGATCGTCCATGTCGCAAGCCTTGCCGCCGCCGAGGCGTTCGCCGAATTCGACACAGATGCCCGCGCGCTGGCCGAAGCATTCTGGCCGGGGCCGCTGACGCTGGTGCTGCCCGCGCGCGCGGAACCGGGGATCGCCTCGCTGGCAACCGCCGGGCTGGCAACAATCGCAATCCGGGTACCCGCCCACCGCGCGATCCGGGGGCTGATCAAGGCGTCGGGCAAGCCGCTCGCCGCGCCGTCCGCCAATGCCAGCGGCGGCATCAGCCCGACCCGCGCCGCGCATGTGCTGATGAGCCTGGGCGGGCGCATCCCGCTGGTGATCGACGACGGCCCATGCCCCGAGGGGCTCGAATCAACCATAATTCAGACCGGCGCGACCCCGCGGCTGCTGCGGCCCGGCCCGGTCACGGCGGCGGCGGTCGCGGCGGTGATCGGCCAGCCGCTCGCCAACGCGGTCGGCGGGATCATCGCGCCGGGCCAGCTCGCGAGCCACTATGCGCCCGCCAAGCCGCTCCGCCTGAACGCCACCGAAGCCGAGCGCGACGAATGGCTGATCGGCTTCGGTCGCGTCGCCGGCGACGATACGCTGTCCGCCACCGGCGACCTGGTGGAGGCCGCCGCAAACCTGTTCGACACCCTCCACGGCGCCGATGCGAGCGCCAAGCCGAAGATCGCGGTGGCGCCGGTGCCCGAGGAAGGGCTGGGCGCCGCGATCAACGACCGGCTGGCCCGCGCCGCGTATTGAGCGCGATCGAGCGCTGCCGATTGAGGGGGTTGTGCGATAAGGAGAGGTTAGGCGAGCGCGCCAACGTTTGTCTTATTGGAACCAAACCATCCGTCATTGCGAGCGCAGCGAAGCAATCCAGCCCTTCTGTGAGCGCCTCACTGGATTGCTTCGCTACGCTCGCAATGACGATTCAGCTTTTATTGGACAGGTTCGAGGCCAAAATCGACAGTCCGGATTGGCGCCGCTCCTGATCTGACAAATTTCACCCCACTGCCTGCGCCGATTTCGACCGGGCGGCGAAGCTCTTGCGGAGCTTATTGAGCTTGGGCGGGATCACCGCGATGCAATAGGGATTCCGCTGGCCGTCGCCGTCCCAATATTCCTGATGGTAATCCTCGGCCACATACCAGTCGCTCAGCGGTTCGATCGTCGTCACGATCGGTGCCGGCCAGCCCGAGGCGGCGCGCTGCATCGCCGCCTTCGCCTCGATCCGCTGCTCATCCGAATGCGGGAAGATCGCCGATCGATACTGGGTGCCGACATCGTTGCCCTGGCGGTTGAGCGTCGTCGGATCATGGGTTGCGAAAAACATGTCTAGAATGTCGCCATAGCTGACCACGTCATTGTCGAACGTCACGCGGATCGCTTCGGCATGGCCGGTGTCGCCGCCGCAGACCTGGCGATAGGTCGGGTTGGGGATATGGCCGCCGATATAGCCGCTTTCGAC
This sequence comes from Sphingomonadaceae bacterium, assembly GCA_002863155.1. Taxonomy (GTDB): domain Bacteria; phylum Pseudomonadota; class Alphaproteobacteria; order Sphingomonadales; family Sphingomonadaceae; genus Sphingomonas. Next base: position 22,430 of record PKED01000092.1, on the reverse strand, counting down.
CTTTTCGACGCCGATCACGTCGTTGAACACCGCTTCGGTGCACCAGAAGCACCCGCCCGCAAGCGTCGCGATTTCCGTGGCCATCAATTGCTCCTTTAATCTCTGCCCGCATTAGATAGGAGCGCGCAGGCGACACGCAATCGGAAGGAACCAAGGATGGACGGCGCGATACTGGTAACCGGCGGCGCGGGCTATATCGGCAGCCATGCGGTGCTTGCGCTGTGCGACGCGGGGCACCGGGTGGTGGTGGTCGACAATCTCGTCACCGGCTTTGCCTGGGCGGTGGACCCACGCGCAACGCTGGTACAGGCGAATATCGAGGATGCGGCGGCGCGCGACGCGATCCGCGACCATGATGTCCGCGCGATCATGCATTTCGCCGGATCGGTGGTGGTGCCCGAATCGGTGAGCGACCCGCTCAAATATTATCGCAACAACACCGCCGCCAGCCGGTCGCTGATCGAAAGCGCGGTCGCGTGCGGCGTGCCGCATTTCATCTTTTCGTCGACGGCGGCAACCTATGGCATTCCCGAAATCGTGCCGGTGCGCGAGGACAGCCCCAAAAGCCCGATCAATCCCTATGGCATGTCGAAGCTGATGACCGAGGCGATGCTCGCCGATGTCGCCGCCGCGCATCCGATGAACTATTGCGCGCTGCGATATTTCAACGTCGCGGGTGCCGATCCGGCGGGGCGGTCGGGCCAGTCGACGGCGGGCGCGACCCATCTCATCAAGGTCGCGGTCGAGGCGGCGACGGGCAAGCGCGGCCATGTGAGCGTGTTCGGCACCGATTTCGCGACCCCCGACGGCACCGGGGTGCGCGACTATATCCATGTCACCGATCTGGCGGCGGCGCATGTCGACGCGCTCGACCTGCTCGTCGCGCGCCCGGGCGAAAGCCATGTGATGAATGCGGGCTATGGTCGCGGCTATTCGGTCAACGACGTGCTCGATGCGGTCGACCGGGTGACCAATATGCGGATCGAGCGCCGTTACGAGGGGCGCCGGCCGGGCGACCCCGATGCGCTCACCGCCGACAATGCGCGGATCCTGGCGACGCTGCCCTGGCGGCCGCGCCTCGACGATCTCGACACGATCGTCGCGCATGCGCTGGCGTGGGAGCGCAAACTGGCCGAGCGGGCGGGCTGAACCCCACCGCTCGTCCCGAGCGCAGTCGAGGGGCGGGGCACAAGCTAGTCGCGCGGTGTCTCGACTTCGCTCGACACCAACGGTCTGGATGATGATCGGGCGACGGGCCTAGCCGCTAGAGCGGGAACCGCACCGTCACCCGGATGTCGCGGCCGGCGAGCGGCGCGAAATCCTTCAGGAAGCTCGCATGGCGGCGGGCATCGACGTCGAACAGATTGTTCGCCGACAGCGTCAAGCTGGTCTCGCCGCCAAAGGGCTTGAACTGCGCCGAGAGGTTGACGAGCGTGAAGCCGCTGGTGCGCGTCTCGAACGGGGCGAGCCGCCCTTGCGGGAAGACATGTTCCACCTCGACCCGCCCGCTCAGCCGGTCCGACTGCGCCTCGACGCCGCCGAGCACCCGCGCCGGAGGAATGCGCGGCGCCGGGCCGCGATCGGCGAGCGTCGCGTTGACGTAATCGCCGAGCGCATCGAGGTTGATCGCATAGCGGCCGAGCTGCGCGACCTTCACCGATCCGCTCGCTTCGAACCCGAAATAGCGGGCATCGCCCTGCGTCAGCTGAAAACAGGGCAGCGCGACCTCGCGCCCACTCGGCGCGGCGGCGGCTTCGCACACCGCCTGATCGGTCTGGTTGTCCGAAATGAAATTGGCGAACCAGTTGTAATAGGCCGACGCGTCAAAACTGTAGCCATTGCCATGCGCGTGGAACGTCGCTTCCAGCCCCCAGCTTTTTTCCAGCCGGAAATCGGGATTGCCGAGTTCATAGGCCTGGGTGCCGGCATGGGCGCCGTTGGCGAACAGTTCCTCGGCGCTCGGCGCGCGCTCGGTGCGCGACAAGTTGAGGCCGATCCGCACCACGTCGTTGAGCCCGTACGAACCACCGATCGCGCCCGAAAACGCTCCGAAACTGCGGCTTCCGCGGAAATAGCGCGGGTCGTCGACCGCCGATCGCGAGGCGAGATCGGTCCATTCGTACCGCGCGCCGGCCTCCGCCTTGAAGCGCCCGAAATCGAACTGCTGCTGGGTGAAGATGCCGGTCTGGGCGGTTCCGTTGCGCGGCAGGAAAGCCTCGTCGCCGATCACGTTGAACTCGCGGTTCGAGAACTGGATGCCCGATGCGCCGAGCCATGCGCCGCGCCGCGCCTGGATCACTTCGAACCGCGCCTCGACGCCGCGGTTGAAGAAGGTCGTCGCCACCGCGCCGTCGGGCTCGAGCTCGAACTGGCGATAGGCGGCATAGCCCGCGCGCAGCCGCAGCGTCTTGACGAACGGACCATCGGCATCGACTTCGCCGCGCAGGTCGAACCGGTCCTGGAGGATGTCGATCCGGGGCGCTTCCTGTTCCTGGCCGACCTGGGTCGCATAGCGAAGCGGCACGCCGTACAGGCTCGCATAATGGCCATAGGAGATGCCGAGCGTCCCGCGATCGGTCACGATCGCGCCGCCGGCGCCCGCCGTCCAGGTCTCGCTCGCGCTGTTGGGCAGCCGCCCGCGAATGGCGGCATTGGCGGCGAAATCGATCGGATCCTCGCCCGGCGGCGGGTTCTGCGGCACGCCGACGCTGGCCAGCGCTTCCGCCCTGCGCTGCGGCGTCAGCGCAAAGCCGCCGATCCGCAGGTCGTCGGTACGGTTGTAGCTGCCATTGGCGTTGAGGACGAACTGCCTGCCGATCGCGACATTGGCGCTCGCGCCCGCCGACCGTTCATTGGCGGCCGAGCCATAGGTGGCGATGGTGTCGACGCTATAACCCTTTTCGGGCACGCGGCGGGGAATGCGCGCGTCGATGACGTTGACGACCCCGCCGACCGCCGACGAACCGTAAAGCAGCGCGGCCGGTCCGCGCAGTACCTCGATCCGTTCGGCGAGCAGCGGGTTGATGACGACCGCATGGTCGACCGAGGTGTTCGACACGTCGATCGATCCGATCCCGTCGGTCAGCACGCGGATCCGATCGCCCTGAAAGCCGCGCAGGATCGGGCGCGACGCGCTCGGCCCGAACGAGGTCGCCGACACGCCCGGCTGGCGGGCAAGCGTATCGCCGATCGTCGGCAACAGGTTGCGGGTCAGCTCGGCCCCAGTCAGCACCGACGATCCCGACAGCACGTCGCGCTCGCTATGTTCGACGACGCCGGTGACGATCACCTCGGTCGGCGCGTCGGCTGCCTGCGCCTGCGGATCGGGCGCGGCGATCGGGGTCGGGTCGGTTTCCGCCTGCGCCACCGATGCCCAGAATATGATCAGGGCCGTGCCCGCCAAAAACCGTCTAGCCTGCTTCACGCCTTACTCCATCCGGATCGAAGCGTTGCCGTATTGGTAATGGTATAAAGTATCAAGACGCTTTGTCGCGTTCGCAAAACGGCCCGTCCATGCTAGCGGATGCGGCGGATTGGAAGAGAGGTTGTGCCGATGCCCCGCCTGCGTTCGCTGCTGTTCGTTCCCGGTGACCGGCCCGACCGGATGGAAAAGGCGCTTGCCTCGGGCGCCGATGCGCTGATCCTCGATCTGGAGGACGCGGTCGCGCCGAGCGCGAAGCCCGCGGCGCGCGCCGCCATTGCCGATTTTCTGGGCAAGGTGCGCGACGTGACGCTGTTCGTGCGGATCAACCCGCTCGATTCGGGGCTGGCCGAGGCCGATCTCGCCGCCGTGCTACCCGCGCGGCCCGACGGCATCGTGTTGCCGAAGGCCGAAGGCGGGGCGACGCTTGCCGCGCTCGACGCACGGCTCGACGGCGACATCATGATCCTGCCGATCGCGACCGAGACGGCGGCGGCGGTGTTCACGCTCGGCAGCTATGGCGGGGTGACGGCGCGGCTTGCCGGGCTGACCTGGGGCGCCGAGGATCTGCCGGCGGCGATCGGCGCGGCAACCTCGCGCGAGGCGGATGGCAGCTTCGCCGCGCCCTATCAGCTCGCCCGCTCGCTGACGCTGTTCGGCGCGCATGCGGCGGGCGTCGCCGCGATCGAGACGGTCTATCCCGATTTCCGCGATCTCGACGGGCTCGCGGCCTATGCGGCGCGCGGGCGGCGCGACGGCTTTTCCGGTATGATGGCGATTCACCCGGCGCAGGTGAGCGTCATCAACGCCGCCTTCACCCCGAGCGCGGAGGAGATCGCGCATGCCCAGGCGGTGGTCGATCTGTTCGCCGCCCATCCGGGCGCGGGCGCGCTCAGCCTGAACGGGCGGATGGTCGATGCGCCGCATCTGAAGGCGGCCCGCGCCCTGCTCGCGCGCGCCTGACCCGCGCCCACGCGCCGAACCACCACCAGCCGAGCGCCCAGAGCGCGCCGAAGCTCCACCCGGCGACGACGTCGCTTGGGAAATGGACGCCGAGATAAACGCGGCTGATGCCGATCGCGCCGACGAGCAGAACCGCCACGCCCAGCAGATAGAGCCGCTCGGCCCGGCGCGGGACGATCTGCATGAGCAGCAGCGCGATAGTGAGATAGACGATCGCGCTGTTGGCGGCATGGCCGCTCGGGAAGCTCGCCGACCAGACCTCGACCAGATGATCGATCAGCGCGGGGCGGGTGCGCCCGACCAGCCCCTTGAACACCCCGACCAGCCATGATCCGCTCAGCGTACCGCCGATTACCAGCGCCAGTGTCAGCCAGCGCCGCCCGAGCGCCAGAAACCCCGCCGTCGCCACGACGACCAGCGTCAGCACTGTTTCCCCGCCGAGCGCGGTAACGTCGAGCATCGCCTGTTTGAGCCATACCGGCCCTTCGGGAATGCGCATATTCTCGGGCTCGCGCATCGCGAGCATGATCGCGCGGTCGAACGCCAGGGGTTGCCCGCGCATGACGATGGCGCCCAGCCCGACCAGCAGCAGCGTCGCCGCCGCCAGCGCGGCTGCCGCATAATAGCCCCATGGCGGGCGGCGGACCGCGTCAGTCAGAATGTCGGCGCGCGCGTTCGCGTCGGCCATGGCGCTCCTTCGGCTTGGTGGGCCCGTCGGGATTCGAACCCGAGACCTACAGATTAAAAGTCCGTTGCTCTACCGACTGAGCTACGGGCCCGCACCGTACGCGTCCTCGCCGCGAAGGGCTGCGCGTTAGGCCGCGCGGCGCTTGCGGTCAATGGCACATAAATGCCGTATCGTCCGACCGGTCAGCGGATCGCGCCAGCCGGGCGCGATCGCGGCGAGCGGGGCCAGCACGAAGGCGCGAGTGCGAAACGCGGGGTGCGGCACGGTGAGCCCTGGCGAGGCCCAGGCGCCGCCCGACCACAGGATGATGTCCAGATCGATCACCCGCGCGCCCCAACGCTGCCCGCGCCGCCGCCCGAACGCCGCCTCGATCGCCTTCAGCCGGTCGAGCAGCACCGGCGGCGGCTCGTCGCTGGCGATCAGCGCCGCTTGATTCGCGAAACACCGGGTCGACGGGCCGATCGGCGGCGTCGAGATGACCGGCGACACCGCGATCACGCCGCCGATCGCCGCCAGCGCCGCTGCCAGCGTCGCGGCCGGGCGGCCGTGGCGCCCGCGACGATTGGCGCCGAGCGCGATGGCGTAGCGGCCGGACGCATGGCTTGTGAGCGGCATCCGCCCCGCCTATCGCAGCGGCATGACCCCGCCAAGCCCGCTTCCGGATACCGAGCCCCCGCGCGACTGCCCGCGCTGTCCGCGTCTCGTCGCCTTCCGCGAGGCGTGCCGTGCCGAATTTCCCGATTGGTGGAACGCGCCGGTGCCGGTCTTCGGCGATGTCGATGCCTGGCTGGCGATCGTCGGGCTGGCGCCGGGCAAGCATGGCGCCAATCGCACCGGGCGGCCCTTCACGGGCGACTATGCCGGCGATCTGCTGTTCGCGACGCTCGCCGGCTTCGGGCTGAGCGAGGGGCTCTACGCCGCCCGCCCCGATGACGGCCTGCGGCTCAAAGGGGCGATGATCGTCAACGCGGTCAAATGCCTGCCGCCCGAAAACAAGCCGACGCCGGAGGAAATCCGCACCTGCCGGCCCTATCTTGAGACCCAGCTCGCGGCCCTGCCGAATGTGCGCGTGGTGATCGCGCTGGGCCAGATCGCCCATCAGTCGGCGGTCAAGGCGCTGGGCGGCAAGCTGCCCAAGGCACGGTTCGCGCACCTTGCCGAACACCGGATGCCGGGCGGGCAGGTGCTGATCGACAGCTATCATTGCAGCCGGTACAACCAGAATACCCGGCGCCTCACGCCTGAGATGTTCGAGGCGGTGTTTGCCCGGGCGGTCGCGCTCAGACCGTGACACATCGCTGCGGCGATGTTATAAAGTCGTGCTCGCCAAAGGAGTTGCCATGCGCTGGACCCTTGCCTTCGCCCTTTGCTTCGCCGCCGTTGCCGCCGATGCGCGCGAGGCGAAGACCAATATGCCCGGCCAGCCCGATTGCCGCGCCCCGAACGCGCAACGCGCCGGGCAGCGCGACTCGGCGGGCCCGAAGCGGCTCGGCGAGTTGCCCGATGCGCAGCTGATCCTCGCGGTCGATTACCGTGAGGGCCGCTGCCCCAAGCCGATTGCGGTGAGCCGCACCCGCCCCCGCTGATGCGCGCCGCGTAAGGCGGGTCAGATATCCTGCGTAAGCCGCCCGTAAAGCTCGGGGCGGCGATCGCGGAAAAAGCCGAACGCCGCGCGGTGGCGCCTGACCCGATCAAGATCGAGCGTCGCGGTGATCACGCCTTCCTCCTCGCGGTCGAGCTCGGCGAGGATGTCGCCGCGTTCGTCGGCGATGAAACTGGTCCCGTAAAAGGTCTGGCCGTGTTCGTTGCCGACGCGATTGGCGGCGACCACGGGCACCACGTTCGACACCGCATGCCCCACCATCGCCCGGCGCCAGAGCCGCGCGGTGTCGAGCCCCTCGTCATGCGGCTCGCTGCCGATCGCGGTCGGGTAGAACAGGACCTGCGCGCCCATCAGCATCATCGCGCGCGCGGTTTCGGGATACCATTGGTCCCAGCAGATGCCGACGCCGAGCGTGCTCGCGGCGCTGCCGTCGGGACCGGGCCAGACCTTGAAGCCGGTATTGCCGGGGCGGAAATAGAATTTCTCTTCATAACCCGGCCCGTCGGGGATGTGGCTCTTGCGATAGACGCCCTGCACGCGTCCATCCGCGCCGATCATCGCCAGCGAGTTGTAGTGATGCGGGCCGTCCGCCTCGAAAAAGCTGGTCGGGATGGTGACGCGCAGTTCGGCGGCGAGCGCCTGCATCGCCAAAACCGCCTTGTGTTCGCCGACCGGCTTGGCGGTCGCAAACAGCCCTTCATCCTCAACCCGGCAGAAATATTCGCCCTCGAACAATTCGGGCGGCAGGATCACCTGCGCGCCGCGCGCCGCCGCCTCGCGCACCAGCCGGGCGACATTGGCGATGTTGCGATCGATGTCCGGCCCGAAAGAGAGCTGGAGCGCGGCGACGGTGATCTGGGTCATGCCCGCTATTTAGTCGATCGCGTCCGATTCACCAGCACTGCCGGGCGCGATATCGAACTGCATCACGTCCTCGCGGGCACCGAGTTTGGTGTAGAGCGCGATCGCCGGGTCGTCGCCGTAATCGGCCTGGACGAACAGCGTGTGGCAAGCGCGCTTGGCCGCGTGACGGCGCAGCGTGTCTATCAAGCGCGTCGCGACGCCGCGTCGGCGCCAACCGGCAGCGACCGCGAGATCATACAAATAAAGCTCGCGCCGCCGCTGTTCGAGCTTGTCGAGTTCATAGGCTACGGCCGCGCCGGCTATGGCGTCGCCCGCCACCGCAATCAGCGCGATCACCGATTCGCGGCCGAGCACCTCGCGAAACCAGCCATCGTCGGGCGGCCCGTCGGCGTAATTCTGCGGATCCTCGAACGCCTCTGCGAACAGGGCATTCATTTCCCGCGCCAGCGCGACGTCGCCCGGCCCAAGCCGCCGCACCGTCACCCGGTCGCCCGCACTCATCCGGGAATCTGCTGGCTGATGCAGTGGAAGCTGCCGCCGCCGGTCAGGATGTGGTCGGCGCGCAGGCCGACGACCTGGCGGGTCGGGAAAATCTCCGCGAACGCCGCCACCGCCGCGTCGTCGTCGGGCGCGCCATAGATCGGCACGACGACGCTCGCATTGCCGATATAGAAGTTCATGTAGCTCGCCGGCACGATTTCCTCGTCGCGCAGGATGCGGCCCGGCGAGGGCACGCGTACCACCTCGACCTCGGCACCCGAGAAATGCACCCGTTCCGCCGCCAGCTGATAGACGCGCCAGTTCGGGTCGTTCTCCGCCGCCTCCGGAATGGCGAGCCGCCCCGGCGCGACAAACCGGGCGAGATTGTCGACATGGCCATCGGTATGGTCGTTGAGCAGCCCGTTGCCGAGCCAGATGACCTGCGTGAAGCCGAGATCGCTGCGCAGACGCTCGACGATCGCGTCGCGCGACAGTCCGGGATTGCGATTATGGTTGAGCAGGCATTGTTCGGTGGTGACGACAAGACCGGTGCCGTCGCCATCGATCGCGCCGCCTTCAAGAATCCAGTCGCACGTCTCCGCGTCGATCCGCCGCGACTTCGCCAGCCGCTCGCCGATATCCTCGTCGCCCGGCAGGTCGTATTTGCCGCCCCATCCGTTGAACCCGAACAGCCGCGCTTCGTGCCGCGATACCATGATCGGGCCGGTATCGCGCAGCCAGATGTCGCCGAACGGCTCGAGCACGACGTCGGCAAAGGGCGCGAGCTTGCGGGCCGCGTCGGCCGCGTCGATATCGGCGGCGACCAGCAGCACCTTCTCGCCCGCGCCATCGGCATGGACGGCGGCGGCAAAGGCGGCGACTTCGGCGCGCGCGGGCTCGATATCGTCGAGCCAGAGTTCGGCATGGCTGGGAAAGCCGATCCAGACGGCCTTGTGCGGCGCCCATTCGGCGGGGGGGATCGGGGTGCCCATGATCGTCGCTTTCGCTAGCGTCCGGCGCGCTGCTTGTCGCGCACGGCCCTGAATTCGCTGGTCCGGTACCAGTTCGGCCAGGCCTTGCCGACCGCGAGCTGACGGCCGAGCCGGTAATAGACCTGCAAGTCCTGCACCGCGCCCGACCAGTCCCAGGCGGGATCATATTCGTCCTGCGGCTTGTGATAGCGATTGGCGACATAATCGTCGCTGGCGGCGCGGCCCGCATCGACCCCGCCCTTGACGAGATCGAGGCCGGACGACGCATCGAGCATCGGCACGCCGAGCTTGGCAAAGCTGAAATGGTCCGACCGGAAATAGCCGCCGCGCTCGGGATTGGGCTCGGGCTTGATCACCCGGCCCTGCGCGGCGACGAACGGCTTCACCATGTCCTCGAGCTCGGACTTGCCCGCCCCGGTGACGACGAAGTCGCGTACCGCGCCCGCGACATTGAGCGAATCCATGTTCACGCCGCCGACCGTGCGCGCCAGCGGATAGACGGGATGTTCGGCATAATAGCGCGAGCCGAGCAGCCCCGATTCCTCCGCCGTCACCGCGAGGAACGCGATCGAGCGCGCGGCGGGACCGGCCTTCACATGCGCCTGCGCAAGCGCGATCAGCCCGGCGACGCCGCTCGCATTGTCGACCGCGCCGTTGCAGATATCGTCGCCTTTGACCGGCGTGCACCGGCCGAGATGGTCCCAATGCGCGGTGTAGAGGACATAGTCGCGCGGCGCCGCCTTGCCCGGCAGCACGCCGATGACGTTCTTCGACCGCTGGCGCTTGATCGTCGCGGTGAACGAAACCGACGCCTTCAGGCCAAGCGGGACGGCCCTGAAGCCCTTCACTTTCGCCGCCTCGCTCAGCTGGGCGAAGTCCTTGCCGGCGCTGGCGAACACGCGGCGGGCGGCGCCAAGCTGCATCCAGCCGATCGCCGCGCTCTGATCGAGATGGTCGCCGGGCTCGTCGAGCTCGAGCGAGGGCCGCGTGTTGCTCGATTCGACCACGCCCCAGCCATAGGCGGCGGGTTCGGTATCGTGGACGATGATCGCCGCCGCCGCGCCCTGCCGCGCGGCTTCCTCATATTTATAGGTCCAGCGCCCGTAATAGGTCATGGCGCGCCCCTCGAACGGGCCGTCGCGCCCCGGCATCTGCCAGTCGGGGTCGTTGACCAGGATGATCACCGTCTTGCCGCGCACATCGATCCCGGCATAGTCGTTCCAGCCGCGTTCGGGGGCGTTGATGCCATAGCCGACGAACACGGTCTCGCTGTCCTTGACGGCGATCTGCGGTACGACGCGATAGCTGCGCACCACCATGTCGCTGCCGGGCGCAAGGCTGACCGGCGCGGCGCCGCCCGAAAACACCAGCGGGCTGATATCGGCGAAGGTCGATTCGACCATCGGCACGTCCTGCGTCCAGCTGCCCTTGTTGCCGGGCTTGAGCCCCGCCGCCTTCATCTGCGCGATGATATAGGCGACCGTCTTGTCCTCGGCGGGCGTGGTCGGCGCGCGGCCTGCGAAAGCGTCTGAGGACAATGTCTTGTCGACGGTCCTGAGCGTATCGACGGAGATTGTCGGCGCGTCCGACGCGGCGCCGATCAGCGCGGTCGACAGCAGGGCAAGGATCGGCACGCGCATCATGGCTCCGGATCGGCAAGGGGTTGGCGGGCGCCGCTTTCTGGCAGGCTGGCGAAGGCGAGGCAAGCGGGCGAAAAAAGCACCGATTGAGGCAGGCCAAGCGATTGATCGGGAGCGCGAATTGGGCATTATCGGCACGAGTGACAGGGGGAAATTCATGATGCGTATGATGTTTGCCGCGGCGATGCTGGTGTCTGCCGGGGCCGCTGCCGCTCAGCCGAGCCCCGAGGCGATCGCATTTGGTGCGCGGGAGTCGGTCGAGCAGATCAGCCTTTCGCCCGACGGCAAGAACATCGCCGTCGTCGCCCCGCTCGGCGCGCGCGGCAGCTATGTCTATGTCGTCAATCTGGTCGGCGAGCCGAAGCGCAAGCCTATCGCGCGGTCGAGCGGCTCGCCCGACCGGCTGCAATATTGCCGCTGGTCGACCAATACCCAGCTGGTTTGCGGCATTTACCTGATCGCCGATGACGGCGACAGCCTGACGAGCTTCACGCGGCTCGTCTCGGTAAGCACCGAAGGCGGGGAGATGAAAGTGCTCACCGCGCGCCCCGGCGAAAATGCGCTCCAGGTTACCTATCGTGGCGGCGAAGTGATCGACTGGCAGGTCGATGGCGATGAAGGCAAGGTGCTGATGACGCGGCAGTGGGTGCCCGAAGAGGCAACCGGTACGACGATCGCGCAGCATCGCACCGGGCTGGGGGTCGAACTGGTCGACACCCGCACGCTCAAACGCTCGACCGTCGAATTCCCCCGTGACACAGCCGTGAGCTATATATCGGACGGCCATGGCCAGATCCGGATCATGGCGACGCGCCCGCGCGAGAATTCGGGCTATTTCAGCAACCGGGTCGTCTACAGCTATCGCAAGAAGGGCAGCAAGGATTGGCTGCCGCTGGTCACCGAAACCTTCACGCCGGAGGGGCTGGGCGTCGGTTTCCGCCCCATCGCGGTCGATAGCACGCTCGACGTTGCTTATGGGTACGACGTCGAAAACGGCCATACCGCGCTGTTCAAGATCGCGCTCGACGGCAGCATGAAGAAGGAGCTCGTCTTCGCGCGGCCTGACACCGACATCGATGACATCGTCCAGATCGGCCGCCAGCACCGCGTCGTCGGGACGAGCTTTGCGACCGACCGGCGGCAGACCGAGATGTTCGACCCCGACTTGCGGCGGTTCGTGCGCGGCATGGCCAAGGCTGTGCCCGACAAACCGCTGATTTCGATCGTCGATGCCAGCGCCGACGAACAATTGCTGCTGCTCTGGGCCGGCAGCGATTCCGACCCGGGCGTCTTCTACCTCTATAACCGCGGCACCAAGGAACTCGGCGAACTGATCTCGGTTCGCGCCGAGCTCGCCGACCGGGCGCGGGCCAATGTGAAAGCGGTCAGCTATCCCGCCGCCGACGGCACGATGATCCCCGGCTATCTGACGTTGCCGCCCGGCAGCGACGGCAAGAATCTGCGCGCGATCGTGATGCCGCATGGCGGCCCGGCCGCGCGCGACGAATGGTCTTTCGATTGGCTGCCACAGTTTTTCGCCGCGCGCGGCTACGCCGTGCTCCAGCCCAATTATCGCGGATCATCGGGCTTTGGCGACGGCTGGTACCAGAAGAACGGCTTCAAGAGCTGGCGAACCGCGATCGGCGACGTCAATGACGGCGGGCGCTGGCTGATGAAGGAAGGGATCGCGGCGCCCGGCAAGGTCGCGATCTTTGGCTGGTCCTATGGCGGTTATGCCGCGCTGCAAAGTCCCGCGCTCGACCCCACGCTGTTCAAGGCGATCGTCGCCGTCGCGCCCGTCACCGATCTCGACATGCTACGCAGCGAAAGCGAACATTATCTTAACTACAAGATCGTCGACAAGTTCATCGGCAAGGGACCGCATGTCGAGGAAGGATCGCCCGCCCGCCATGCAGCCACGATCACCGCGCCGGTACTGCTGTTTCACGGCAACCAGGACCAGAATGTCGGCGTGCGCGAATCGCGGGTGATGGCCGACAAACTGAAGAGCGCGGGCCGCAATGTCCGGTATGTCGAATATAAGGGGCTCGACCATCAGCTCGAAGACAGCGCGGCGCGCGCCGAGATGCTCGACACGAGTGATTCGTTTCTGCGCGGGGTACTTGGCGACAAATAATCGCCGCCAGCCGGCGATGCCGGTAGTCGAGGAAAATTGACGCCGCTGTTTTGTCTGAATTTTTTGTAACGCCGCCAGTGTATTTTTCCTATTTCGAGATGGCGGTGGACTTTAGGCGCAAATTCGACGAGCCTTAGGACAACTAAAGAGGGGGAGCCGACCACATGGCAGATCCGTTTCTGTCCGAAATTCGGATGATGTCGTTCAACTTCGCGCCCAGGGGCTGGGCGCTGTGCAACGGCCAGCTCTTGCCGATCAATCAGAACCAGGGGCTGTTTGCGCTGCTCGGCACCACCTTTGGCGGCAATGGTAGCGTGAATTTCGCGCTGCCCGACCTGCGCGGCCGCGTGCCGATCCATGTTGGCAACAGCTACACGCTGGGGCAGCAGGGCGGTTCGGCGTCGGTCCAGCTGTCGCAGCAGCAGATGCCGACCCATAACCATGTCGCCTTGGCGACGGGCGCCAACGGGTCGACGGCCAGCCCGACCAACAATTACCTGGCCAGCTTCCTCAACGGTTATGCACCAAGCGGCGCCCCGACGACGCTGGCGCCCGACGAGATATCCTCGTTCGGCGGTAGCCAGGCGCACGAGAACCGGCAGCCTTTCCTGACGATCAGCTTCTGCATTGCGTTGCAGGGCATCTTCCCGTCGCCGAATTGAGGGAGCGGACAAATGGCACAACCCTATGTTGGTGAAATCCGCATGTTCGCCGGCAATTTTGCGCCCGCCGGGTGGGAATTCTGCAGCGGTCAGCTTTTGTCGATTTCAGAGAATGAAACGCTGTTCCAGCTGATCGGCACGACCTATGGCGGCGATGGCCAGAACACGTTCGCCGTGCCCGATCTGCGCAGCCGCGTGCCGATCCATTATGGATCGTCGAGTGCGGGCAGCTACACGCTCGCCGAAACCGGCGGCGTCGAGCAGGTCACGCTGACCACGGCGCAAATCCCCAGCCACACCCACAGCTTCCTCGCGACGACAGCGGCCGGGACCTCGAACAACGCGAGCGGCAATCTCCTCGCGACAAGCCCGTCGGTCGACATGTTCGTCGGCATTACGCCGGACGTGACGCTCAACCCCAACAGCCTCGGGTCCGCCGGCATGTCGCAGCCGCACACCAATTTGCAGCCCTTTCTCTGCGTCAATTTCATCATCTCGTTGTTCGGCATCTTCCCGAGCCCGAACTGAAGTTTCCACTTCGAGGCCCAAATTAAAGGACCGTACGATGGCTGACCCCTTTGTCGCGGAGATCCGCATCTTCCCGTTCAACTTCGCGCCCAAAGGCTGGGCGTGGTGCAACGGCCAGCTGATGCCGATTTCGCAGAACACTGCACTCTTTTCGCTACTCGGGACAACCTATGGCGGGGATGGCAAGGTGACCTTCGGCCTTCCCAATCTTCAGGGTTCGGCGCCGATCCATCCGGGCCAGGGCCCCGGCCTGTCGCTTTATGATCTGGGCGAACAGGGCGGCACCGACAACGTCACGCTCCTCCAAAGCGAGATGCCCATCCACACCCACAATATCCGCGCGAACAGCCAGGATCCGGCCGACGTCCAGAGCCCGTCCCCGTCGGTCTATTTGGCGCTGAGTTCCAAGGGACTGGGCTATGCCCCCCCGTCGACCCCGGTGCAGATGTCGCCCTCTACGGTCAGCACCGCCGGGGGAGGATTGCCCCATAGCAACATGATGCCGTACCTCACGCTCTACTTCAACATCGCGCTGCAGGGCGTCTTCCCGCCGCGACCCTGAGCATTGCCATGTCCGCGATGAGCGAGGCGGCCCTGGCGATTCCGGCAGGCGCCCGGATCGGCGTTTCGCTGCGTCCGATGACCGACGCCGATCTCGCGTTCGCCGCGCGCGTCTATGCGTCGACCCGCCAGGAGGAACTGGCGCCGACCGGCTGGCCGCAAGCCATGATCGACGCCTTTCTGGCCCAGCAGCACGAAGCGCAGCACGCGCATTATTCGGCGCATTATCACGGCATCCAGCGTTACGCGATCCGGCGGGACGGCGCCGATGTCGGCCGCCTCTATCTCCATCAGGGCAAAAGCGACCTGCGCATCGTCGACATCGCGCTGCTGCCCGAGGCGCGCGGCGCCGGCATCGGCGCGGCGCTGCTGGCGGATGTGATCGGCCATGCGCACGCGCGCGGGCTGCGCACGTCGATCCATGTCGAGCAGAACAATCCCGCCCGGCGGCTCTATCTGCGCATGGGCTTCAAATTCGAAAAGACCGCCAGCGACGTCTACGATCTGCTCGTCCGCCATCCGGACGGCGCAGTGCAGGATCAGTAGAAAATCGCCTCATAGACGAGGCTGTCGCCCTCCGCCGCGATCGGGACGATGAAGATGTCGACCGGCTCTGCGCCACCCTCGCCGAAGGAATAGGTGGCCTGCGGCAGATAGGTCGAGGCAGGCCCGACAAATTCGAGCCGGAACGACCCGCCGGGCCGTCCCGAATCGTTCAGCGCATCGACGCTGCGGAGCGTGAGCGAGACGGCCTCGCTGCCGGGCGGCACGACATCAAAGGCCGTGCCGACCTTGGCGGCGATCGCGTCGTGGCTCAGCCCCGTCATCGACCGGCCTTAGCGCGAATAGAATTCGACGACCAGATTGGGTTCCATCTTCACCGGGTACGGCACTTCGTCGAGCGTCGGCACGCGGGTGAACGTCACCTTCGACGCGCCGTCGGGCGCGACATAATCGGGAATTTCGCGCTCGGCGAGCGACTGCGCTTCCATCACCAGCGCCATTTCCTGCGCCTTGCTGCCGAGCGTCACTTCTTCGCCCGGGAAAACGCGGCGCGAGGCGATGTTGCACTTCACGCCGTTGACGCGGACATGACCGTGGCTGACGAGCTGGCGCGCGGCGAACACAGTCGGCGCGAACTTCGCGCGATAGACGATCATGTCGAGCCGCTGTTCGAGCAGACCGATCAGATTCTGGCTGGTATCGCCCTTCATCCGGCTGGCTTCGTGATAGCAGGCGCGGAACTGCTTTTCGGTCACGTCGCCATAATAGCCCTTCAGCTTCTGCTTGGCGCGCAGCTGGAGGCCGAAGTCCGAAGTCTTGCCCTTGCGGCGCTGGCCGTGCTGGCCGGGGCCATATTCGCGCTTGTTGACCGGGCTCTTGGGGCGACCCCAGATATTCTCGCCCATCCGGCGATCGAGCTTGTACTTCGCGCTTTGACGCTTCGACATGATAATTCCTTCAATTGCCAACAACGCCCGGGCGTCATCGTGGCGCCGGGATTCCCGGTCGTCGCGCTGCTTGATCCTTGTGGAAGGCAGGGCCACCGCTTCACCGGGGTGCGGGGCCAATTGCGAGGCGCGGGCCATGGCAGAGCGGTCACCCCGCGTCAAGAGCGGGGCCGGTGCCGAGCGATCAGCCGCGGTCGCGCGGGCGCTCGATCGCCGACAGCACGCCGCGCAGGGTGCGCACTTCCTGGCTCGACCAGCCGGGCTTGGTCAGCAGCGTACGCAGCGTCCGCCGCGTGGTCGGCACGCGATCGGGCGGAAAGAAGAAGCCCGCGCCGTCGAGGATCGATTCGAGCTGGGCGATCATGCCGTCGAGCTCCTCCTGCGGTGCCGGCGGCGGCAGATCGGTCTCGGGCGGCATGGCGAGCGCTTCGCCCTTCGACCATTCATAGGCAACCAGGATCACCGCCTGCGCGAGGTTGAGCGAACCGAATTCGGGATTGATCGGCGCGGTGATGATCGTGCGGGCAAGCGCGACATCGTCGGTTTCAAGGCCCGCCCGCTCCGGCCCGAACAGGATCGCGCTTTTCGCGGTGCTGGTCCGGATCATGCCGGCCGCCCGTTCGGGCGTCACCACCGGCTTGGTCACGCCGCGCTTGCGCACCGTCGTCGCATAGACATGCGCGCAATCGGCGACCGCATCGGCGACGCTACCGAACACGGTCGCGCGTTCGAGCACGATATCGGCGCCCGACGCCGCTGGTCCTGCCGCGGGATTCGGCCAGCCGTCGCGCGGGGCGACGAGGCGGAGCTCGGTGAGCCCGAAATTGAGCATCGCTCGCGCCGCCTTGCCGATATTCTCGCCAAGCTGCGGCCTGACAAGGACGATCGCGGGGGGTGGAGACGCCGTGTTCACCCCCGCCCGATCTCGCTGCCGACTTCGCTGACGTTACCGGCGAATTCCTCGAAATCGCGGGCTTCGCGGAAATCCTTATAGACGCTGGCGAAGCGAATATAGGCGACCGAATCGAGGCCCTTCAGCCCCTCCATCACCATCTCGCCGATCAGCTTCGAGGCGATTTCGCCATCGCCAAGCGTTTCGAGCTGACGCTGGATGCTGCTGACCAGCTTTTCGATCCGCACGGCATCGATCGGCCGCTTGCGGCACGCGATCGACACCGACCGCATCAGCTTGTCGCGGTCGAACGGCTCGCGCCGCAGCCCGTTGCCGCCTTCGTTCTTGACGACGACCAAGTCGCGCAGCTGAATGCGTTCGAAGGTGGTGAACCGTGCGGCGCACCCCTCGCACTGACGGCGCCGGCGGATCGCGGCGCCGTCCTCGGTCGGGCGGCTGTCCTTTACCTGGCTGTCTTCATGGCCGCAGAAAGGACAGCGCATCGCTTACCGGTTCGACTTTCGAAGCGCGGCATAGCCGGCGCCGAGCAGTGCGCCGCCGATGAGCGAGATCGGCAGCACGATCGCCGCAAGCGCGCCGACCGCCGCCCCGCCGATCAGCTTGTTGCCGTTTTCGCCGCCAATCGCGTGCGTCACGCCATCGACCGCGCCATCGAGGAGGTCGACCACATCGGCGCCGACCGCGCGCACGGTGTCTTCAAACGTCGTCTTGGGTTTGTCGTCCATGTCAGTTCTCCGGATAGATCGGGAACCGGTGACATAGTGCAATAACACGCTCACGTACAGAGGCTTCGATCTGCGCGTCGCCCGCTTCGCCGTTTTTGGCCAGCCCGTCGAGAACATCGGCGACCATATGGCCGATTTCGCGGAACTCGGCCGCGCCGAAGCCGCGAGTCGTCCCGGCGGGCGAACCGACCCGGATGCCGCTGGTCTTGGTGGGCGGCAGCGGATCGCCCGGAATGCCGTTCTTGTTGCAGGTGATCCCTGCGCGTTCGAGCGCTTCGTCGGCGTCCTTCCCGGTCACGCCGAGCGGGGTCAGATCGACGAGTGCGAGATGCGTATCGGTGCCGCCCGCAACGATGTTGCAGCCGCGTTCGTTCAGCGTCGCCGCCAGAACCTTGGCATTTTCGACGACGGCCGCAATGTAGCTCTTGTACGCGGGCTGGAGCGCTTCGCCGAACGCGACTGCCTTTGCGGCGATGACGTGCATCAGCGGGCCGCCCTGAAGCCCGGGGAACACCGCCGAATTGAGCTTCTTGCCCAGCGCTTCGTCGTTCGACAGGATCATGCCGCCGCGCGGGCCGCGCAGCGTCTTGTGCGTGGTCGTCGTCACGACATGCGCGTGCGGCAGCGGCGACGGATGCAGCCCCGCCGCGACGATTCCGGCGAAATGGGCCATGTCGACCATGAAATAGGCGCCGACCTCATCGGCGATCGCGCGGAAGCGGGCGAAATCGATCTGGCGCGGATAGGCGGAGCCGCCGGCGATGATCAGGCTCGGCTTGTGCGCGCGGGCGAGTGCGGCGACTTCGTCATAATCGATCAGGTGGGTCTGCGCGTCGACGCCGTACTGGACCGCGTTGAACCATTTTCCGCTCATCGCCGCCTTCGCGCCGTGCGTCAGGTGCCCGCCTGCGTCGAGGCTCATGCCCAGGATGGTGTCGCCCGGCTTGGTCAGCGCGAGCATCACCGCGCCATTGGCCTGCGCGCCCGAATGCGGCTGGACATTGGCATAGGCGCAGCCGAACAGCTGTTTCGCGCGGTCGATCGCCAGCTGCTCGACCTCGTCCGAAGGGTGGCAGCCCTGATAATAGCGCTTGCCCGGATAGCCTTCGGCATATTTGTTGGTGAACACCGATCCCTGCGCTTCGAGCACCGCTTTCGAGACGATGTTTTCGCTCGCGATCAGTTCGATCTGGGTCTGCTCGCGGCTCAGTTCATGGGCGATGCCGGCAAAGATCGCCGGATCGGCATCGGCAAGGCTGCGCGTGAAGAAGCCGTCGGGCTGGACGTCGTGCAGGGCGCGCGGATTGGTGCTCATGCGGGAATTCCTTCGATCTGGCCGAGTTTGGCGACGCGGGGCGCATGGCGCCCGCCTTCGAATTCGGTGGCAAGAAAGGCAGTGATGCAGGCGCGGGCCATTTCCTCACCGATCAGCCGCGCGCCGAGTGCGATGACGTTCGCGTCATTGTGCTGCCGGGCGAGGCTTGCCGACAGCGGCTCGGCGACCAGCGCGCAACGGCAGCCCGCGATCCGGTTGGCGGCGATCGAGATGCCGATTCCGGAGCCGCACAGCGCCACCCCGCGATCGGCCTTGCCGTCGGCAACCGCGCGGCCGACCGCGTGGCCGAAATCGGGATAATCGACGCTTTCGGTGCCGTGCGTGCCGAGATCGTCGACCGCATGGCCCTGCGCCGTCAGCCACGGGATCAACAGCTGCTTGAGCGCGAAGGCGGCGTGATCGGACGCGATGGCGATGCGCATGGTCGGCGCGGGACTCCGGCTGGTGGAACGGGCGAGCCGCGCTCTTAGCGAATGCCGCACGGCATTGCCACATCCGTTTGCCGCGTGCGCGCGTCCCAACCCGCTGCTTGGCCTGTCCAGCGACGTACCGTGCCCGGCGATTCCAATTGTCGCGCCGCGCGCCGACCGCTAGGCAACAAGGCGTGAAGCATCCCGCGACCGACGCCGACACTGCCCGCGCCCGGCTCGCCGAGGTGCTGTGGCGCGTCGGGCAGGAGGACCGGGCGGCGCTGCGCACGCTATATGACCTGACCGGTGCAAAACTATTTGGCATCTGCCTGCGTATCTGTGGTGAAAGGCAGGCAGCGGAAGACGTGTTGCAGGAAGTGTATCTGACGATCTGGAAGCGGGCGGGCGGCTATGAGCCGGGCCGTGCGAGCCCGGTCACCTGGCTCGCGACGATCGCCCGCAACCGTGCGATCGACTGGCGCCGCGCGCAGGGCAAACGGACAATGACGACGATCGACGATGCGATGCCGCTGCCCGACGATCGCCCGATCGCCAGCGACATCATGCTTTCGGCGGAGGCGGACCGCCGCCTGCACCTGTGCCTCGACCAGCTCGAGGACAAGCAGCGCCTGGCGATCCGCACCGCCTTTTTCGACGGCGTCACCTATGCCGAACTCGCCGAACGGCTCGGCGTCCCGCTCGGCACGATGAAGAGCTGGGTGCGGCGCGGGCTGATGCGGCTGAAGGACTGTGTCGAGGCATGAGCGACATCACGCCTCCCCCCGCCGGACCCGGTCCCGACATGCCCGGTCCCGACATGCCCGATCCCGACATGATGGCCGCCGAATATGCACTCGGCCTGCTCGACGGCGACGATCGCGCGGCGGCGACGCGGCGGATGCTGTCGGACCCCGAATTCGCAGCGGACGTCGCGCGCTGGCAGGCGCATTTCGGGCTGCTGTTCGATCGCTGGCCCGACGCGGCGCCACCGGCGAACGGCCTTGCCCGGATCGACGCGGCGCTCGATCCAGCGCCCGCCCCGCCACCGGCGGCGGCGAATGACGATGACCGCAGCGGCCTGTGGAAGGGAATTGCCGGGCTGTCGTCGCTCGTCGCAGCGGCGCTGGTCGGCGTGATCGTGCTGCGCCCCGCCCCCACCCCGCCTGCACCGCAGATCGTGCGGACGGCACCCGGACCGATTCTGGTCGCGGCAATCGCGCCGACCACGAAGGGCGCGCCGATCGCCGCCGTCTATGATCTGCAATCGGGCGCTTTGCGGGTATCGGCCGCCAGGCTTGCCGATGCGGACCACAGCGCGGAATTGTGGGTGATCGGCACCGACGATCCGGTGCCGCATTCGCTCGGCGTGCTGCGGGCAGGCGCAAAGACCGATGTCGCCGTCGCCGGCGCCGATCGCCCCCGGATCATGGCCGGGGCGACGCTGGCGATCACGGTCGAGGCGCCCGGTGGATCGCCCGACGGCAAGCCCAAGGGGCCGGTGGTCGCAGCGGGCGCGCTGACACAAATCTGATCGCGACGGGCGGATCGGGTGCATCCGCGGGGCGATATGCCCGTATCTCCGGCACACCCGATGCGGGTGTTGTCCCAAAGGAGAGACTTTCCGATGAATACCGCGCTTCGCTTCTCGCTCATCGCCAGCGCCCTGACGCTCGGCGCCGGATCGCTGGTCGCCGCCTCCAACCCGATGGTCGGCGGCGCGGCCATGTATCCGACCAAGAACATCGTCGAAAACGCCGTCAATTCGAAGGATCACACCACGCTGGTCGCCGCCGTGAAGGCGGCCGGACTGGTCGACACGCT
Source organism: Sphingomonadaceae bacterium (assembly GCA_002863155.1). Lineage (GTDB taxonomy): Bacteria > Pseudomonadota > Alphaproteobacteria > Sphingomonadales > Sphingomonadaceae > Sphingomonas. The sequence continues at coordinate 1,235 of PKED01000092.1, read as the reverse complement.
CGCCAGCAAGGGACCGTTCACGGTGTTCGCGCCGACCAACGCCGCCTTTGCCAAGCTGCCCGCCGGCACCGTCGACACGCTGCTGAAGCCCGAGAACAAGGGCACGCTCACCGCCGTGCTGACCTATCACGTCGTCGCCGGCAAGGTCAGCGCCGCGCAGCTTGCCGCAAAGGTGAAGGCCGGCGGCGGCACCGCGACGCTCACCACGGTTCAGGGCGGCACGCTGAGCTTCGCCAAGCACGGCAAGGGCTACACGGTCACCGATGCCAAGGGTAACGCCGCCAACATCACGATCGCCGACGTCAACCAGTCGAACGGCGTGATCCACGTCATCGACGGCGTGCTGCTGCCCTGATCGCGACGCGGCCACCGCGCGTGGCCGCAAAAACAATCGGGGCGTGTAACCTTTGCCGTTGCCGCCCCGTAATTTCCGGTGTCCCCTTTCAGCGGACATTACCGGCGCCGGTCCTCCCCCCTTCACCGGCGCCAGAGTGGGGCCTGCCTTCCCCTTGGGCGGGCCCCCTTTTCGTATCGGGCAATGCCGGTTGCGGCGCGCAGTGATTGTCACCGCGCTCGCCTTGGCCTATCGGGAAGGGCACGACGCCCTGTCCCGATTTCGGCGTCGAGGAGATCTGAGGCATGAAACCCCCGCGCAACCGCGCTGTCCGCAGTGCGGTCCACCGCCATGAGCACCTGAGCAAGCAGGGCCTGCTCGAACGCGCCTTCACCTTCGCGTTTCGCGGCCTTGTCTATGCCCAGATCTGGGAAGATCCCGCCGTCGACCTCGAAGCGCTGGCGGTCACGCCCGACTGCCACATTGTCCAGATCGCCTCGGGCGGGTGCAACGTGCTGAGCTATCTGACCGCCGATCCGGCAGCGATCACCGCGGTCGACCTGAACACCGCGCATATCGCGCTCAACAAGCTGAAGCTGGTCGCGGCGCGCGAACTGCCCGACTATGCGGCGTTCCACCGCTTTTTCGGTCGCGCCAACACGCGCGAGAACATCGCCGCCTATCGCAAATATGTCCGCCCCCATCTCGACGAGACGACCCGGCGCTATTGGGAAGGGCGCGACATTATCGGACGGCGGCGCATCTCGGGCTTTGCCAAGGGCGTCTACAAGCGCGGGCTGCTCGGCAATTTCATCGGCGCCGCGCATCTGCTCGCCCGGCTCAACGGCATCAATCCCAAGGTGATCCTGCGCGCCTCGTCGATCGAGGAACAGCGCGAGAT
>PKED01000030.1 GCA_002863155.1 Sphingomonadaceae bacterium | reverse complement strand
AGATAGCATCCCTCGCCGCGCACCGGACGCACATCGCACCGCGGATAAACGGGCATGAGCGGGGTAATCGGCATGGGCTGGCTCCTCAACGCAAAAGGGCGACCCAAGCCGGCCGCCCGAAGCGGCGTTTTATGCCGCCTGCGGTTCGGGCGCAACACTTGGCGCATCGCCCTCGGTACGGCGCACCGCGAGCAGGTACATCACCGGCGTGACGATGCGGCTGAGCAGCGTCGAGCTGACCAGCCCGCCGATAATCACCCATGCCAGCGGCGAATAGAGCGCCGATCCGCCGAGCGCGAGCGGCAGCAGGCCGCCGATCGCCGTCACCGAGGTCAGCAGCACCGGCAGGAAGCGGATTTCGCCAGCCAGCTCGATCGCCTCGCGCAGGGCCATGCCGCGTTCGCGCAACTGCGTCGTGAAATCGACGAGCAGGATCGAATTCTTGATCTCGATTCCGATCAGCGCGACGAAACCGATCACCGCCAGGAACGACAGCGAATTGCCCGTCAGCAGCAGCGCGATCAGCCCGCCGAACGTCCCGAGCGGGACGACGCCTGCCACCACTGCGGTTTCGCGGAAGCGCCCGAATTCGAGCACGAGCACGCCGATGATGCCGAACACCGCAAGCAGGATCACGGGCCCCAGGCCGGAAAAGTTGCGCGATGCCGCCTCGGCCTCGCCGCCGATGCCGAAGCTATAGCCTTCGGGCAGCGGGATCGCCTTCAGCTGATCCTCGACCGCGCGGGTCAGCCGCGAGGTCAGCATGCCCGGCTGGTTATAGGCAGTAATCGTGACGGTACGCTGCAGCTTGTAGCGCGTGATCTGCGGCGGCACACTCTTCAGGCTGGGCGACGCGATCTCCGCGAGCGGCACGCTGCCCCCGGCGACCGTCGGGACATAGACATTGCCGAGCGCCGATACGGCCTGGGTCTGGTCGAGCGGTAGCCGCACGGTGACCGGCCAGCTGTCGCCCTCATTGTCGCGCAACTGGCTCGCCTGTTCGCCGCTGATCGCAAGGCGCACCGCGCGGCGTGCCTCTCCCGGCGCGACGCCCAGCAGCGCCGCCTTGGCTTCGTCGAGGCCGAGATCGAGGTCGAGCCGGTCATAGGCCAGCGGGCTGTCGATATCGCGCACACCGGGCACCTTGCCCATTTCGGCGACGACCCGGTCGGACAGCCGCTTGAGCACGTCGAGGTCGGGGCCGCTGACCCGGATCGCGATCGGCGCCTCGAGCGGCGGTCCGTTTTCGAAGACGATCAGCGTCACGCGCGCATCGGGATAGGCGCCGAACCGGCTGCGCAGCCGCGCGAGCAGCTTGGGGCTCTCGCGCACGTCCCATTCATCGAGCGTCGCAAACACATCGCCATAGCGCGGGCGCTCGTCACGCGGGCTGATATTGTAGAAAATCTGTGGATTGCCGCGCCCGGCATTTTCCATGACGTTGGTGACGGCAGGCTCGGTCCGCAAAATGCGGGCAACGTCGCGCACCGCCCTGTCGGTCGCGGCGATGCTGCTGCCTTCGGGCGTTTCGACCCGGACGAGGAAATACGGCGTCTCCGCCGACGGAAACAGCGAAAAGCCGAGCACCGGCACCAGCGCGAACGCACCGAAGCAGAGCGCCATCGCCCCATAGAACCACAGCCGCGGGCGATTGAGCGCGCCGTGCAGGATCGGCGCATAGACGCGGTGGATGCCGCCCATCACGACCCGCAACGCGGCATTACCCTCGGCAGCGTGGGGTTTCAGCAGACGACTGGCGATGAAGGGGATGATCGTCAGCGAGACGATCAGCGAACTCGCCACCGTCAGCATCACCGCGACGGGCAGCCCGCGCACGAAATCGCCCGCGCCTTCGGGCAGGAAGATGAGCGGCATGAAGGCGCACAGCAGCACCCCGGTCGCCCCCGCCACCGCCGCGCCGATCTCGCGCGTGCCGGTGATCGCTGCCGATGCGGGAGGGTCGCCGTCGCGAATATGGCGTTCGATATTCTCGGTCACGACGATCGAATCGTCGACCAACAGGCCAAGCGACAGGATGAAGCCCGAAATGGTGATCTGGTTCAGCGAATAGCCGAACAGCGCCAGCATCAGCAGCCCCATCGCCAGACTGAGCGGGATCGACACCATCACGATCAGCGACGGGCGCAGGCCGAGCGGGAACAAGGTAATGAGGACGAGCCCGAGTGCGAGCAGGAAGTCGTGGCTGAGCTGCGTAAGCTTGCGATCGATGTCGCGGCTCTGGTCGAAACCGACCTCCAGTTTCATGTCGGGCGGCAATTGGGTGCGAAACCCCGCGACTGCCTTTACCAGCGCATCGCGCAGCGTGCCCGCATCGACCTCGTCCTTCTGGCGCACGGTCACAAACAGCGCGCGCTTGCCGTTGAAGCGGGTGATGTGCAGCCGCTCGGCCTCTGCCCAGCGCACATCGGCGACATCCCCGACGCGCAGCAGCCGCCCGTCGGCGGCGCGCAGCGGCACGTCGCGCACGGCCTCGACCGTGCGATAGGCGCCGCCGGCATCGATGTTGAAGCGCCGTCCGCCGCCCGTGACCGAACCGGCGGGGAGGTCGGTGCCTCCCTGACGCACGGCATTGGCGACGGCCGATGCCGGCAGTCCCGCCTGGGCGAGCCGCCCGGCATCGATCGCCACGCGCACCTCGGGCCGGGCGGCGCCGTCGATAGCGGTCGTGCGGACGCCGGGGACGACGTTCAGCCGGTCGCGCAGATCGTCCGCATATTTCGCCATCCGCCGCCAGCTCGCATCGTCGCTGACCAGCGCGAGCTGGAGCACGCCGGCCTCGGTGGTGCGCGGGCGGCGATAGTCGATGCGTTGGATACCCTGGGGCAGGCGGTCGCGGATCGCCCCCACTTGCCGCACCACCCGGTCGAGCGATTGTTCGGCATCGGTGCCATGTTCGAATTCTACAGAGATGACAGCGAGGCCGTCGGTCGAGGTCGACCGGATTTCGCGGACATGGTCGAGGCTCTGCAACTCGTCCTCGACCGGCTGGGCGACCGTTTCCTCGATCTCCGCGGCATCGGCGCCGGGCAGCACGACGGTGACGACGGTCACGGAAATCGGGAAATGCGGGTCGACCGAGCGTGGCACGGTAAGGAAAGCCTGCGCGCCGAGCGCGGCGAGCAGCAGGAAGACCAGCATCGTCACCTGCCAGCGACGAACTGCAAAGGCGGTGATGTTCACCGCGTCGTTCCGGCAACCGCCCCGATCGGAGCGATCGTCATGCCGTCCTTCAACCGGTCGACCCGCGACGTCGCAACGAGCTCGCCCCGGCGCAATCCGCCGGTGATCCGGATGCCGCCGTCATCGGCCTCGCCGATCGCGACCTTGCGCAGCGACACCCGGTTGCGCGCGCGATCGACGACATAGACGAAGCCGTCGCCTGCTCGTGCGGCGAACACCGCGGTCGCCGGCACCCGCAGCACCTGTTCAACGGCGCCACCAGCGACGATGCGGGCATTGCCAATCTGGCCGGAGCGGAGCCGCGCATCATCGGGCAGCCCGATCTCGACCGCGAAGGTGCCGGTCGCGCGATCGGCCCTGCCGCCTATCTCGACCACCTGCCCCTTGATCGGCGCATCGCCAAGCGCCGCCAGCGTGACGATCGCAGGGGCGCCGCGGGTCAGCCGCGCGGCATCGCGGTCCGACAGCGGCACCCGCAGTACATAGCCGCTCGCTTCCTCGCCCACGACCAGTACCGGTGTACCCGCCGCAACCACTTGTCCCGGTTCGGCGAGGCGAGCGAGCACCGTTCCGCTGCCGGGTGCGACGATCGTCGCATTCGCCCGCTGAAAGCCCGCCGCGCGCACCTGGGCGTCGGCCGAGTCGAGCGCGGCCTTGGCATTTTCCAGGCGCGGGCGGGTGATCCACCCCTGCGCGATCAGCGTTTCGCTCCGCTTATATTCCGCCGCCGCCCGCGCCCGCTCGGCCTGCGCGCGGGCCAGGTCGGCGGCAACCGTCGTGGTGTCGAGCGCGGCGAGCAGTTGCCCGCGCCTCACCCGGTCGCCTTCATTGACGTTCAGTCGCAGGATCCGGCCGGCGCTGGTGAAGCCGAGCGACGCTTCGCGCTGGAGCGCCACGGTGCCGACGCCGGTGACTTCGCTCGCGCGCGTATCGCCGCCGACCATCGCGATCCGCACCTGCGGCGGCGCGGCGGGCTCGACCGGCGCGGGTGCCGGCTTGCCGCAGCTCGCCAGCAGCGCCGATACCCCCAAGATCATCCGAAGTCGCATCGCCGCCCTCCCCGTCACGCCCATGCATAACGGTATCGGTAGCAAATTAAAACTGATTTCTTTTAATGGCGGCGGCGCTTTAGTTCTTCATTCGCCAGCCGCGTCGCAGCAGCTGGTAACAGATCAGCCCGAACACGATATCGAGCCCCAGGATCACCGCGCCGCCGAACACGATGTCCGAATCGGCATCGAGCAGGAACCCGTAGCGGAAGCCCGAAATGATGTAGAAGAACGGATTGAACTGGCTGAACGTACGAAACGCGGGCGCGAGCAGGTCGACCGAATAGAAGGTGCCCGACAGCAGCGTCAGCGGCGCGATCAGGAAATTCTGCACGGCGGCCGCGTGATCGAACTTTTCCGCCCACATCGATGTCAGCACGCCGATGAACGACAGGAACACCGCGCCCAGGACCCCGAACCACAGGATTGCGAGCGGATGGCGCGGCATGACATGGACGCCAGGCCAGAACTGCATCGCGACGAACACCGCCAGACCGACGCAGATCGCCCGTGTCACCGCGCCGCCGACCATCCCGGCGAGCAATTCGCCGGTCGACAGCGGCGGCATCAGATAATCGACGATCGTCCCCTGGATCTTGCCGACCAGCAGTGAAAAACTGGAATTGGCGAACGCATTCTGGAGCATACCCATCACGATCAGCCCCGGCGCCAGAAAATCGGCAAAGGGCACGGCGCTGCCGCCGACCAGCACCGGACGGCGCCCGCCGGTCGCCACGGTGAAGATTACCAGGAACAACAGCGTCGTGATCGCCGGCGCCCACACCGTCTGCAGCTGGACCTTGAAGAAACGCCGCACCTCCTTGATATAGAGCGTGCGCAAGCCTCCCCAATTGACGTTGCGGATCACGGGCACGCCCGGCGGGCTTAGCGGGGCCGTGGCGCGGTCCCCTTGGGGCTGGCTGGTCATGGGAATCGCGCGTAAAGGCTGGCGCCATCGTCCGCAAGGCGGCATGGAAGCGCAGACGCCGGGCGCGAGAATTTTGAAGGATGAGCATGAGCTGGACCGACGAGCGGATCGATACGCTGAAGACGATGTGGGAAAAGGGCCTGACCGCCAGCCAGATCGCGGAAACACTGGGCGGCGTCAGCCGCAATGCCGTGATCGGCAAGGCGCATCGCCTGGGGCTTCAGGCCCGTCCTTCGCCGGTCAAGCCGCACGATAGCGACGCCAAGCCCGCACCCGCGCCGCGCGAGTCGGCGCCGCCTGCCGCCAAGCCCGTGGCTGCCCCTGCGCCCAAGCCTGCCCCGGTCGCGGCCCCTCCGCGGCCGGTCGAAGTCGTCGCACAGGCAAAGCCGCTCGAAGCGGACACAGCGCCCGAGGCACCCGCCGCCGAAGCCCCCAAGGCACCGCCCGTCATCATGCGCTCGGTCGGCCCTGGCGGCTTTCTGCGGCAGGCGCCCGGCGAGCAGCAGACGCCGATCGCACCCGCGCCGCCGCGCCGGCTGGTGCCCGCGCGCCCCTCTGCCGACATGGAGGGCAAGACGACGCTGCTCGACCTGAACGACCGCATCTGCAAATGGCCGCTCGGCCATCCGGGCGAGCCCGATTTCCATTTCTGCGGCGAAAAGGTGAATCCGGGCTTCCCCTATTGCGTCGATCACTGCGGCCATGCCTATCAGGCGCAGCTGCCGCGCCGCGACCGTCGCCCGCCGCCGCCGCTGCCGTTCGGCGGTCCGAGAGTGCGCTGAGGCCAGGTTACGGGGCAGCACCTCATGCTGGCCTTAACTTCCCCGTCATTGCGAGCGCAGCGAAGCAATGACGGTTCAGGTCGAAGTCATCCCAACGGTAACGCTGTAGGCCATCAAACTTTCGCCTGATCGCGGATCGGCAGGTTGCGCACGCGCTTGCCGGTCACCGCGAACAGCGCATTGGCGAGCGCAGGCGCCGCGGGCGGCAGACCCGGCTCGCCCAGCCCGCCCATGTCGTGGCCACTGTCGATGAAGTGGACGGCGATCGCGGGCGCATCGGCAAGTTTCAGCACGTCGTAATCGCTGAAATTCTGCTGCTGGACCGCGCCCTTGTCGAGCGTTACCGCTTCGCCGATCGCGGTCGACAGGCCCATCACGATGCCACCCATCACCTGCGCTTCGGCATTGCGCGGGTTCACCACCGTTCCGCAATCGACCACCGCTGTCACTTTCAGCACCTTGGGCGTGCCGTCGTCCTTCAACCTCGCTTCGGTGACATGCGCGGCGATGGTATTGAACGATTCGACGATCGCGATGCCGCGCCCCACGCCTTCGGGCAGCGGCGTGCCCCAGCCACCGAGCTTCGCCGCCTGTTCGAGCACCGCCAGATGGCGCGAGCCCGGCTTCAGGTGGCGCTTGCGGAATTCGAACGGATCGACCCCGGCGGCATGGGCGAGCTCATCCATGAAGCTTTCGGCGTAGAAACCGTGCTGCGTCGCATTGACCGATCGCCACGCGCCGACCGTCTGGTTCGACACCTGCTTGAAATGGCGCCGGGTCGCGGCCGGGATGTCGTAGAAGAACGGCACTTCGGCGAGCCCCGCCTCGGGCTGCGCGAAATCATAGCGCAAGGCGGCGATCCGGCCGTCGCTGCCGACTGCGCCCTTCAGATGGGCGGAACTTTGCGGGCGATAGGCGCCTTGGGTGAATTCCTCCTCGCGCGCCCAGATCAGCTTGACCGGATAGGGCGTCTGCATCGCCACCCGCGCGACCTGATCGACGATTTCCATATACATCGGCAGGCGCCGCCCGAAGCTGCCGCCGATCAGCATCGGGTGGAACGTCACCTTGTCGGCGGCAAGGCCCGCGGCCTTCGCGGCGGCCATCTTGGACGCGAGCGGATCCTGCATGCCGCCCCAGATGTCGAGCCGACCGTCGTGATGATGCGCGGTCAGCGCGAACGGCTCCATCATCGCATGATGCAGGAAGGGCAGCCGATATTCGGCCTCGACCAGCTTTGTGCCCGCCGTTTTCAGCCCCGCCTCGACGTCGCCGCCGCCCGCCGTCGCATCGGGCTTGTTGCCGCCGCGCAGCCGTGCCTGTTCGGCGAAGATCGACTCGGTCGAAATCGCGCCATGCCCGCCGTCGCTGAACTTGGGCGCAAGCGCACGCGCGCCTTTGAGCGCCTGCCAGTAACCCTTGGCGACGACAACCACCGCGCCGTCGAGCTTGATGACCTTTTCGACGCCCGGCACCGCCATTGCGGGCGCCGGATCGACCGAGGTGAGCTTGCCGCCCCGGATTGGCGCGGCAATCACGGTCGCGACGCGCATGTTCGGCTTGACGACGTCCATGCCATATTGCGCGGAGCCGTCGACCTTGCCCGGAATGTCGTGGCGCGGCACGGGCTTGCCGATGAAGCGGAAATCCTTTGCGTCCTTCAGTCTGGGTGCGCTGTCGAGCGACCGCCCCGCCGCTTCCGCCGCCAGTTCGCCGTAGCGCAACGACCGGCCCGACTTGGCATGCGTGACCTTGCTGTCGCCGGTGGTCAGTTCGGCCGTCGGCACGCCGAGGCGGCTCGCGGCGGTATCGACCAGCGCCTGCCGCGTCGCCGCGCCGATGACCCGGAACCCGCGCTGCCCGGTGAAGCGCATCGCCGACGACCCGCCGGTGATCTGCAGGTCGAGCGAGCGGGTGACGAGCGACACGAACGATGTCGGCAGATTGGCGACGATGCCGGGATAGCCCGACATTTCGCCGAGGAATCCGCGACCGAGCGCGACATTGGCGAACGCCGATTCGGCGGGTGCCGACACGATTTCGACCTTCGACCAGTCGGCGTCGAGTTCGTCGGCGAGCATCTGGGCGAGACCGGTATGCGACCCCTGCCCGATTTCGGTGTGCGGCGAATAGACGGTGATCCGGTCGTCCTCGCCGATCCGCAGCCAAGTCGCGAAGTTATGCCCGTCCTTGCCGTTGGTCAGCTCGGCCGCATGCGACCGCGCGGCGCCGTCGGCCCATTTCATCGCAAAGATGCCGCCGCCGACCACGGCCGCGCCACCGATCAGGAAAGTTCTGCGGACAATACCCATCGCTTCCGCTCCTCAGGCTTGGCCGGCGACGGCGTGGATCGCCGCGCGGATACGGGGATAGGTGCCGCAGCGGCAGATGTTGGTCATCGCCTCGTCGATCTGCGCGTCGGTAGGCTGCGGCGTCGCGGCGAGCAGTGCCGCCGCCGCCATCAGCTGGCCCGACTGGCAGTAACCGCACTGCGGCACCTGATGCTCGATCCACGCCGCCTGCAGCGCATGAAGCGTGCCGTCGGGCTGGCGCAATCCCTCGATCGTGGTGATCGACTTGCCCGCGACGTCGCCAACCGGGACGCTGCAGGACCGCGTCACCTCGCCGTCGATATGCACGCTGCACGCCCCGCACGCCGCGATGCCGCAGCCGAATTTGGTGCCGGTCATGCCCAGTTCTTCGCGGATCGCCCACAGCAATGGGGTATCGGGTTCGGCCGTGAAAGTGACTGGCTTGCCGTTGACCGTGGCCGAAATCGCCATGCTAACTTCTCTCCTTGCCGACCCGATCGGCGCGCAATCGGTTGCTTATAGCAACTCTAATCGTGCGAGGCCATCAGGCAAGCAGGACGCACGAAAGCCCCCGGCGCGGGCACGCCGGGGGTTCGATGCACGATGAAGTCTGGCGTTTAGAAGCGGAACGCGGCCGTCAACCGTACCGAGTGCCAGTTGAAGCGGTTGTCGCTGCGCGCGAAGGTGGTCGTCGTGCCGCCCAGCACGAAGGGGTTCGTCGCCGGCGCCGTCCCCTGCGTCACCGTCACGCGGGCATCGGGCGCGTCATAATCGTGGTACAGATATTCGAGGCCGATCGAGAAGTTGCGGCTGATCTTCTGCTCGATGCCGCCGCCATATTGGACGCCCCATTTGTTGCGCGTGCCGGTGACCGCGAACGCATTGGCGGTGTTGGTCGTGGCAAAATCGCTCCTGATCCGCGCATAACCCGCGCCGCCGGTGCCGTAGAACAGCGTGTTGCGTGCCGCGAAGCCGACGCGACCACGCAGTCCGCCTTCCCAGCTGACCGACCGAGTCAGCGTGTAGCTGGCCGGGGTCGTGCTGAACGCGGTCACGCTGTCGCTCACGCGGTTGTCGCCGAATTCGGCAAGCGCACCGAATACGAGCGGGCCCTTCTGGAGGTCAAAGCCGATCCGTCCGCCATAGCTGATCCCGTCGCGGTCGTTGCGGCAGCCGGCGTTGGGATTATTGCCGATGGCCGCGCCGTTGCAGAAGCCCGGCGAAAAGGCATTCGCGCCGGTCGCCGTGGTCACCGTCGCACTGCCGTTGCGGTTGAAGATCACGCTTTCGCCCGGATCGTTGGGCTGTACCGCATAACCGACAAAGCCGCCGACATAGAGGCCCTGGAAAGGTCGCTCGTCGACGGGCGGTGGCGGTGCTGCCGCCTGAGCCGACTGCGGATCGGCCTGATCGCTGCTCTGGGCAAGGGCCGGCGTCGCCGACAGCACGATGGCAGTCACACCGAGCAGGGAAGTCATGATCGATTTGCGCATTGGTTACTCCAGGATATGATTTGAAGACTGCCACAACGTCTCTCGATCAACGTTCGGTTCCGGAGCCGGTCGAAGATTTCTGTCCGTTGCCAAAAAGCAACACTATCGCTTCTTTGCTGGGTTATATTCAGATTTATCGTGAATGAACGGATTCTGTATTCTCTTTCATCCAAGACGGGCCGGTCGAGGTCGAGATTTTTTGATCGCAGTCCGTAACAATTCGGTCGTTCGAAGCTCGGTTTTCTGAGGGCGTGGCTGGATGCGCGATGCACCGAGCCTGGCCAACACCTCAGCAACGGGCCAGACCGCAATGTGTATGCACCGCGCTGGCCGGGCGTCCGCCAGCGGACGTACCGCGCCCGACCAGCCCATGCTTGCGCGGGCGACTCCCGCCCTCCTATAGCTTGGCGCATGTCCGACGATCTGTTTGCCGCTCCCAATGCCGTGCCCGGCGCCTATGACGCCTCCTCGATCGAGGTCCTTGAAGGGCTGGAGCCGGTACGGCGGCGCCCCGGCATGTATGTCGGCGGCACCGACGAGCGCGCGCTCCACCACCTCGCCGCCGAAGTGCTCGACAACGCAATGGACGAAGCCGTCGCGGGCCATGCCAACCGTATCGAGGTGACGCTGGAGCCGGGCAACCGGCTGACCATCACCGACAATGGCCGCGGCATTCCGGTCGACCCGCATCCCAAATTCCCGGGCAAGTCGGCGCTCGAGGTGATCCTGTCGACGCTCCATTCGGGCGGCAAGTTCGAGGGCAAGGCATATGCGACGAGCGGGGGTCTGCACGGCGTCGGCGTCAGCGTCGTCAACGCGCTGTCGGCGGAGACAGTGGTCGAGGTGGCACGCAACAAGCAGCTTTACCGCCAGCGCTTTTCGCGCGGGGTGACGCTTGGGCCGCTCGAGGAGCTGGGGACGGTGCAGAACCGGCGCGGGACATCGGTGGCCTTCACCCCCGACCCCGAGATTTTCGGCCCCGAACTCCATTTCAAGCCGCAGCGGCTGTACAAGCTCGCGCGGTCGAAGGCCTATCTGTTCGCAGGCGTCGAGATTCGCTGGCGTTGCGCGGCCGAACTGATCGGCGACAGCGACGTGCCGAGCGAGGCGGTGTTCCAGTTTCCCGGCGGCCTTGCCGATCACCTGCGCGAACAGATTGGGGCCCGCGAATGCGCGACCGCCGATTTCTTTGCCGGCACCCAGGAATTTCCCGCCGGCCCCAATGGCGAGATCGCCGGCCGCGTCGAATGGGCGGTCAGCTGGCCGCTATGGAGCGACGGCAGCTACAGCTGGTATTGCAACACCATTCCCACCCCCGACGGCGGCACGCATGAGGCGGGCTTACGCGCCGCACTCGTCAAGGGCATTCGCGGCTTCGGCGAGCTGACAGGGCAGAAAAAGGCGAAGGACATCACTGCCGAGGATGTGATGACCGGCAGCGAGCTGATGCTGAGCGTGTTCATCCGCGACCCGCAATTCCAGAGCCAGACCAAGGACCGGCTGACGAGTCCCGAAGCGGCGACCTTGGTCGAGCGTGCGGTACGCGACCATTTCGACCATTTCTTGAGCCACAACATGGAACGCGGCAAGGCACTGCTCGGCTATGTCCTCGAACGGATGGACGACCGGCTCGCGCGCAAGGCGGAGCGTGAGGTCAAGCGCAAGACCGCGACATCGGCGCGCAAGCTCCGGCTGCCCGGCAAGCTGACCGACTGTTCTGCGGACAGCCCCGAAGGAACCGAAATCTTCATCGTCGAAGGCGACAGCGCCGGCGGCTCGGCCAAGCAGGCGCGCGACCGCAAGACCCAGGCGATCCTGCCGATCCGCGGCAAGATATTGAACGTCGCAAGCGCCACTGCCGCCAAGATCGGCGCCAACACCGAAATCGCGGACCTGATCCAGGCGCTCGGCTGCGGCACCCGCAAGGACTGCCGCCCCGACAATCTGCGCTACGAACGCATCGTCATCATGACCGACGCCGATGTCGACGGCGCGCATATCGCGACGCTGTTGATGACCTTCTTCTTCCAGGAAATGCCCGAGATCGTCCGACGCGGGCACCTCTATCTCGCGCAGCCGCCGCTGTACCGGCTGACCGCGGGGACCAAGAGCCTCTATGCCATGGACGATGCCGATCGCGCGCGGATCGAATCGACCGAGTTCAAGGGCCGCAATGTCGAGGTCGCGCGCTTCAAGGGGCTCGGCGAAATGAACCCGATGCAGCTGCGCGAGACGACAATGGACCCGAAGACGCGCTCGCTGCTGCGGATCACGCTCCCGCAGGAATATGAAGAGCGTGCGCTCGTGAAGGATCTGGTCGACCGGCTGATGGGCACCAACCCCGCCCACCGCTTCACCTTCATCCAGGAAAATGCCGCGCGCGTGGAAGAGGAAGCGATCGACGCGTGATCGTCAACTGCGCGCGAACCCGGCTTTGCGCGCCGAGAAGATCGCGATCGCGTAGCAGCCCGCAAGCAGCCCGGCGTCCTTGAACAGGAACTGCGCGATCGAGCCGATGAACGGGAAGCCATAGCCCTGTTCCCACAGCGACACGCCGAGCGTGAAGCTGAGCGTGATGATGAAGGTGCACATCCCCATCAGGCCGCCGAGCAGGCTGATCCGGGGCGAGAAAGCCCCCAGCGCAAGCGCTGCACCGGTCGCGAGTTCGATCGTCCCGATGACGTTGCTCGCCCCGCGCACGCCCCAGATCGGGTACATCCAAGCGAACAGCGGATAGTTGCTCGCGATCTTTGCGACGCCCTCCGCCTCATATTGCGCGAACTTGGCGATACCGAAGAACAGGAAGATGAACACCAGCGCCCAGCGAAGCGCGGCGATCGCGCTGTCGGTCGACGGAACGGGATAACGATTGGTCATTGGCGAGCCCCCGGAAATTGGACGATTGCGACGCTTTCGAGGCGACAGCGGGAATGGTTACAAGGTGGGCGAGCGTTTCGGCCGAACCGGCCATTCATCGCGCAGCAGGCCCCAGATATAGCTGTCGCGGACGCCGATATGCGTTTCCCATTCGCCGCGCAGCCGCCCTTCAAGCGTGAAGCCGAGCGAGCGGAGCAGCCTGTTCGATGCTTCATTGTCGGGATCGGTGTCGGCGCAGACGCGGCGCCAGCCCTCCTCGACGAACAGCAGATCGAGCAGCCGGGTCACGGCCTCCCGCGCCAATCCCTGCCCCCAATGGCGCCGCGCGAGCAGATAGCCGATTTCGGCGACGCCAGGCCGTACCTCGCCCGCGGCCACCGTCCCGATCGCACGATCGTCACCCTTGAGCGTCAGCGACCAGCCGCGCCATTTGGGGAAATCGACCCGCTCGCCCAGATAGGCGCGCGTCTCCGCCACGTCCGTGTGCGGCGCGCTCGACCAGTACCGCATCAGCGCGACATCGGACAAAGCCTCGAACAGCGCCTCGGCATCGCCGATCGATTGGGGACGCATGGCCAGGCGTGCGCTTTCGAACCGGTCGCTCACTTGGCGGGCCGCAGGCTTTCACGCAGCGTCGCGAGCATCTCCGCAAGCTCGGGCCGGGCGCAGTAGGCGGTCTCGAATTCGGTAAGCGGCGGAACCTGGGACGGATACAGACCGGGCGTCACGCAGCGCGTCGCCGCTTCACGCTCGCCGATCATGTCGATCGGCGCGCGCGACCGATCGCTGCGCGCGATCGGTGCGCTCAATGCCGTCAGAAATGCCGCCCAGCCCATGCGATTGTCGGCGGCGTCGTCGCCCGCACCGCCCGCGCCCGGCGCGATCTTGATCGATGCGCGCAAAGCTTCCGCAGCCGCAAAATCGCCCTTTTCGCGCAGTGCATTGGCGGCGCGTGCACGCAAGGCGATCGATTCAAGGGATGAACCGTCGACAGGCATCGCGGCGACAAGCGCGATCAACTCGTCGGCATATCGCCGCGCGCGCGGGCTTTCGGGATCGTCGTTCTTGGCTTCCCACCCGGCCGCGATCAACAGCCCCGCCACATCGGCATCGCCAAGCTTTCGGGCGAGCCAATAGGCGAGATAATAAGGCGTTTCGGTCGCGCGCAGGGCCTGATACTCGGCACCCAGTACGACCGGGGTGAGCCTTGCCAAGGTAGGCCCGTCAAAATCGCGAAAGATGACCAGACCGTTTTTGGGACATTGCGGCAAGCGATAGGGATAGGGACCGCTGCCGGTCGGCATTCCGTCCGGCAATGCACCCCAGCTTGTCGAGCTTCCCTGGTCGAGGAACTTGAACTTCTCGCCACCGACCGGGCATTTCTTAATCACCTCGAAAAAGGTGCTCGCCGCAGCCGGGGCAGGCGCGGCCATGGCCAGAACGGCCAGCATGGCGCCGATCAACCGAAGCGGCATCATGCGCAGAGCGCCTCCACCAACGCTTTCACCTTCTTCTGCCGCCACTGCGGCAGCGGGGCGACGAGCCAATAGCCGAGCCGATAGGGCTGCGGCTCGCCGAGGACGACTACCCGGCCCGAGGCGATGTCGGCGCGCGCAAGCAATTCGGGCACGGTCGCACGGCCAATCCCGGCCGCCGCCGCGTCGAGCGCGAGGCCGGCGTCGCCGACGCGGACCAGCGACACCTCGGGATCGTTGAGGCAGCCGGGCCAGGAAATGCGCGTATCGGCGCCGCCCCCCGGACGCTCGACGGTGACCATCCCCTCCGATTCGAGCGATTCGCCTTCATGTTCACCGGGCCCTTCGCCCCAGCGGATCGCGAGATCGAGATTGGCCTCGGTGAAATCGATCGCTTCATCGGCATTGACGAGCGCGAACCGCAATTCGGGATCGCCATGCGCGATCTCGGCGAGGCGCGGCAGCAGCCATTTCTCGGTCAGGTCGCGCGGCGCGGCGATCGTCAGCGACTTGCTCGACTGGCCCGCCTGCATCGCCCGCACCGATTCCTCGAACTGGAGAAGGCCGTTGCGCAAGGCGCCGAGCCCCGCTTCGCCTTCGGGCGTGAGCTCCAGCCCCTTGGTCGTTCGCCGGAACAGGACGACGCCGAGCGTGTCCTCGAGCGCGCGGATCTGCTGGCCGACCGCCGCCGGCGTGACGGCAAGCTCATCGGCGGCGCGGGTGAAGCTCAGATGGCGCGCCGCCGCGTCGAGCACGCGCAGGCCATTGAGCGGCAGATGCGTGCGTTTCATCGGCGGTCAGCTCTCGACGGCAGGCGCCAGCAGCGCGAATTTGGGGATGTCGACATCGAACGCCGATCCATCGGCACCGATCATGTGATAGCTGCCCTGCATCGATCCGGTCGGCGTCTGGAGCGGGCAACCCGAGACATAGTCGAAACTGCCGCCGGGCGGAATCTGGGGCTGCTCGCCGATCACGCCTTCGCCCTCGACCGTGTGGCGGGCGCCGCGCCCATCGGTGATGATCCAGTGGCGCGTGAGCAGCTGGACGTCGAACTCGCCCTCATTCTCGATACGGATGTGATAGGCCCAGAACCAGCGCCCCCGCCGCGGCTCGCTCTGTTCGGGCAAATAGCTGACCGATACCCGCACGATCACGCCGCGTGTTTCGGCGACGTTGGGGAAAAGCGCTTTCATGCGCAAGCTATAGCCCGACCGAGCTCAGCGCGCGATCGAGATCGTCGATCAGGTCGGCCGGATCCTCCAGCCCGACATTGATCCGCAGCATGCCTTCGCTGATGCCCATCTCGATCCGCTTGTCCTCGGCGACGCTCGAATGGGTGGTCGAGGCCGGATGCGTCATCAATGAACGCGAATCGCCGATATTGTTCGAGATATCGATCAGCTCGAGCGCATCGAGCAGCGCATGCGCCTGGCCGCGCCCCTCGACTTCAAACGCGAAAATCGGCCCGCAGGCGCGCATCTGGGCCATGGCGAGATTGTGCTGCGGATGGCTCGGCAGCCCGGGATGGAGGATGCGCGGAACGCGCGGCTCTACGAAGCGCCCGACCGTGACCGCATTCTCGCTCTGCCGCATGATGCGCAGGTCGAGCGTCTCCAGCCCCTTCATCACCACCCAGGCGTTGAAGGGCGACAGCGTCGGCCCGGTGTTGCGGGTGAAGGGCAACAGCACATCGTTGATGAACGCGGCACTGCCGCATACCGCGCCCGCCAGCACGCGCCCCTGCCCGTCCATCATCTTGGTCGCGCTATAGGCGGTGACGTCGGCGCCGAAATCCATTGGCCGCTGAAGCGCGGGCGTCGCAAACGCATTGTCGACGATGGTGGTGATCCCCCGCGCGCGGGCGATATCGCAGATCGCGCGCAGATCGGCGATGTCCATCGTCGGATTGGCGGGGGTTTCGAAGAAGAAGACCTTCGTGTTCGCCTTCGCCGCATCGGCAAATGCCTGCGGATCGCGCGCATCGACGGTCACCGTCTCGATCCCGAATTTGGGGAGCAGCGTATCGACCAGCCATCGGCACGATCCGAACGCGGCGCGGCCCGCGACGACGTGATCGCCGGCCTGAAGCTGGCACAGCAGCGCCGCGGTCATCGCCGCCATGCCGGTCGCCATCGTCCGGCAAGCTTCCGCCCCTTCTAGCAGCGCGATGCGATGTTCGAGCATCTCGACGGTCGGGTTCTGCAACCGCGAATAGGTCATGCCCGCCTGCTCGCCCGCGAACCGCGCGGCGGCGTCGCCCGCACAGTCATAGGCATAGCCCGAGGTCAGGAACAACGCCTCGCTCGTTTCCCCCCATTCGCTGCGCGCGGTGCCGCCGCGCACGGCCTGCGTTGCCGGGCGCCAGTGCCGGGCGGCGTCGGATTGTCCGGTGCGGCGTTTCATGACCCACCGTTTGCCGGTTCGGCGCCCCTCGCGTCAATGGCCGATGGCAATGAGGAGCGGCGCTTGAAACCGTCCCGACGAAATGAGACAGGCGCGGGCGATGACGCCCGATTCGACCCGCCCACGCCCCTGGCTGATCGCGATCGCACTCGGCATCGCCGCTGAGCTGCTGTTCCTCGCCAACCTGACCATCCCCGGCAAGCCGGTGTTCGACGAGGTCTATTATACCGAGGCCGCCCGCACGCTCGCACGGCTGAACGCACCCTATAATATCGAGCATCCGCTGCTGGCAAAGACGTTCATGGCGGCGGGTATCGTGATCTTTGGCGACAACCCGCTGGGCTGGCGCTTCTTCTCGACCCTTGCCGGGGCGATGGTGATCATGGCGGTGTTCGCGCTGGGCTGGCAATTGCTCGGCCGGATTCGCCCCGCGCTTTACGCGGCGCTGTTCGTGCTGATGAACTTCACCGTCTATATCCAGGCGCGGATCGCAATGCTCGACGGCTATATGGCCGCCTTCGTGATGGTAGCGATCGTGACGATGATCGCCGCTGCCCGCGCACCCGCCGGTCGATCGCGGCTATGGCTGATCGCGAGCGCGATCCTGCTCGGACTTGGCGTCGCGGCGAAATGGAGCGCGATCCCGTTCGTCGTGTTCGCCGCGCTGGCGATGATCGCCCTCAAGCGCCACGACGGCGGCAATCGCTATTTCCGCGGCCTCAGCCTGTCACCGGCGCTTGGCCTGCTCGGCGCCGTGAGCATCGGCACCTATTTCATCAGCTTTGTGCCCGCCTTTTTCTACAAATATGAACCGCTGACGCTCGCGACGCTGATCCCGTTCCAGTTTCGCATCCTGGGCCAGCAATTGCTGCCGCTGCCCCATCATCCCTATCAGTCGTCCTGGTGGACATGGCCGCTCGACCTGCGGCCGATATGGTATCTGTACGAACCGGTCGACGGCGTTCAGCGCGGTATCCTGATGCTCGGAAACCCGGCGGTGATGTGGGGCGGGCTGGTCGCGGTCGCGGCATGCTTCTACGCTGGCATACGCGATCGGGTGCGGCCGATGCTCGCCATCGCGCTGCTCTGGGCGGGGTCCTACGGCGTGTGGATCGTCATCCCCAAGAAGGTCGGCTTTTTCTATTATTACTATCTGCCCAGCATCTTTCTGGGTCTCGCGATCGCCGCCGCGCTCGAACGCTATGCCGAGCCGCGCTTCAAATTCGCGAGCGAAGCGGGGCTGGCGCTCGCGCTGGCGCTGTTTGCGGGGTTCTTCCCGATCATCTCGGCGGCACCGCTCGACGGCGATCAGGCGTTCCTGCGCTGGATGTGGTTCGACAGCTGGCGCTAGCGGTCAGTAACGCCCCCAGACAAAGCGCGACGACAGCGCGTAGTTCCAGACCGCGCCGACCAGCACGCCCATCAGCGCAGACACCGCCCAGCTCCCCTCGCGCGCATCGTGGAGGAACCCGGCGACGCCGATATTGGCGACCAGCCCGACCGAGCAGACCACGCAGAACGACACCCAGCCGTCGATCAGCGCACGCACACCTTTCAGCCGACGATCGCGGTAGGTGAGCGCGTTGTTGAGGAAGAAATTGGCAGTCATCGCGGTCATCGCCGCAAGGATCTGGCCGGTCAGGAACACCCCTTCACCCCATACCCGCACGACCGGGAACAGCACCGCCATATGCACGCCGACGCCGATCAGTCCGATGCCCGAGAACATCGCGAAGCGCACCGGCACGATCCGCCCGAACATCCGGTCGTACAGCGCGATCAGGAACTCCATCGCGACGACATGGTCGAGCTTGCTCTCGCCGAGGTCGCGGGTGCGGAAGGTATAGGGCAGCTCGACGAAGCGCAGCGGCGTGGCGCTGGCGGTCATGATGTCGAGCAGGATCTTGAACCCGATCGCGTTCAGCCCCGGTATGATGCGCCGCACGACTTCGCTGCGGATCATGAAGAAGCCGCTCATCGGATCGGTCAGGTCGGCTTTCAGCACGCGCCGCGACAGCCGCGTCGCAAGCGCGGACTTGGCCACCCGGTCGCGGTCCCAGTCGCCGGTCCCGCCGCCGGCAACGAACCGCGAGCCGATCGCCACGTCGAGCGCCGGATCGGATCGCAGCGCGGCCAGCATCTTCGGCAACAGCGTCTCGTCATGCTGCAGGTCGCCGTCGATCACCGCGACGAGCGGCGCCGCGGTCGCGCACATCCCCTCGATACAGGCCGATGACAGGCCGCGCCGCCCGATCCGCTGGATGACCCTGACGCGCTGGTCCGACCGACCGAGCGCGCGTGCGGCATCGGCGGTGCCGTCCGGGCTGTCGTCATCGACGAAGATCGCTTCCCAGGCGATACCCGCCAGCGCCGCGTCGAGCTTTTCGATCAGCCGGGGCACGTTCGCCGATTCGTTGAACGTCGGAATGACGACCGCGAGGTCGAGCAGGCCGGCGTCCTGGTCGCTTCTGGTTACCGTCTGGAGCATCGCCCTCTCATTGCCGGGGCGGCATGCGTCACGCAACCGCTCTGTGCAGCCGGTCGACCAGCCGCGCCCGCGCCGCAAGGACGTCGGCGGGGCGCCCGGTCAGCACGTCGCGCGCGAGGAAATGGCCGGTCAGCCGCAGTCCGTCCATAATCTGCGGCCAGTCTCCGCTGCCGCCCGCGTGCAGGAAGGCCGGCAACGGCAATAGCCGGTGGCGATAGGGCGCGCCGGCAGCCGCGCTCACCGCTGCCCCGCTATTGGGGCTGACCCAAGCAAGGTCGTCGGTGGTCCCGGTCGCCGCGCACTGGCCGAGATCGAGCCCAAAGCCGAGTTCGGCCATCAGCAGCAGTTCATACCGGACCAGCGCGGCTGCCCAGCCGCGCGCGGCGGGTGCCGCTTCGATGGCGGCCAGCATCGCCGAGAGCGTCGCGAAGATCGCCGGATAGGGTTGCGCTTCGGGCAGGGCGGCCGCTGTCAGCGCGGTCACCCAATCGATCGCGGCGGCGGGCAATGGTTGTTCGAACAGCGGGGCTCGACTGTGAACCAGCTCGGCGGTCAAGCCGGCGAGCTGGCTGTCGGTTCGCGCGCGCCAATCGCCGAGCACCAGATTGCCGGGCTGAAGCACCGGGCGCAGCCGCGTCGACCGGCCGCCCCGGACATAGCCGGGCTGCAGGCCATGCTCGGCCGTCAGGCAGCGGACCACCGCGCCATGTTCGCCATGCATGCGCACGGCAAGGATCAGGGCCTCGGCGCGGATGTGCATCGCAGGGCTATAGCGCGCAGGCGCGCAGGCGCGAAGTCAGCGCCGCAGCCGCCGCGCCATCGGCTCCAGGCCAAGCCGGTTCGCGGCGTGCTTTCCCAGTGCCAGGCCGCCCTCGAACGCCGCCAGTGCGGCCAGCGTCGCGCGGTTGGCAAGCGTCGGGCGCAGCAGCAGGAGATCGGTGCACGCGATCCCGCCGGTCGCGAATTGGCGCTTGTGCTGCCCCTCTCCCTCGGTGAAGTCGAAGCGGCGATGCATGCCCTCGGCGAACAGGTCGCGGATCGCCTCCATCTGCAGCACGCTGCCGGGGGACAGATCAGCAAAAGCCGGATCGTGGCCGACATGATCGTAGCGGACCGTGCCGCCCGCCACCGAGCAGTAGAGATAGGCAATCGGCGCGTCGCCAAGATAAAGCAGCCATGCGCGCACCGACCCCGCCGCCGCCATTGCCAGCATCTGCGCCACGAAGCGCTCGCCGTCCGGCAGGCCATTGTCGAGCAGCCGTTCCTGATAGGTCTTGCGCGACAGCATCCGCGCCGCTGCATGGAACGCCTCAAGCTCGGGCGGCGTGCGAAAACGTCGGACATCGAGCATGCCGCCCGATGCCTCAGCAAGCCGCCTGGTCTTACGCCTAATGCCCGATCGGGTGTTGGCGCTGAGCGCGGCCAGATAGCCGTCATGGTCGCCGGTCAGGTCAATGAAATGGCGCGTGTAGCGCTGGCGGACAAAGGCCAGCATCCCGCCCCGCGTTATCGCGTCGAGCCGGGCGGTGGGCAGCGAAGTGATCGCATAACCATCGTCGCCGCGTTCGATGGGCGGCAGCACGGGGGCATGGCCGGCTTCGGCATCGTCCAGCGACAGCGGCACCCGCACCAGCCTGCGGCGAATGGCGAAGAGAGTGCGCGCGCCGATCTGAAAGCGCAACGGCAATGACGTCGCGCTCATGCCGCGCGCTCGGCGACCATATTCGACCAGAGTTGCTCCGCCTGGCGCCAATAGGTTCGCACCGGACTGGGCGGCAGCGGCCGATCATTCTGGCCGAGGATCAGCGTGGGTGCATCGCCGAAATGGGCTGTCGGCAGCCGGTCGGACATTTCCTCGAGCATCGCGCACAGCGCGTTGAACCGGCGGACATGAATCGCGTTGGCGCCGGTTCCGGTCCGGTTGGCGAGTTCGAAGCCATGGCTGACGATCGTCACCACCGCATGGCTTTCGGCGACGGCATGATCGAGCGCGTCGCGCATCTCGCCTGCCGACAGCGCGCAGATCTGGAATGTCCGCCGCTTGCCTGGGCGCTCCTCGATCAGCGACACCGGCACCTCGATCAGCCCGCGATGCGCGATCGGGGCGATCCGGTCTTCCGGAAGATCGATCATACCGGGCCAAGGCTGCATCGAGCCGTTATGGCTGCTGTCATAGCGAAAGCCGAGTGCGGCGAGCGCGTCCAGCGTATCGGGATTGGCGGCATAATTGCCGGCGCGAAAAGCAATCGGCGCCTGCGCCCCGGCCGCAACCAGCAGTTCGCGCGCGCCGGCGATCAGCGCTTCCTGTTCGGCGCGATCATATTCGGGAAGGTTGAACCGCCCATGCGCGCCGCCGTCATCGCCCCGGGCGCCCGTCCAATTGGGGTGGAGGTGAAGCTGAACATCCTGCCCTGCTTCCAGGATCGTCGCCACGACCCGCTTGATCGGATCAAGGCCATGGATCAGCGCCGGCATCGGATCGACGAAGAAAACCGCCTTCAGACCGTGGTCGCGCAGCCGCGAAAGCTGAAAGGAAATGCCGACGCCCGCCGGCTCGAACGACCGTTCATACTGGGTCGCGATGTCCAGACCGGCGGCATGATGTCGCCAGACCAGCTCGGTGTCGATCGTCAGGAAAACGGGCGCCGCCATGCCCGTGACCTAGATCAAGAAAATGAACATTCCCCAAACTAGACGGGGCAAACGCCGCGGCAAAGCGCCGGCTAAACATCAGCGGGCGTGGAAAAAATCGTGGATCTGTCGCGCGACCGCTTCGCTGACGCCGGGGGCTTTCTGCAGATCCTCCAGGCTGGCACCCCGCACCGCCCGCGCGGTGCCAAAATGCATCAGCAACGCCTTTTTGCGTGCCGGACCGATGCCCGGCACATCGTCGAGCGGGCTCGCGCCGATCGCCTTGGACCGTTTCGCGCGGTGGGCGCCGATCGCGAAGCGGTGAACCTCGTCGCGCAGCCGCTGGAGGTAGAACAGCACCGGCGCATTGACCGGCAGTTGGAACTCGCGGCCGTCCATCAGGTGGAAAACCTCGCGGCCGTCGCGGCCATGATGCGGCCCCTTGGCGATGCCGACCAGGCAGACATCCTCGATCCCCAGTTCCTCCAGCACGCTTCTAGCGGCATTGAGCTGGCCGCGACCGCCGTCCAGCAACACCAGATCGGGCCAGTCGCCCGCGTCGCGATCGGGATCCTCGTCGAGCGCGCGCGCGAACCGGCGCGTCAGCACTTCGCGCATCATCGCGAAGTCGTCGCCCGGATTGGTGTCCGGGTTCTTGATGTTGAACTTGCGGTACTGGCCTTTGCGGAAACCCTCCGGCCCGGCGACGACCATCGCGCCGAGTGCGTTGGTGCCCTGGATATGGCTGTTGTCGTAAATTTCGATCCGGTCGGGCGGCTCGGGCAGGTCGAACAGTTCGGCAACCTCGCGCAGCAGCTTTGCCTGCGTCGTCGATTCGGCGAGACGGCGGTCGAGCGCTTCCTCGGCATTGCGCTTCGCCTGATCGAGCAGCTTGCGACGCGCGCCGCGCATCGGCACCGACAGGCTCACCTTGTGCCCGACATGGCGGCCAAGCGCCTCGCCCAGCAAATCTGCCTCGCCCAGCGCCCGGTCGAGCAGGATGGTGCGCGGCGGCGGCACTTCCTCATAGAATTGGCCGAGGAAGCTGCTCAGCACTTCATCCTCCGGCACGTCCGCCGTGTGCGCGGGAAAGAAGCTGCGATGCCCCCAATTCTGTCCGCCGCGTATGAAGAAAGCCTGGATGCCGATCACGCCATTCTTGTTGGCCATCGCGAAGATGTCGGCGTCGCCCACCCCATCGGCGTTGATCGCCTGGCTGCCCTGGATGAAAGTCAGCGCGCGCAGGCGATCGCGCAGGATTGCCGCGAGTTCGAAATCCATCGCCGCCGCCGCTGCCTGCATCTGCGCGCCGAGCTTGGCCTGTACCTCGGTCGATTTGCCCGCCAGAAAGGCCTTCGCATCGGCAACGAGCTCGGCATAATCGGCGGGCGAGATGCGACCGACGCAAGGCGCCGAGCAGCGCTTGATCTGGTACAACAGGCATGGGCGGTCGCGCCGCTTCATGAAACCGTCGGTGCAGCTCCTGAGCAGAAACAGCTTTTGCAGCGCATTGAGCGTGGTGTTGACCGATCCGGCGCTGGCGAAGGGACCGTAATAATTGCCCTTCGCCCGCCTGGCACCGCGATGCTTCTGGATGCGCGGAAATTCGTGGTCGGCGCGCAACAGGATGAAGGGAAAGCTTTTGTCGTCGCGCAGCAGGACGTTGTAGGCTGGGCGATAGCGCTTGATCAGCTGCGCTTCGAGCAGCAGCGCCTCCGCCTCGTTGTTGGTGGTCACGATCGTCATCGATCGGGTGAGCGCGACCATGCGCTGGAGCCGCTTGGGCAGGCGATCGACCTGGGTATAGTTGGTGACGCGGTTCTTCAGCGCGCGCGCTTTGCCCACATAGAGCACGTCGCCGCGTGCGTCCTGCATTCGGTAGACGCCGGGCCGGGCCGGCAGCGTCTTCAGAACGTTGCGAATCGCCGCCACCCCACCGGCAAGGTCGGGGGCGTCGGCGCCGCGCACGGCATAGGTCGCCTGTTCCTCGTTGAAACGGTCGGGTGCGGACGGCTTGGACATCGCGGTTGATCTAGGCGCAACTGCCTCGCGACGCTACCGCCGCCAGCGTCGCCGGGGCATTCCGGCAGTGCTGGCGGTCGGCGACAAAAGGGGGCGAGGCCCCCCGACGCTCATTTGATGGCAGCGAGCCCGTCGGCGAGCTTCTTCATCGTCTCGTCGGTGATCTGACCCTGCGACAGGGGCTGCACCTGCGCGAAGCTCATCGCCTTGATCTGGTCGTAAAAGGGATTCTGCGTGATGTCGGCGCCGAGAACCGTCATCAGGACGGCCTTGGCCTGCTCATTGGCGACAAGCTGTTCGATCGGCGTGTCGACCGTGAACTTGGCAGTTTCCGTCGTCGCCATCGGTGCAGGAGCGGCGGCGGGCGGTGCAGGCGTCGGGGCGGTTTGGGCAAGGGCCGGAACAGCGGCGAACGAGACCAGCGCGGCAAAGGCGATAAGCTTCATACAAACCTCTAGGCATGGCGCGATCACGAAACGACCGCGCGGCAATCTCACTCGATTTTCAAAGCCAATGCCAGCGCTATTGCGCGCGGGCGCGATCAATTCGGCCGCGAAAGGCCCGAAATCGTGCGATCGATCAGTGCGCGATCGGCATCGGCGCCGTGTTGCTGGGCAATGATCGCCCCAGCCGCCTGCGCCGCGGCCCGTGCCGCAACCGCTCGCACATCGGCGATCGCCGCGCGTTCGGCGGCCGCGATCTTGTCCTCGGCCATCCGGGCACGGCGGGCGGTGAGGTCGGCGGCGTCGGCCTCTGCCTTGGCGAGCATCGCCTTGGCTTCGGTTTCGGCCTGGGCGATGATTGCAGCCGCGTCTCCTGCGCTCGCCGCCGTGCGCGCCTTGGCATCGGCCAGCATCGCTTCGGCTTCGGCACGAAGCCGGGCCGCCTCGTCGAGCTGGCGCCGGGTGTCGGCGATCCGCGCGTCGAGTGCCTGGGCGATCTTTTGCGGCGCCTTGGCAACGAAGATCGCCAGCAGGAAGAAGATCGTCAGGCCGACATAGACCCAGCCTTCGGCGCTCAACCCCAACAGGGTCGGGCCATGTTCCTCTCCAGCAGCTTCGGCCGCCAGGGCCAACAGGGTCAGCGTCATCGGTTCCGCTCCCTTATGCCAGTGCCGAGCGGACGGCGCTGGCCGCCGCCGTGTCGACGGGGCGGGTGCCGGTCAGCTTCTCGACGATGGTTGCCGCCGCATCGGCTGCGACCGACTCGATCTCGGCCATGGCATTAGCACGCGCCGCAGCAAGTGCCGCTTCGGCCGACTGAGCCCGGGCGTCGAGCGCGGCATTGGTGTCCTTCAGCCGCGCCTCGAGCGAGGCCGCTGCGTCCGCCCGCGCCTTGACGAGACGCCCGCGCGCTTCGTCCTGCGCGGTCGCCACGCCGGCTTCATAATCCGCCGCCAGCTGGTCCGAAGCCGCCTTGGCCGTTTCCGCAGAGGCGATGTCACCCATGACCTTGCCCTCGCGCTCGCCGATCACCTTGCCAAGCTTGGGCAAGGTGGGGCCGACGATCCCGAAATACAGGATCGCGAAGAACACAGCCAGCCACGCGATCTGCGGCCAGAAGACATGGGTGAAATCAAACTGCGGCATGGCCTGGGCGGCCTCCCCAAATCAGGCGAGAATGTCGGGCGCTGGCCCGGACTTACGAGAAGGCGAGCGCCAGCGCGACGACGGCCGCGATCAGGCCGAGCGCTTCGGTCACCGCGAAGCCGAAGATCAGGCGACCGCCCATCTTGGCGTCCGCTTCGGGATTGCGCAGCGCGCCGTTCAGATACTGACCGAAGATCGAACCCACGCCGATCGCGGCCAGACCCGCACCAATCGCGGCGAGACCTGCACCGATAACCTTTGCCGAACCAACGTCCATTTCCATAACCTTTCGATTGAAACCAGTAAGCAGAACAAGAAACTTCAGTGAAGATTGACCGCATCGTTCAGATAGAGCGAGGCGAGCAGCGCGAACACATAGGCCTGCACGACCGCGATCAGCACCTCGAGCGCCGACAGGGCGACGTTCACCGCCAGCGGCAGCACGCCGAACACATAGGGCAGCGCCCCGAACGAGCCGAGCGCGACGACGAAGGTACCGAACACCTTCAGCAGAACGTGGCCCGCCGTCATGTTGGCGAACAGTCGGATGGCGAGCGTGAACGGCCGGCTGAGGAACGAGAGGATCTCGATCACGAAGACGAAGGCACCCAGCGCCACGCCCGAGCCGTGCGGCCAGAACAGCGAGAAGAAGTGCAGGCCATGCCGTGCGAAACCGACCACGCAAACCGTAACGAACACGATCAGCGCGAGGCCGAGCGTCACCGACACATGGCTGGTCGGGGTGAAGGCCCCGACCCAAGGGATCAGGCCCAGCAGGTTGCAAACCAGCACGAAGATGAAGATCGTGAAGATCAGCGGCGTGTAGCGGCGCCCCTCGGGCCCCACATTTTCGTCGAGCATGTTGCGCACGAAATCATAGAGATATTCGACCGCTGCCTGCCAGCGCCCCGGCACCAGCTGGGGCTTGGCGGTACCGACGAACAGGAAAATCGCGATCGCGACCGTAGCCACCGCCATCCACAGCGACGAATTGGTGAACGAGACGTCATAGCCCGCAACCGCGAGCGGCTTGAGCGTCTTCAGCGCAAACTGTTCCATCGGGCCGGCCATGTCGGTCGCCTCAATCCTTCAAGTCGTTGTCGGGGGCAGCGTCGAACTGCGGCGAATCCTGCACCGCGCGATAGACCGCGCCGGCAAAGCCCAGCACCAGCATGCCGATCATCGCGAACGGCCGCGTGCCGAGCCCGGCATAGGTGTCGATCCCATAGCCGATCGCCGCCGACACGAGCACCATGCCGACAAATTCGATCGCGACCGACCAGCCGCGCGTTTCGGCCAGCCGCTTCGCCGACGACGGGCGCTGATGCTCGGCCTTCGCACGCGCAATGCGGGCGTCGAGATCATCATGTCCGTTGTGGCGATTATCGGCCAACGCGAAGCTCACAGCCCATCCTGATAAAGAAACGCCGCCGCGCATCGGTGCGGGCGACGGTTGAGCGACGCGGAAGCACGAGCCCCGCGTTGCGGCGCCCGTTTAGAAAGCCCAATCTGTCAAGTCAACCGCGACGCGACCGGGGGCGTGGCTGTACAGCCTAAGCCCCGGTCGCGCCCGTCGATCAGATGCAGCGTGAGTCGCGTTCCGGGGGTGCCGCCGTGCGCGTCTTCCAGCTTCCATCGGGCGCCTGATATTTGCTACCGGCGGGCGAATTCAGGATCAGATTGCACCCCGCTGTCAGCGCGAAAGCCTCCACCGTCGTGTCGTTGGCGGCGCTTTGCCGGGTGTAGACCGACTTTCGCTGGATGTTCACGTCGTTGACCATCGCGCGCAGTTCGGGCGTCGGCGTGCCGACAATGCCCAGATAGCCGTCGGCCTGTTCGCCGATCAGGCCAGCGGCACGCGCCGCCTTCCAGTCACCCGCCGGGGCAGCCGCGGCAGCAATCGGACCGCCGGTCAGCAAGGCGACGGACGCGACGGCAAGGGCGGAAATCAGGATCTTCTTCATGTTAAAAAATTCCCGGATTCTGTTCGATGACCTTCTTCGCTTCGCCATCAAGCTTCAGCACGACCTGCGCCGTCACATTGATGTTGAGATTGATGACGATCGGCTTGTCGGGCGCCGTCACATTGACGCAGCCGCCCAATCCTGTGCCCAACCCGGCCATCATCATCCCGACATACCATCGCTTCATTTCGGCTCTCCCTCTGGCACAGTCTCGCTTGCGCGCGGCTGAACGGGTGTCGCGCCGACGGTCGAACCCGTGTTCGGCGCAACGATGCTCTGTGACAAGACCCGTTTGGCATAACCGCCCGGGTCGGCAAGGTCGAACAGCTGCCGGAACGGCGCCTTGATGCGCACGTTGAACACGAAGGGCAGTTGCTGAAGGCGGCGGACCAGGAAATTGCGCTTGGCCCCATCGCCCTGGCTGAGCCCGGCGAATCGCACCTCGGTGATCATCTCGCCCGCAAGCGATCCGTTCATCGCGATCGTCAGGTTGCGGTAGCGCAGCGATTTGAGCGCCTGGAACGCCGTATTGCCCCAGAAACCGAGATTTTCCTGACTGACTTCGCCGACATAGGCGATGGTCCCGCCGCCGGGCCGGACATTGAGCTCGCCGCCTTCGATCCGACCGCCCTTGGCGTCGAAGATCATCGGCAGTACCCCGTCAAACGTGCCGGTGGCGTTCAGATTCTTGAAATCGAGCTGCTGGAGGAACTGTGCGGCATCGACCCCTTCCAGCCGGAAGGTCAGCCGCCTTTCGCGGTCGGTGGCGAGATCGAGCTCGGCCGGGTCGAGGATCAGCATGCCGCCCGCGAAGGGCCAGCGCCCACCCTCGATCCGCACGCGCTGGTCGGCGAGCGTCTGATACCGGATGACGCCGCCTTCGACCGCGACGCCCGGATTGACGCGGGCCAGCGCGACCTCCTGCCCGGGCGCACTCACGAGATTGAGCAGGTCCGTGAAATGGATCTCGCTCGTCAGCCCCTCTATCGGGCCGAAGGCCGCCTCCAGATTGGCCCCCGCCGTGCGGAACGTGCCGCTGCTGGTCACCGCCTTGGGATTCCAGTCGATACGCCCGTCGCCGCTCACCAAGCCCTGGACCCCGGCGATGACGCCATAGGTGAACCGGGTCAGCTTGTTGGGCTGGAACGCTTCGGAAAAGGCGATGCCCGGCACGGCCAGATCGGCGCTGCCGACACCGCGACCCAGATCATGCGCGATCGCGGCCTTGGCGACGATCAGGTCGCTGGCGGGCGGCGTCAGCGTGCCGGTCGCGACGATGCGATTATCGGCAAGCGTCAGCGCGACGTCGCGGCTCGACAGCGGATAAAAGCGGGGCTCGGGATCGGCATCGGCCACCATCAGCGCGCCGCCGAGCGTCAGCTTGTCGCCATCGAACCGCCAGTCGCCGCGACCGTCGCTGAGCAGCAGGGGCACCTGCGCGATCCGCCCATCGGCGCCGGCAAAGGCACCGACCGCGCCGCCTTTGGCAATCCGACCGTCCAGCGTCGCCAGATCGAGGCGGGTGATGTGATCACCGTCGCCCAGCCGCGCGGCGACCCCGTTTGCACCAAAGCGATTGTCCAAAAAGCCATAGCGCGCCGACTGGATCGCCAGCGTGAACGGCGTATCGCCCAGTTTGCCGACGAAACGATGCTCGCTCAGCCGTGCCGCGCCCGAAAGCCGGTTACCGTCGACGCGGAGCAGCGTGTCCCCTTCCGCACAAACCCGCACCCGCGTCTCGCCGAGCGCGAGGCTGGCGACCCGCAGCCGTTCGAACGTGAGCGGCGTGCAGCCGGGATTGAGGCGCAGGCTCTGGCCGTTCCAATAAGCGGCGATCGGCGCTGCGGCGCGCTCGATCCGCCCGTCCGCGACCGGACCGCTCAGCACAGCGCGAGTCGTGATCCGGGTCGCGCCGCGGGCGGCGGTGAAGTCCAGATCACCCAGCGCAAGTTGCGCGCCGCCCGCCGCATAGGGTCGCACGAAGCCGCTGCCGCGGATCGGTGCGCCGGCACTTGACTGCCGCAGCTGGAGCGCCGCTTCGGGCAGCCCGCCGCCGGTCAGCGCGAGCAGGCCGTCGACGCGCATGCCGCGCGCGTCCACGCTGATCCCCTGCCCGCCGCTCAACGTCGCATGCGCGCCGCTGCGGCTCATGATATCGGCGCGCCCGAGCGTCACTTCATAACCATTGGGCCCCGGCGCCACGCGAAGGTCGGCCGATCCGCCGAAGGAACGCGCGGCCGCGCCGCCCGCCTGCCCGATCTTCGCCATCAGCGGGCCGACCGGCGTTCCCGCGCCCGTGCTGCCGATCCGGTCGATCGCCGCGCGCCATGCTGGCCCGAGCGACGCCTGCTGGACCGACGCCTGCCCGTCGAAACCGGCGCCGTCACGACCGATATGGTACCGCCCACTCAGGCCGAGCGAGCTCGCACGCGCACGGGGCGAATCGATCGCGCCGGACACCAGATCGACCGACCCGGCGGTGCGCCGAAGCCCACCGTCGAAATCGACCGTGCCGGTGACTGCCGACACCTGGCCCGGCGCGCTACGCAGCGTTGCAAGCATGACGCCCGCGCGCCCGCGCCACCGGTCGAGCCGGGCATCGAGCCGCAGGTCGACATCGGCGGCGACGTTCGAGGCCGCCACCGTTTCGCACTCGACCCCGGCCGCGCGCAACGGTCCCTTCAAAATCGGTTGGCGATCGGTGATGCGCAGTTGAAGCGCCGCCGCGACCCGCTCGGCGTGGCAGGCGCCGCTATCGAACCGCTCCCCGACGAGCGCCAGCGCACCCGCAAAGCCATTGGTCAGCTGCCCCTGCCCGGTCAGCTTGGCGCCGACGACGCCGATCGGCGTGTCGAGGCGGAGCCGGGCATCGGCGACATCGAGCCAAAGACTCGGCAGCGCGAACGGCTTGCCCTGATCGGGAGGCAGCAGACGGTCGATCGCGCCGAGCGCGAGCTTGCCGTCGATGACGCGCCCGCGCAGCCGCACTTGGCCTGCGCGGATCGCCGATACCCGTGCACCCGAAAGGCTTACATCGGTGGTCAGTTCGACCCAGTCAGCGACCAGATCGGGCCGCGTTGGATCGCCGATCACGACATTGGTCAGGCGCTGGGTACGAAAGCCCAGATCGGCGATCGTATATCGCGCAGGCACACCGCGCCGGGCAAGTTCGCGATCGACGAAGCCGGTCGCGATCGGTCGGCGCTCGATCCAGATTCCGGCGCCAATGACGGCTATCGCGGTCAACGGCGCGGCGATCCACCGCATTCGGCGGCGTGCCACACGGTCCCGGCGCTCTTCCTCCCCGGTCGTTTCAGTCACGCGCGCTCCCAGCCCAATTAGGCACTGCCAGCATAGGCCACCCCGGCCAGCGCGCAATTGCCACCCTGCCCAACACGTCTTAATTCCCGACAGGCATGAGTGTTCCCGCCGATCGGAACGGGGCTGACGATCCGGCCCCCGGCCATCACGGCCATCGCGCCCGGCTGCGCCAGCGGCTGGTGACGCATGGCGGTGACGGGATGCATGATTACGAGCTTGTCGAATATCTGCTCGCGCTCGCCATCCCACGCCGCGACACCAAGCCGCTCGCCAAGGCGCTGCTGGCCGAATTCGGCGGGATCGGCGGGCTGATGGCGGCACCCCCGGACGATCTGATGCGGGTGAAGGGCATGGGGGAGACAAGCGTCGCGGCGATCAAGATCGTCCAGGCGGCGGCGCTGCGGATGCTGCGCGAGGATGTCGCCGCGCGCCCCGTGCTCGCCAACTGGCAGGCACTGCTCGATTATCTGCGCGCCGACATGGCCCATTATGCGGTCGAGCGGGTGCGCATCCTTCACCTCAACACCCGCAACATGCTGATCCGCGACGAATTGATCGCCGAGGGGACGATCGACGAGGCGGCGGTCCATGTTCGCCAGGTGCTGAAACGCGCGATGGACCTAGGCTCGGCCGCGATCATCATCGTGCACAATCACCCGGGCGGCGATCCGTCGCCGAGCCGAGCCGATATCGAACTGACGCGCGCGATCGCTGCGGCCTTGAAAGCGCCGGGGATCGCCGTCCACGACCATATCATCGTGGGTGCGCAGGGGCATGTGAGCCTGCGCGCGCAGGGACTGATCTGATCCCCTCGACAAAAAAGGACCGGTCGATCACGACCGGCCCCGTCCCTATCTGCTAATGGCCGATCAACCCTGGCCCTTCACGAGAAACGCTTCGAGCTCGGCCTTGGTCACCGACTTGCTCTTGTCGGTGTCGGTCTGCGCGAACGCTTGCTCCGTCCATTTCTTCAGCTCGGCGCTCCCCGGCTTGGCGGCCGGATCGTTGGCGCGAAGCGACGCCATCCAGGTGCCGAACTCGGCCTTGTTGAGCGACCCGTTCGCGTCGGCATCATAATTCGGGAACTGCGCCTCGACGACTTGGGCCACCTTGTCGGCGGTCGATTGCGGTGCCGCCGGTGCCGGCTGCGCGACCGGGGCCGCCTGATCTGCTGGCGCAGGCATGGCCGGTTCAGGCGCCGGTGCAGGCGTCGTCGGCGCGGGGTTGGCCTGTTGCGGCGCAGCGGGCGCGTCCTGCGCCATGGCGGGAGCGGCAGCCAGCATGGCCCCCGCAAGAATTGCGTATCTGATCATCGTTTCTCTCCAATCACTTGATAGCGACGGTTCAGGAAGCGCTGCCTTCAAGGCAACCTTCCACCAAAGCCAACGACTGAAAGCATTTTTGGTCGCCCTTGCACCAGGTTTTGCCGGTGCAGTTCGTCTTTGCTAGGGGACGGGCCATCCCGACTCCGCGCCAAGTCTGCGACAAGCCGATCGCCGAACCCAAGGAACTGCCCCATGGTCCCCCGTTATGCCCGCGCCGAAATGACGGCGATCTGGTCGCCCGAAGCACGCTTCGCGATATGGTTCGAGATCGAGGCCCATGCGACCGATGCGCTCGCCCAGCTCGGCGTGGTGCCGCAATCGGCGGCGACCGCGCTGTGGCGCTGGTGGGAAACCAGGCCCGTGATCGACGTCGCCGCCATCGACGCGATTGAGGCCGTGACCAAGCACGACGTCATCGCTTTCCTTACCTGGGTTGCGGAGCAGGTCGGCGACGAGGCGCGTTTCATGCACCAGGGCATGACCTCGTCCGACATGCTCGACACCTGCCTCGCGGTCCAGCTCGCCCGCGCCGCCGATCTGCTGATCGCGGACATCGACGCCTTGCTCACCGTGCTCAAGCGCCGCGCGGTCGAGCACAGGCTGACGCCGACCATTGGTCGCAGCCACGGCATCCATGCCGAGCCGGTTACCTTCGGGTTGAAGCTTGCGCAGGCGCATGCCGAATTCGCGCGCAACCGCGATCGACTGGTGGCGGCGCGCGCCGACATCGCCACCTGCGCGATTTCGGGCGCGGTCGGCACATTCGCCAATATCGATCCGCGCGTGGAAGCACATGTCGCTGCCAAGCTCGGCCTGGCCGTCGAGCCGATATCGACTCAGGTCATCCCGCGCGACCGGCACGCGATGTTCTTTGCGACACTTGGCGTGATCGCATCGTCGATCGAGCGGCTCGCCGTCGAAATTCGCCATCTACAGCGTACCGAAGTGCTTGAGGCCGAGGAATATTTCTCGCCCGGGCAAAAGGGCTCGTCGGCCATGCCGCACAAGCGCAATCCGGTCCTGACCGAAAACCTGACCGGGCTTGCCCGGATGGTGCGCGGTTACGTGACACCGGCGCTCGAAAATGTCGCGCTGTGGCATGAACGCGACATCAGCCATTCGTCGGTCGAACGCTATGTCGGGCCCGATGCGACGATCACGCTCGACTTCGCGCTCGCGCGATTGACCGGCGTGATCGACAAGCTGCTCGTCTATCCCGCGCGGATGCAACGCAACCTCGACCGGATGGGTGGCCTTGTCCATTCGCAGCGGGTGCTGCTCGCGCTCACGCAGGCAGGGCTGAGCCGCGAGGCCAGCTACGCGATCGTCCAGCGCAATGCGATGAAGGTATGGGAGTCGGACGGCGCGCTGTCGCTACGCGATCTGCTGCACGCCGATCCGGAAGTGACGGCGGCGCTTAGCGAAAGCGAGATCGATGAGAAATTCGATCTCGGCTACCATTATCGGTACATCGATGCGATTTTCGACCGGGTGTTCGGGCCCGACGCCTGACGCTGCGGCGCGGCCGCCGACAGATCAGACCCCGCCCGGAAACTGTGCGAGGATCCCCTTGCGCATGTCCGGCCAGTTCGCCAACCGCCAGCGCGCGGGCGATTCGACGCCGATGATCGGATCCACGCCGGGCGGCGAGACGCGCCATGGCAGGGACTGCTTGGTCATGATGCAGAAAAAGGGGCAAACCGGCGGTGTCGCGGGATCGGCCTCGGGATCGTCGAGGACGACCGCGAGGCGATTGCTTTGCAGCCGGACCATCGAGCCAACCGGAAAAATCCCGATCATCCCCGAAAAGACGCTGAGAATTTCCTGATCCAGCAGGTTGGTCTGTTCGACCATCCATTCGATCGCTTCGGCCGGCGACCATGCTTCCTTGTAGGGGCGATCGGAGGTCAAGGCGTCATAGGTATCGCATATCGCCGTCATGCGCGCATATTGCGACACGTTGCTGCCCGCTTTCGCGTCGGGATAGCCCGACCCGTCGAGTCTTTCATGATGGTGCAGTACCACGTCGAGGACGATGTCGGGCAGCTTCTCGTCATTGTTGACCAGCATGTCGTGCCCGAATTCGCAATGCTTGTGCATCACCGCCATTTCGTCGGGCGTGAGCGCGCCGGGCTTGTCGAGCAGGCTCGGCGGTACACGGGCCTTCCCGATATCGTGGAGCAGGCCCGCCATGCCGATTGCATGATGCAGCGTCGGGTCGAGCTTCATGTGCCGGGCCAGGTTGATCATCAGCCCGCAAACCGCGACCGAATGCATGTACGTGTATTCGTGGCGTTCCTTGATCCGGGTCACCCCCATGATCGCGCCCGAATGCCGCTCGACGGACGCCGTGATGCTGCTGACCAGCGGCCAAAGCGTCTCGACGTTGATCTTGCGACCGAAGCGGACGTCGTCGAACGTAGAGAAGATGCGTTCCTTTGCGACCGATACGATTTCGCGGGCACGGCTGCGTTCCTGCGCAAGCGATGCGCGGCGCGCGCCCAAGTGCAGGGTGGCCGGGCCGATCCCGCTGCGCTGCGCCGGACGCAGCGGCGAAGGCGCTCCCCCCGTGCCGGGACGCCGCCAGTCGCCTGCGACCAGCGAATCGTCGTTTCGGTCGTCTCGATTGCTGAAATCCACCAGATCTTCCCCGTAGCACTCGAACCCCAAGGGTCGGAACTTGCGCGAAACAGTCTGATTTTGGCTCAAGAATACTGGTTAACGAACACAACAATGCCGTTGCACCAAACGCATGTGCGATTTCGCGTAACAAAATTGCAAACCGGCGCAATAAAACACAAATGATGCGGTGCCGGAACAATCCGGTTATGGAGAACCATCATGCGCTATGTCGATGCCGTGGGCAGCCTTTCGCTGACCCTTGCGGCGCTTGTGCTGGTGGCAGGGGTCTTCACCCTCTAGTCCACTCGCCGGTCCGCCCCTTCCTGAACGCAAGGGGCGGGTTGCGCGTGAGCGCCTCGGCCCCGCATCAGCCGCCCAGCGCCGATTTCACCTTCTGGAAGAAGCCGCTGGTCTGCGGACATTCGTGCCCTGTCTCGGTCGCGCGAAACGCTTCGAGAAGTTCTCGCTGCTTCGCGGTCAGTCTCGTCGGCGTCTCGACTTCGATCCGGACGACCAGGTCGCCGCGGCCACGACCCTGCAGCACGGGCATGCCGGCGCCGCGCTGCCGCAGCTCGCGGCCCGACTGCATGCCGGGCGCGATCCGTATCTCGTGGCGCTCGCCGTCAAAGCCCGGGATCGTCACCGTTCCGCCAAGCGACGCGGTCGTGAAGCTGATCGGCGTGCGCGCATAAAGCGTCGTCCCCTCGCGCTCGAAAATCGAATGCCGGGCGATGTGGAGGAAAATATAAAGGTCGCCGGGCGGGGCGCCGCGCATCCCCGCCTCGCCTTCACCGGTCAGGCGCACACGCGTGCCTTCGTCGACCCCGGGCGGGATGTTCACGGTGAGCGTCTTGGTCTTGTCGACGCGCCCCTCGCCGCGGCAATTGGGGCAAGGATCAGCAATCACCTGCCCCATGCCATGACAAGTGGGGCAGGTTCGCTCGACGACGAAAAAGCCCTGTTGCGCCCGGACCTTGCCGATGCCGCCACAGGTTTTGCAGCCTTGCGCGCCGGTGCCGGGCCGCGCGCCCGAGCCGCCGCAGGGGTCGCACGCCCCGGACACGTCGACGGTGATCTCGCGCGCGAGGCCATGAAAGGCATCCTCGAGCGTGATCTCCATGTCGTAACGCAGATCGGCACCCCGCTGCGCGGACGGACGCCCGCCGCCGCGCCCGCCCATGAATTCGCCGAAGATATTCTCGAAGATATCGCTGAAGCCGCTGAAATCCTGCGGGCCTGCGCCGCCGCCCTGCTGGAACGCGGCGTGGCCGAACCGGTCATAGGCCGCGCGCTTCTGCGGGTCTTTCAGACAGTCATAGGCTTCGTTGATCGCCTTGAACTTGGCTTCGGCCACGTCGTCGCCAGGATTGCGATCAGGATGCCAGCGCATCGCGAGCTTGCGATACGAGGATTTGAGCGTCGCATCGTCCGCGCCGCGCTCGCATTCGAGCAGTTCGTAATAGTCGACTTGCGTGGTCATCAATGATCCTTGGCACCGCCGAGGCGTTCGGCGGTTTGCGCGATCCGGCGCGCGCGCGTTTCGGCGCGCTTGGCTTCGTTGATCCAGGTCAGATATTCGCGGCGATGCGCCGGTGCGAGCGCGTCAAAGGCCGCCCGCGCCGATCCGGTGCCGAGCCCGGAGGCGACATCTTCCGGAATCATGTCGTCGGCCATGGCGCACCCACCCGCAAAATGGCCGGCGCGCGGGGACGCGCCGGCCATGTTCGATCAGCCCTTGGTCTCGTCGACTTCGGAGAATTCGGCGTCGACCACATCCTCCTTCGGCGCTTCGGACGCGGCATCGGCGGCAGGCCCGTTTGCCGCCTGGGCATCTGCCTGGGCCTGCTTTTCGTAGATCGCCTGGCCAAGCTTCATCGCAACCTGCTGCAATTCGCCCGACTTGGTCTTCATCGCCTCCGCATCGCCGGTCTCGACCGCAGCCTTGGCGTCGATCACCGCCGCTTCAATCTCGCCCTTCAGCGTCGAATCGATCTTGTCGCCATGTTCGGCGAGCTGGCGCTCGGTCTGATGGATCAGGCTTTCGATCGTGTTCTTCGCCTCGGCCGCATCGCGCCGCTTCTTGTCTTCTTCGGCGAACTGTTCGGCATCGCGCACCATCTGCTCGATATCAGCGTCGGACAGACCGCCCGATGCCTGGATGCGGATCTGCTGTTCCTTGCCGGTACCCTTGTCCTTCGCCGAGACGTTGACGATGCCGTTCGCATCGATGTCGAACGTCACCTCGATCTGCGGCACGCCGCGCGGCGCGGGCGGAATGCCGACCAGGTCGAACTGGCCGAGCAGCTTGTTGTCCGCCGCCATTTCGCGCTCGCCCTGGAACACGCGGATCGTGACCGCCTGCTGATTGTCGTCGGCGGTCGAATAGGTCTGCGACTTCTTGGTCGGGATCGTCGTGTTGCGATCGATCATGCGCGTGAACACGCCGCCCAGCGTCTCGATGCCGAGCGACAGCGGCGTCACGTCGAGCAGCAGCACGTCCTTCACGTCGCCCTGCAGCACGCCCGCCTGAATCGCCGCGCCCATCGCAACGACTTCATCGGGATTGACGCCGGTATGTGGTTCCTTGCCGAAGAATGCCTTCACCGCGTCGCGCACCTTGGGCATGCGGGTCATGCCGCCGACGAGCACGACCTCGTCGATCGCCGACGCCTTCAGTCCGGCGTCTGCCAGCGCCTTCTTCACCGGTTCCATCGAACGTTCGATGAGCGAATCGACCAGCCGCTCAAGGTCGGCGCGGGTGACCGTCTCGACCAGATGCAGCGGCGTCGTCGCGCCGCCTTCCATGCGCGCGGTGATGAAGGGCAGATTGACCTCGGTCGTCGCGGTCGACGAGAGCTCGATCTTGGCCTTTTCGGCAGCTTCCTTCAGCCGCTGCAGCGCCAGCTTGTCGGTGCGGAGGTCCATGCCCTCCTTCTTCTTGAACTGTTCGGCCAGATATTCGACCAGCTTGTTGTCGAAATCCTCGCCGCCCAGGAAGGTGTCGCCATTGGTAGCCTTCACCTCGAACACGCCGTCGCCGATCTCGAGGATCGAGATGTCGAACGTGCCGCCGCCAAGGTCATAGACCGCGATCGTCTTGCCGTCCTGCTTTTCAAGGCCATAGGCAAGCGCCGCCGCGGTCGGCTCGTTGATGATGCGCAGCACCTCAAGGCCGGCGATCTGGCCGGCATCCTTGGTCGCCTGACGCTGGGCGTCGTTGAAATAGGCAGGAACGGTGATCACCGCCTGCGTCACAGTTTCGCCAAGATAGCTCTCGGCGGTTTCCTTCATCTTCTGGAGCGTGAAGGCCGAAATCTGGGCCGGGCTGTAATCCTTGCCGCCGGCCTGCACCCAGGCATCGCCATTGGTGCCGCGCACGATGTGATAGGGCACCAGCTCGGTGTCCTTCTTGGTGATCGGATCGTCGAAGCGACGGCCGATCAGGCGCTTCACCGCGAACACGGTATTGTCGGGATTGGTCACCGCCTGGCGCTTGGCCGGCTGGCCGATCAGCCGCTCGCCGTCCTTGGCAAAAGCCACGATCGACGGCGTGGTGCGCGCGCCTTCCGCATTCTCGATAACCTTGGGCTTGCCGCCTTCCATCACCGCAACGCACGAATTGGTCGTACCCAGATCGATACCGATTACTTTACCCATGGTCCTCCGTAGGCCCCCGTCAAAAGATGAATGTTAACCCCGTCACAGGGCCGCATGTCGCCAACCCCATGCCAATGTCCGCGATATAGGGGGGCTTTTGCTTGCCGCAAGATTGCGCGGTTTCTAGAATGGCACAGTCAAATTCCTCCTTTGCGGAAAACCCCAACGATGCGCTTGCCCGCTCTTCTGATCCCCGCCGCCGCCGCAGCGCTGGCCGGCTGCACCCAGCCGCCCGAGCTGACGGTCGACGGTGCCTATGTCCGCCTGCCCGCCGTCGCGGGCCGTCCCGGCGTCGCCTATTTCACCGTCCACGGCGCGACCGAGGCGACGAAGCTGATCAGCGTCACCTCGCCGGTGGTGATCCGCAGCGAGCTGCACGAAAGCATGACGAGCGGCGTGATGTCCTCGATGGCGCCGATCCGCGACGTGCCCGTTCCCGCGCGCGCCGAACTGGTCTTCGCACCGGGCGGCAAGCACGTGATGCTGTTCGACATCAACCAGCGGGTGAAACCGGGGTCGACCATGAAGCTGCTGTTCACCTTCTCGAACAATGCCCGGATCACCGTTCAGGCGCCGGCGATTGCGGCGGGCGACCCCGCGCCAGCTTCTTGAGCGAACGCCCGCTGACATCCGGCGAAGTCGCGATCGCCTTTGCGGTTTTCGGCAATGCGATCGATTACGGCCAGCCGCGTATCGTGCGGCGGAAATGGGCGTTTTTCCAGCCGCGCGACACCGTCATGGCGCCGCTTGGCAACATTCATTTCCACCCACTCGGCACGCGTTACAGCGACGATTTCTCGGGCGAACCGCTATCGGCTCAAGGGCTGCTGATCCACGAATTGGTGCATGTGTGGCAGCATCAGAACGGCTTGTTCCTGCCGCTCCGGCGCCATCCCTTCTGCCGTTATGGCTACACCATCGAACCCGGCCGCCCGTTCACGCGCTATGGCATCGAGCAGCAGGGCGAAATTGTCCGACATGCGTTTCTGCTTCGCCACGGCGTGTGTCCTTCGGGCGCAACCCCGGGCGCCGATTACGAGGCGTTGCTGCCGTTCGGCTGAGCGCCTAGACGCTGGGCGATGCAGCCGCTCCACCATTACGGCCTGTCCCCGCAGCATGGCTTTCTGTCGCCGCGCGAGATCGACACGATCGCCCTGCCGTCCGATCTCGACGCCGCTGTGGAGGCGGCCGCGATGCTGCCCGATTATGTCGCGAGCGGTCGCGTGCGGCACTGGCTCGCGCAGCTGCCGCCGATCGACATAGCGTCCTTCGCGGCGCAGGCCGATGAGGCCGCGGTCGGCGTCGCGCTGTTGCGTTACGGCTTTCTGGCACAGGCATGGGTGTGGGGCGAGCCGACGCCGGTCGACACGCTGCCCGCCAATCTCGCGGTGCCGCTGGTCACGCTGGCGGATCGGCTCGGCCTCAAGCCGATCATGACCTATCAGCATTATGTCCTCGATAACTGGTTCCGGCTCGACAAGGCGGGGCCGATCGCGCTCGGCAACCTGGCGATCGACCAGCATTTCGCGGGCGGGCGCGACGAAAGCGGGTTCATTCTGGTCCATGTCGCGATCGAGGCAATCGCGGGTGCGGCGATCGCGATCGCCGTCGATCTGGTCAATGCCGCCGATCGGGACGACGATGCGCAGGTGGAACAGCTGCTCGGCCGACTGGAAAGCGCATTGGCGGCAATCAACGCCGGGCTCGATCCGATGGCGACGGCGTGCGATCCGCACGTCTATTTCCACCGCGTGCGCCCCTATATGTTCGGATGGCCGGGCGCCGGGCTGATCTACGAAGGCGTCGCGGCCTTTGGCGGCAAGCCGGTCGCGTTGCGCGGCCAGACCGGATCGCAGAGCAGCATCGTGCCGGCGATCGACGCCGCGCTGGGCGTTCCGCACGGCGCCAGCGCACTGAGCGCCTTTCTCGACGAAATCCACGGCTATCGCCCGCCGCGCCACCGCGCGTTCATCGACGATCTGCGGACCAGCCGCGTGCGCGACGTCGCCGGCCGTCGCCCGGCGCTACGCGACGCTTATAATGGCTGCCTGTCTCAGCTGGCGCAGTTCCGCACCGCGCATCTGCGCCTCGCCGCGATCTATATCAGCGCGCAGGCGGCCACGGCCGGGATCGACGGCGAGACCGGCACCGGCGGCACCCCGTTCCTGACCTATCTCGCCCGTCATCGCGACGACAGCCGCGCCGCCTTTTTGTAGCGCCGTCGCAATCGCGCTCCGGCGATACTTTCATTCCGGCACGCATCGGGGAAAGCGCGGCCCTTCCCCACCGCGAACGCGCTTGCTAAGGCGCTCGCGAACGACGCCCGCGCGCGTGCGGCTCTCTGCCGCCTCCCCGCCGCATCCGGGCTCACAAGGAAGGGACATGCTATGACGGCCATCGGACAGGACAGCCTCGGGACGCGCGACACGCTGGTCGCGGGCGGCAAGACCTACAGCTATTTCAGCCTGTCCAAGGCGGCGGCCAAGCTCGGCGATATCAGCCGCCTGCCCTTTTCGATGAAAGTGCTGCTCGAAAATCTGCTGCGCTTCGAAGACGACAAGACCGTCAATGTCGACGACATCCAGGCGATCATCGACTGGCAGAAGAACCCGAACAGCCCCGATCGCGAGATCCAGTATCGCCCGGCGCGGGTGCTGATGCAGGATTTCACCGGTGTGCCCTGCGTCGTCGATCTGGCGGCAATGCGCGACGCGATCACCCGGCTGGGCGGCAACGCGCAGAAGATCAATCCGCTCGTACCCGTCCATCTCGTCATCGATCACTCGGTGATGGTTGACGAATTCGGCACGCCGCAGGCGTTCGAGGACAATGTCGAGCTGGAATACCAACGCAACAACGAACGCTATGAATTCCTGAAATGGGGATCGAAGGCGCTCGACAATTTCAAGGTCGTGCCGCCCGGCACCGGCATCTGCCATCAGGTCAATCTTGAAAATATCGCGCAGGCGGTGTGGTCGTCCGCGAATGGCGGCGACATGATCGCCTATCCCGACACCTGCGTCGGCACCGACAGCCACACGACGATGGTCAATGGCCTCGGCGTGCTCGGCTGGGGCGTCGGCGGAATCGAGGCGGAAGCGGCGATGCTCGGCCAGCCGGTATCGATGCTGATCCCCGAAGTCGTCGGCTTCAAGCTCACCGGCAATCTCGCCGAAGGGATCACGGCGACCGATCTGGTGCTGACCGTGACCCAGATGCTGCGCGCCAAGGGCGTCGTTGGCCGCTTCGTGGAGTTTTACGGCCCCGGCCTCGACGCGCTGAGCCTCGCCGACCGCGCGACGATCGCCAACATGGCGCCCGAATATGGCGCGACCTGCGGTTTCTTCCCGATCGATGAAAAGACGATCGATTATATGCGCCTGACCGGCCGCAGCGACGAACAGCTCGCGCTGACCGAGGCCTATGCGCGGGCGCAGGGCATGTGGCGGCTGGCCGATGCGCCCGATCCCGTCTTCACCGAC
Organism: Sphingomonadaceae bacterium; assembly: GCA_002863155.1. Taxonomy (GTDB): domain Bacteria; phylum Pseudomonadota; class Alphaproteobacteria; order Sphingomonadales; family Sphingomonadaceae; genus Sphingomonas. The sequence goes on along the minus strand of PKED01000030.1, from coordinate 28,413 downwards.
ACGCTCGAGCTCGACATGGGGAGCGTCGTCCCGTCGCTCGCCGGCCCCAAGCGCCCGCAGGACAAGGTGATCCTGACCCAGGTCGACAACGTCTTCAACGACGATCTGGCCGGCGTCTACAAGCATGCCGAGCCGAAGCGCGTCGCGGTCGCGGGCAAGGATCACGACATCGGCGACGGCGACGTCGTCATCGCCGCGATCACCAGCTGTACCAACACCTCCAACCCCTCGGTGCTGGTCGCCGCGGGCCTCGTCGCCCGCAAGGCCAATGCGCTGGGGCTGAAGCCCAAGCCCTGGGTCAAGACGTCGCTCGCCCCCGGATCGCAGGTGGTGACCGATTATCTCGACAAGGCGGGCCTGACCGAGGATCTGAACGCGGTCGGCTTCAACCTGGTCGGCTATGGTTGCACTACCTGCATCGGCAATTCGGGGCCGCTCGCCCCCGCCATCTCCTCGGCGATCAACGACAACGACATCGTCGCCGCCTCGGTACTGTCGGGCAACCGCAACTTCGAAGGCCGTGTGTCGCCCGATGTGCGCGCGAACTTTCTCGCGTCGCCGCCGCTCGTCGTCGCCTATGCGCTCAAAGGCAGCGTGACGACCGATTTCGTCGAAACGCCGATCGGCCAGGGCAGCGACGGGCAGGACGTGTACCTGAAGGACATCTGGCCGACCAATGCCGAGGTCCGCTCGGTCATGGACGCGAACATCGACCGCGACATGTTCCAGTCGCGCTACGCCCATGTCTTTTCGGGCGACGCCAAATGGCAGGCGATCGATGTGACGGGGTCGGACACCTACACGTGGCGCGCAGGGTCCACCTACATCGCCAACCCGCCCTATTTCGAGGGCATGACAATGACGCCCGCGCCGGTGATGGACATCATCGACGCGCGCCCGCTCGCACAGTTTGCAGACTCGATCACCACCGATCACATTTCGCCCGCAGGCTCGATCAAGGCGGACAGCCCGGCAGGCAAGTTTCTGCAGGAGCATCAGGTCTCGAAAGCCGATTTCAACAGCTATGGCGCGCGGCGCGGCAACCACGACGTGATGATGCGCGGCACCTTCGCCAATATCCGCATCAAGAACGAGATGACGCCCGGCATCGAAGGCGGCGTGACCAAATATGTGCCGACCGGCGAAGTCATGCCGATCTATGACGCGGCGATGCGCTACAAGGCGGACGGCACGCCGCTCGTCGTGATCGGCGGCAAGGAATATGGCACCGGATCGTCACGCGACTGGGCGGCGAAGGGCACCAATCTGCTCGGCGTCCGCGCGGTAATCGTCGAAAGCTTCGAACGCATTCACCGGTCGAACCTGGTCGGCATGGGCGTGCTGCCGCTCCAGTTCGCCGAAGGCACCGATCGCAAGACACTTGGCTTGGACGGCTCCGAGACTTTCACGATCACCGGCGTCGCCGACCTGAAGCCGCGCCAGACCGTCGAGGTCACCGTGACCCGCGCCGACGGGACGACCGGTACCTTCCAGGCGCTCTGCCGGATCGATACGATCAACGAGCTGGAGTATTTCCTCAACGGCGGCATCCTGCATTATGTGCTGAGGAACCTGGCGGCGGCGTGACCGAAAGTCTGACCGGCAGCTGCCACTGCGGCGCGGTGCGGGTGACGATCCCCGCCGCGCCGGACTATATCAACGACTGCAACTGCTCGCTGTGCATGACGCGCCGCGCGATCTGGGGCTATTTCTCGCCGCGGGATGTAAAGGTGAGCGGCGAGACGCATCGGTACATCCGGAGCGACCTGCCCGAGGCCGCGCTCGGCACGCATTGGTGCGCCAATTGCGGGACGACCACCCACTGGGCCGCCTTCGACCCGGCCTATGACCGCATGGGCGTCAACATGCTGCTGTTCGCGCCCGAGACCTATGCCGATGTCGAGATCCGCGCGGTCGACGGCAAAAGCTGGAACGGCTGAGCATGACCATCCTTATTGAAGTCATCGGCTGGGCCGGGGCACTGCTGATCCTTGCATCCTATCTGCTGGTGTCGACCGAGCGGCTCTCGGGCACGTCAGCGACGTTCCAGTGGATGAACGTCGCCGGGGCGGCCGGCTTCATCGTCAACAGCGGCTGGCATCATGCCTGGCCATCGACGGTGCTCAATATCGCGTGGATGGCGATCGGCCTGGCGACGCTTTTCTCGCTGGCAAAGCGGCGAATGCGCTGATTTTCGCCTCCCGAAACGAGACATATTCGATGCGGGCGTGGCTTTTCTTGCGCGCGCAATCGGTTATGCCGCTCCCTTTGCGGCATGGCAGGGGCAGCAACAATGCCGAGGATGAAGAAGCCAATGACGGTCGCGCAGGCGACCGAGCTGGGCCGGGCCCAGCTGTCGCGGACCTTTTTCATGCGCGACTTCCTCTATTCGGACATCGCCGCGATCCACGGCCTGTCCAACCTGCCGAGCGACCCCGAGCTCGCCATCGCCGCCGGGACCCGGCTGTGCGAGGATATTCTGGAGCCGCTGCAGGACGCGTTCGGCCGGATCGCGATCCGGTCGGCCTATCGCTCGGCCGAGGTCAACGCATTCGGCCATGCCAAGGGGCATAACTGCGCGTCGAACGAACGCAACGCGGCCCATCATATCTGGGACATGCGCGACGCGGGCGGGCATATGGGTGCTACCGCGTGCATCGTGGTACCCGGCTTCGTCAATCGCTTCGACGCCCCCGGCGACTGGCGGCGGCTTGCGTGGTGGATCCACGACCATCTGCCCTATGCGACGATGGAGTTTTTTCCGGTTCGGTTCGCATTCAATATCGGCTGGCACGAACGGCCCGTACGCGCGATCTTTTCGCACGTGCCCGACAGCCGCGGCTATCTGACCAAGCCGGGGATGGACAATCACGACGGCGATCACAGCGCGGCGTGGGAGGGCATTCTGCCCTGAACGCGGCGCCTAGTTGAACTGGGCGATCAGCGTGGGCGCATCGACCGTGCCCGCGCGCTGCAGGAACAGCGGCGTTTCGCTTTCCTGACCCTTCACGAGCGAATAGAGCGCATCGCCGACCGGCTTGTATCCGCGATCGAGCGTAAAAGTCGCCACCATCGGCTGGGCGCGCAGACCCTTTGGACGGTCCCCCTGGACCACAAGTGCCGAGACGGCGGCGAGGGTGGCGTACATCGGACCCTCCGGCCCCGTCACCTTGAACATCTGGCCGACCGCCGCACGCCAATAATCGATTTCAGCCTTGCCGGCAGCGATCGCGGCGGCACCGAAACTTGCCGGCTTTCCGGCCACGACGGTCAGGCCGCTGCCTGTCGCGCCGTCCTCCTTGCAACCGGCGAGAAGCCCGAAGGGGCCGATCAGCGTCGCGCTCACCAGTGCCGATTTGATCAGCTCCCGGCGCGAGGTCTCGCCCTCTGTCACGTTAATTCCCCCTAAGCTCTCCCTGAAATATTTTCGTAACCCAATTCCTCACGCCCTGCCAGCGCGTGTCCGCCATAGAACGTTCAGAAAATAGACGCCGAGCCCGATCGCGTTCCAAATCGCGAATGCAATCTGAGTCTTGGACTGAAGGCTGCCGAACAAATAAATGCAGCCAAGGATCGCCAGAGGCGCGATCAGCCACGGCAAAGGCGTGCGAAACGGTCGCCGAGCGTCCGAATCGCGTCTCCTCGACACCAGGACACAGGCCGCCACGGCGATAAAGGCGATCAGCGTGCCCGCATTGGCGAGGCTCGCAATCTCGTCGAGCGGCATCAGTCCGGCGACGATCGCCACCAGCACCGCGGTCAACAAGGTGATCCGCACCGGGGTACCGCGCGCGGATATCTTCGCCAGGCCCAGCGGCAGAAAGCCGTCGCGGGCCATCACGAGGAAAATCCGGCTCTGGCCATAGAGGAACGCCAGCAGCACCGTCGGGAGCGCGATCGCTGCCGCCGCCGCGACGATCGTTGCGACCTGGCCCTGCCCGATCGATCGGAGGATCAGCGCGAGCGGTTCCGGGCTCTTGCCGAACTGCGCGACGGGCAGTGCCCCGACGGCAACCGCCGCCACCACCAGGTAGATAATCGTGCAGGCCACCATCGACCCGATGATGCCGATCGCCAGATCGCGTTCGGGCCTTTTCGCTTCTTCTGCGGCGGTCGAGATCGCGTCGAATCCGTAGAAGGCGAAAAAGATGATCGCGGCGGCCCCCATCACGCCGTATTTGACCCCGTCCGCACCATCCACGCTGCCATAGCCATGCGGCGCGAACGGATCGAAATTGCCCGCGTCGAAATGCGGCAGCGCGACCGCGACGAACAGCGCCAGCGTGACGATCTTCAGGATCACCAGCACCATGTTGAGCCGCGCACTTTCGCGCGTGCCCAGCATCAGCAGCCCGGCAACCACCGCGATGATGGCAATCGCCGGCAGGTTGACCACGCCGCCAAGCGCCGGACCGTTGGCGAGTGCGGCGGGGACGATGACGCCGAGACCTTTGAGAAAGCCGACGGCATAGCCCGACCATCCCACTGCGACCGTCGAGACGACCAGCGAATATTCGAGGATGAGGCTCCATCCAACGACCCAGGCGAAAATCTCGCCGAGCACCGCATAGCTGTAGGTATAGGCGCTGCCCGAGGCAGGGATCATCGTCGCCATTTCGGCGTAGCACAGCGCTGCGCAGGCACAGATGATGCCGGCCACCACGAAACTCAGCAGTACCGCAGGCCCCGCGCGGTCGGCCCCGACCCCGATCAGCGTCAGGATGCCGGTGCCGACGATCGCCCCGACGCCGAGCGCGACCAGGCTCGGCCAGCCGAGCGTGCGCGCCATGCGGTGTTCGGGCGGACGATCATCGTCGTGGAGGATCGTCTTGATCTTGAAAAGGCTGGCCATCTATTTCCCCCGCTACGCCCCGGTCGCCCCGAACAGAGGCTCGAGCTTGTCGACGACCCGTACCGACAGCGCGCCACGGCTACTCAGGACGATCGGAAGTGACTAGTAGCAGGTGAAACAAGCCTGTGGAGAGACTTTCCCCGATGGATACCGCCCTCGATTTCGCGCTCGGCGACACCGCCGACATGATCCGCGACACGACGCAGCGTTTTGCCGCCGCCGAAATCGCGCCCAAGGCCGCCGCGATCGACGCCGAGAACAAGTTCGACCGATCGTTGTGGCCGGCGATGGGTGAACTCGGCCTGCACGGCATCACGGTAGAGGAGGAATGGGGCGGGCTGGGCCTCGGCTATCTCGACCACTGCGTCGCGATGGAGGAAGTGAGCCGCGCGTCGGCGTCGATCGGGCTGTCCTATGGCGCCCATTCGAACCTGTGCATCAACCAGATCCGCCGCTGGGGCAACGATGCGCAGAAGGCAAAGTATTTGCCGAAGCTGATTTCGGGCGAACATGTGGGATCACTCGCGATGTCCGAAGCGGGTGCCGGTTCGGACGTGGTATCGATGAAGCTGAAAGCCGAACTGCGCGGCAATGATCGCTATGTCCTGAACGGCACCAAATTCTGGATCACCAACTCGACCGAAGCCGACACGCTGGTCGTCTATGCCAAGACCGAACCCGAAGCGGGATCGCGCGGCATCACCGCCTTTCTGATCGAAAAGGGCATGGCGGGTTTTAGCGTGTCGAAGAAGCTCGACAAGATGGGCATGCGCGGATCGGACACCGCCGAACTGGTATTCGAGGATTGCGAGGTGCCGGCCGAAAATGTGATGGGGCCGACCAATGGCGGGGTCGGCGTGCTGATGTCGGGGCTGGATTACGAGCGCGCGGTGCTCGCTGCCGGGCCGCTCGGGATCATGCAGGCGTGTCTGGACGTCGTGCTGCCCTATGTGCGCGATCGCAAGCAATTCGGCCAGTCGATCGGCCAGTTCCAGCTGATCCAGGCCAAGGTCGCCGACATGTACGTCGCGCTTAATTCCGCGCGGGCCTATGTCTATGCGGTCGCGCGCGCGTGCGACGCCGGCAAGACCACCCGCTTCGATGCGGCAGGCGCGATCCTGCTCGCGAGCGAAAATGCGGTAAAGGTATCGCTGGAGGCGATTCAGGCGCTCGGCGGCGCGGGGTACACCAAGGAATGGCCGGTCGAACGCTTCCTGCGCGATGCAAAGCTGTACGACATCGGCGCCGGGACGAACGAAATCCGGCGGTTCCTGATCGGTCGCGAGCTGATCGGCGCGGGCTAATCCGTTTCGCGATGGCAGCGGGGGGCTGGCGAAGGCCGCCCCCCGCACATCGGCTTACTCTTCTTCGGCGGTCACCACCGCATATCGGTGGCCGCGCTCCGCCATTTCCCTGATATAATGGCGGCGCTCGCCGCGCAGCTGCTGACCATATTCGTCCCAGGCATGGCGCTGCTTGCGGATGCTGCGGGCGTGGCGCAGGTCGCTCGCAAGCTCTTTCTGTGCCTCGACGACATTGACCCGGTAGTCGAACCAGAAATGATTCTGGATGCCGTCGATCGGCGCGCGGAGAATCCGCGCTTCCTCGGCATGCGCAACCTGTTCTTCGAACAGCATCGGCAGTGTCGCGCTCGCGCTGGCGGCAATCGCGGTCGTCGCGATCGCAGCGGCGATGAGCAAATGGGTCTTGAGCGGCTTGATCATCGTTTCCTCCATGAACGATCCGCCCTCCAAGTCGGGGGTGCGGTTCATGTGGGACAACGAATATCGGCAGGATTTTCATCCCGGCGCGCGCGCCGAAATTTACAAGTGCTTGACTGAGCTGAACAATCTAGCGGGCCGGATGCGCTGCCCGATCCGCCCCGATCAGCACGCGGACCATATCGCCCCTGGCGCGCGCCATCAGCACCAGCAGGTGGATCGCCTGGAACGGCGTCCCCATGAACAAGGCCACAACGCCAAGGCCGATCCCGGCAAGCGAAAACCGGCAGCGCCAAGCCGTCCACAGCCCCGACAATGCCAGCATGCACATAAAGTCGAGATTGAACTGCCCCTGCCAGTTGTGGTCGGCAATGGCGCCGAAGAAGAGCGGCACCAGATTCCAGCCATCGGCGATGCCGACCGGCACCGTGTATGCGGTGATGCCCAGGAACATCACCACCAGCAGCAAGCGAAACGCCGTCATCCCCGTTCTCCAATTATGTAGTGATCGCTACATAACCGGATGATCGGCGCGTCGCAATCGCCTACCAGACCTTCACGCGCTTGTCGGGGGGCAGGTACAGCTTGCTGCCCGGCTTGACGCCGAATGCCGCGTACCAGGCATCGAGATTGCGCACCGTCTGCGCCCGGAACGGGCCGGGCGAATGGCCGTCGGTTGCCACCTGCCCCCGCAACGCCTGATCGCGCATCTTCAGCCGCCAGCTTTGCGCAAAGGCCAGGAAGAAGCGCTGGTCGCCCGTCAGCCCGCCGATCACCGGCGCGGGTTTCCCCTTCAACGATGCGTGATAGGCGTCATAGGCAGCGGCGAGCCCGGCGACATCCGCGATATTCTCGCCCAGCGTCTGTGCCCCGTTCAGGTGGAGGCCGGGCAATGCCTCATAGGCGCTGTATTGCGCGACCAATGCCGCGCTTTGCTGTTTGAAATGCGCCTGGTCCTCCGTCGTCCACCAGTTGCGCAGCCGACCTTCGGCATCGAATTCGGCGCCGGTATTGTCGAAGCCGTGGCTGATCTCATGCCCGATCACCGCACCGATCGCGCCGTAATTCGCGGCCGGATCGCGCTTGGGGTCGTAGAAGGGCGCTTCAAGGATCGCGGCCGGAAAGTTGAGCGCGTTCTGGAGTGGGAGGTTGACCGCGTTGACGGTTTGCGGCGTCATCCACCATTCGCCCTTGTCCGGCGCATGATCGAGCTTGGCGAGCTGCCAGCGATATTCGGCGGCACGCGCGCGCTGCAGATTGCCGACCGGATCGTCGGCCTTGACCTCCATCCCCGCATAGTCGCGCCACACCTCGGGATAACCGATACTCACCCGCATCGTCGCGATCTTGCGCCGCGCCTCGGCCTTGGTCGCGGGCGCCATCCACGCGAGCGCGGCGACCCGCTTGTCGAAGGCCGCCAGGATGTTGGTGACCATGTTCTGGATATCGCGCTTCGACGATGCCGGGAAATAGCGCGCGGCATAAATCCGCCCGACCGCGTCGCCGAGCGAGCCGTTGACGGCGGCGATCGCGCGCTTGTCGCGCGGGCGCGGCTGCGTCGTGCCCGACAGCGCCCGACCGTAAAAGTCGAACGAAGCGGCGTCATACGCCTTGGGCAGGACCGCGGTGACGGCATCGATATGATGGAATGCCAGCCAGTCCTGCCAGCTCGCCAGCGGCTCGCTCGCGACCAGCGCCGACAGCTTGGTCGTCGCGTCGGGCATCCAGACGATGAAGTCCTGGCGCGTGCCGAGCTGTGCGGCGCCGAAAAAGGCCCCCCAGTCGATGCCCGGCGCCTTGGTGTCGAAATCGGCGCGCTTCCAGGGATTGTTCGCCTTGTGCACGTCCTGCGCGGCGACATTGTCGAGATGCGCAGCGGCGATCTTGGTTTCAAGCGCAAGCACGCGATCGGCGCGCGTCGCCGGATCGCTCATGCCCGCGAGCGTGAACAGTCGCGCGACATAATCGCGATAGGCGGCGCGAACCGCCACCGTCTCCTTCGCGCTCGACAGATAATAATCGCGCTCGGGCATGCCGAGGCCACCCTGCAGCAGATAGGGCATGGCGGTGCCCGGCGCTTCCAACCCCTGCGCGACGAACACGCCAAACAGGTTCGGGGTCTGGAAATCGGTGGCGTTGAGCGGGTCGACATCGGCGCGCAGGTCGGCACCGAGCATCGCCGACAAGGCGCGCTTGTCGGGAAGCGCGGCGATCGCGTCGAGCTCGGGCCTGACGGGCGCGAGCCCGCGTCCCTCGATCGCCGCGATATCGGCATAGCCGCGATAGAAATCGGCAATCCTCTGTTGGTCGCTGCCCGCCGGCGCCTTGGCCGCGAGCGCCGCATCGATGATCGCTCGGTTGCGCGCCTCGGCCAGGTTGAAGACTTGGAGGAAAATGCCCGTGAACGCGCGGTCGGCGGGGATTTCGGTCTGCTTGTACCATCGTCCGCTGGCATGGCCGTCGAAATCGTCGCCGGGCCGGACAGTCTGGTCGATGCCGGCGAGGTCGATACCGGCAGGCCGCACCGTCGGCGTCTTGGCAGGCGGCTTGGCCGGCACCGCCAGCGCCATGGCTCCCGCTCCTGCACCTGCCAGCAAAAGTCCTGCCGCCAACATCCGACGCTTCATCCTGCACCTCCGATATTTGTGCGCCGTCATTACACCGGCGTCGCGGCGCGCGCCAGCTTCCCAACCGCGACACGCCCCGCTAGTCAGGCTCGACGAAACGAGAGAGGAAGCCGCATGAGCGCCCCGGTGCTCGACACCAAGATTTCGGTCGAGAGCGACCTGTTCCGCGCCAATGCCGCGCACAACCGCGCGCTTGCGGAACGGCTGCGCGCCGATGTGGCGAAGGCAGCGCTCGGCGGGAACGAAAAGAGCCGCGAACGCCACACGTCGCGCGGCAAGCTGCTGCCGCGCGACCGCGTCGAACGGCTCCTCGATCCGGGTTCGCCCTTCCTCGAGATTGGCCAGCTGGCGGCGCATGATGTTTATGGAGAGGACATCCCCGGCGCAGGGATGATCGCGGGCATCGGCCGCGTTTCGGGTCGTCAGTGCATGATCCTGTGCAACGATGCGACGGTGAAGGGCGGCACCTATTATCCGCTCACCGTCAAGAAGCATCTGCGCGCGCAGGAGATTGCCGAGGCCAATCGGCTGCCGTGCATCTACCTCGTCGATTCGGGCGGCGCCAACCTGCCGCACCAGGCCGAGGTGTTCCCCGACCGCGATCATTTCGGGCGCATCTTCTTCAACCAGGCCAATATGTCGGCCAAAGGCATTCCGCAGATCGCGTGCGTGATGGGCAGCTGCACCGCGGGCGGCGCATACGTCCCCGCGATGAGCGACGAGACGGTGATCGTGCGCGAACAGGGCACGATCTTCCTCGCCGGCCCTCCGTTGGTAAAGGCCGCGACGGGCGAGGAAATCAGCGCCGAGGATCTGGGCGGCGGCGATCTGCACGCGCGCAAATCGGGCGTGGTCGATCACCTGGCGGAGAATGACGAGCATGCGCTGACGATCGTGCGCGATATCGTCTCGAACCTTGGCTCTCCGTTCGTCCCGAGCGAAGTCGAGGGACGGGCCGCGGGCTATGGTGCCTCGACTGCGCTCGGCACGAACGGGTTGAGGAGTCCGCGACCACCCAAATACCCGGCAGAAGACCTCTACGGCATCATCCCCACCGACGTCCGCGCGCCCTACGACGTCCATGAAGTCATCGCGCGGCTGGTCGACGGCAGCGAGTTTCACGAGTTCAAGGCGCTATACGGCTCCAGCCTTGTCTGCGGTTTCGCGCATATCTGGGGCATGCCGGTCGCGATCCTTGCCAACAACGGCGTGCTGTTCAGCGAAAGCGCGGTCAAGGGCGCGCACTTCATCGAACTGGCGTGTCAGCGCCGCGTGCCGCTCCTGTTCCTCCAGAACATCTCGGGCTTCATGGTCGGCGGCAAATATGAGGCGGAGGGGATCGCCAAGCACGGCGCCAAGCTTGTCACCGCCGTCGCAACCGCGAGCGTGCCCAAGATCACCGTCCTGATCGGCGGCAGCTTCGGCGCGGGCAATTACGGCATGTGCGGGCGCGCCTATGCCCCGCGCTTCCTGTTCAGCTGGCCCAACGCGCGGATCAGCGTGATGGGTGGCGAACAGGCGGCGAGCGTGCTCGCGACCGTCCACCGCGACGCGGACAAGTGGACGCCGGAAGAGGCCGAAGCCTTTAAAGCCCCTATCCGCCAGAAATACGAAGACGAAGGCAACCCCTGGCACGCCACCGCCCGGCTGTGGGATGACGGCATTATCGATCCGGTGCAGACGCGTGATGTGCTGGCGTTGAGCCTTGCGGCGTGCCTCAACGCCCCGATCCCGGAGGCGCCCCGCTTCGGGGTGTTCCGGATGTGAGCTGGGGAGATGACCCCTCCACCATCGCTGACGCGATGGTCCCCCTCCCCGTTCCGGGGAGGTATTGAGCGGTGGGCGATCGGTCTCAAACACCTCCCCGACACGGGGAGGGGGACCGCGTGGCAACGCCGCGTGGTGGAGGGGTGCTCGCCGCAAGCCCAGCCGCCTTCAAGCTGGCGAAGCGCGAACGCCGTTCCGGAAACCTCCCCGAAGTCGTGCTCTGGCGCGAATTCCGCAAAGGCCCCCGCGGATTCAAATTCCGTCGCCAGCACCCTATCGGCGATTTCAGCCTCGACTTTGCCTGTCTCGAGGCGCGGCTCGCGATCGAGATCGACGGCGAGGCGCATTCACGCGGCGACAGGCCGGAACGCGATCAACATCGCGATCAGACGCTTGCTCGGCTGGGTTTCAGCACCTTGCGGATTCCGGCAAGAGACGTGCTGACCCACCTTGACGCCGTCATCCGAATGATCGTCGCGAAATGCGATGCGCGATCACCCCTCCACCGCCCTGCGGGCGGTCCCCCTCCCCGCATCGGGGAGGTATTTGCAGCGGAGTAGCCCATGCCCATCCTCCTCTCTCTCCTCCTCCAGATCACGCCCACCCCGCCGCTGCCCAAGGGGACCGGGCTGCCGCCCGCCCCGCAGGATGAAGCGGCGGCCGTGCTGGTGCCGGTCAACGCCACCTTTGCCGCCATCGCTGCGCGCAACGGCGAATTGCTGCGGCCACTCGCGCGCGAGGACGGCAATCTGTTCATTGCGAGCGTTGCCGCCGACGGCACGCGCAAGATCGTCCGTCGCCCGATGAGCGAATTCTTCGGCGGACTGAAGCCGGGCCCGGAGAAGTTCGAAGAGCGCCTCTACGATCCCGCGATCGAGGTCGACGGCGATGTCGCGTTCGTCTGGGGCCGGTACAATTTCTACATCGACGGCAAGATCCACCATTGCGGCTATGACTTGTTCGACCTGGTCCGCGAAGGCGGCACCTGGAAGGTCGCCAACATCAGCTATTCGAGCCGCACGACGGGATGCAGCGAATAGGATGATCAAGTCCCTCCTCATCGCCAATCGCGGCGAGATTGCCTGCCGCATCATCCGCACCTGCCGTGCGATGGGCATCCGCACCGTCGCGGTCTATTCGGATGCCGATGCCAAGGCGCTGCATGTGCGCCAGGCGGATGAGGCGGTCCACATCGGCCCATCCCCCGCGCGCGAAAGCTACTTGGTGGGCGACAAGATCATCGCCGCGGCCAAGGCGACCGGCGCCGAGGCGATCCACCCCGGCTATGGCTTCCTGTCCGAAAACGCCGATTTCGCGCAAGGAGTGATGGACGCAGGGCTCATCTGGGTCGGGGCGACCCCGCACTCGATCCGCGCGATGGGGCTGAAGGACGCCGCCAAGAAACTGATGCAGGACGCGGGCGTCGCCACCACGCCCGGCTATCTGGGCGAAGACCAGACGCCCGAGCGCCTTCATGCCGAAGCCGATTCGATCGGCTATCCCGTCCTCATCAAGGCGGTCGCAGGCGGCGGCGGCAAGGGGATGCGGCGGGTGGAAGCCTCGGCCGATTTCCTAGACGCGCTCGCCAGCTGCAAGCGCGAGGCGGCCTCCAGCTTCGGCGACGACCGCGTGCTGATCGAGAAATACATCCTCTCGCCGCGCCACATCGAAGTGCAAGTGTTCGGCGACACGCACGGCAATGTCGTCCACCTGTTCGAACGCGACTGCTCGCTCCAGCGCCGTCACCAGAAAGTGATCGAGGAAGCCCCCGCCCCCGGCATGTCCGAGGAAACGCGCGAGGAACTGTGCGCGGCGGCGGTGCGCGCGGCGAAGGCGGTCGATTATGTCGGCGCGGGCACGATCGAGTTCATCGCCGACGCCAGCGAGGGCCTCCGCGCCGACCGCATCTGGTTCATGGAAATGAACACGCGGCTTCAGGTGGAACACCCGGTGACCGAGGAAATCACCGGCGTCGATCTGGTGGAGTGGCAACTGCGCGTGGCGAGCGGGGAGCCGCTGCCGAAGCGGCAGGATGAGCTGGAGATCAATGGCTGGGCGATCGAGGCAAGGTTGTATGCAGAGGATCCGGCGAAGGGGTTTTTGCCGAGCATTGGATCGCTAGATCATCTCCGACTTTCACAAGGCGGCCGGGCGGCACTAACCTCGCCGGACCACGTCTGGGAATTACCAATCCAACCGCGTATCGAGACCGGAGTGGAGCAAAGCTCCGACGTTTCGCCCTTCTATGATCCGATGATCGCTAAATTGGTTTGCAAGGGTTCGATGCGCGCCGAGGCGGTAGAGCGTTTGGTCAAGACGTGCGAGAAGGTCCAGGTCTGGCCAGTCAAGACGAACGCAGCGTTTCTAGCTCGCCTGCTCCGGACCGACGCCTTCCGCGCGGGCTCTCTCGATACTGGCTACATCAGCCTTAACATCGACGATCTCGTGGAACCAATACCCGCGAGCGCAGCGCTGGCAAGCTATGCGATCGGCGCGCTGGCGGTGCGAGGCGGCATCAATCGCAGCTGGCCTATCGACAATGGGCTGGACAATTTTCGGCTAAATGCTGAAAAATGCGATCGGGCGGCGGTATGCATCGACGGCAAGGTTGTGATTGCACGTATGCCAGAGGGATGGCTTCGCAGCCAAGCTGGGTACGAGCACACAGAATTTGTCTATGTCGACGAGGGTGCGGTACTCTTCGAAAATGGCGTACCGCACTACGCGACGCTCGCCGTTCGCCCGTCAATGCTCGGCGCCACGGCCGACGGCGCCGTCCTCGCCCCTATGCCGGGCCGGATAACTGCGGTCGAGGTCGCGCCCGGCGACACCGTCACCAAGGGCCAGCGGCTCGTGACGCTCGAGGCGATGAAGATGGAGCACAGCCTGACCGCGCCGTTCGACGGGGTGGTCGAGGAATTGAACGCCACCGCTGGCGCGCAGGTGCAGGTCGAGGCGCTGCTGGTGAAGGTGAAGGCGGTGGAGGCGACAGGCTAATCATACCCGTCACCCCGGCCTTGAGCCGGGGTCCCGCTTCTTGGCGGGTAGGGGATCGGACAGCGGGACCCCGGCTCAAGTCCGGGGTGACAGATGAATGAGGGAGAGAGCCAATGCCCTTCGATTTCACCAACAAGAACGTCTTCGTCTTCGGCGGCACCAGCGGCATCAATCTCGGCATCGCCAAATCCTTCGCGCGCGCCGGGGCCAATCTGGCGGTCGCCAGCCGCAGCCAGGACAAGGTGGACGCCGCCGTCGCCTCTCTCCATGGCCAAAAGCAAGCGCTCGGCTTCAGCCTCGACGTGCGCGATTTCGATGCGGTGAAGGCGGCGATTGAGCAATTCCGCGCCGAACGCGGCACGATCGACGTGCTCGTCTCGGGCGCCGCCGGGAATTTCCCCGTGCCCGCTGCGGGCCTGTCGCCCAATGGTTTCCGATCGGTGATGGAGATCGACGCGCTCGGCACATTCCACGTCATGCGGGCGGCGTATGAGCACCTGACCAAGCCTGGCGCGAGCGTCATCAACATCTCCGCCCCGCAGGCCTGGATCCCGATGGCGCTGCAAGTCCATGTCTGCGCGGCGAAGGCAGGCGTCGACATGATCACCCGGACACTCGCGATCGAATGGGGGCGTGAGGGCGTGCGCGTGAACAGCGTTTCGCCCGGCCCGATCGACGGCACCGAGGGGATGGATCGGCTCGCCCCCACGCCCGAGGCCAAGGCAGCGTCGGCACGCGCTGTACCGCTCGGACGGCTCGGCACGGTCGATGATGTCGCCGATGTCTGCCTGTTCCTGGCGAGCGATTACGCCCGCTATGTGTCGGGCGTGGTGCTGCCCGCCGATGGCGGCTGGACGGCAGGGCGCGGATTCGGCGCGCTCGGCGGCTGAACGATCTCGACCGCCTCATCGTCATCGGGCCATTCGAGCGTCGCGAGCTGGCTGTCGAGCAGGGCGGGCGGCATGAAATGGTTCGCGCGCATGGCCAAGCGGCGCCGCAATTCCTCGATCGGCATGTCGAGCAGGATGAAATGAACCGGCTCGTCGATCGCATCCCGCAGCCGGTCGCGATAGGCACGCCTCAGCGCCGAACAGGTTGCAACGACGGGGCGGCCCGTGCGCGCGGCATCGTTCACCGCCGCAGCGATCCGGTCGAGCCACGGAGCACGGTTATCGTCGTCGAGTGCGATCCCGGCGCGCATTTTTGCGAGGTTCGCCGGACCGTGCAGATCATCGCCTTCGACGAAGCGCGCGGCATATTTGGCGGCGAAGACGCGCGCATAGGTCGACTTGCCGCAGCCGCTGACGCCCATGACGATCGTGACAGCGGGGACAGGCTGGTTCATTAGGCCAGCATGACGCCGATCCGACAGGAGACAATCGTGCCCGGCAAATTTTACGACGAATGGCAGGTTGGCGAAACCTTCGACCATCCGCTGCGCCGCACCGTGACCGAGACCGACAATCTGCTCTGGTCGACGATGACGCATAACCCGCAACCGCTACACCTCGATGCCGAGGCGGCGCGGGCGAGCGAATTCGGGCAAATCCTCGTCAATGGCACCTTCACCTTCAGCCTGATGGTCGGGCTGACGGTGGCGGAGACGACGATGGGCACGCTTGTTGCCAACCTGGGTTACGACAAGCTGGTGATGCCGAAGCCCGTGTTCATCGGCGACACGCTCCACGCCACCAGCGAAGTGGTCGAGTTGCGCGACAGCCGGTCGCGACCGGACGCCGGGCTGGTGACGTGGAAGCACCGCATGATCAACCAGCGCGGCGAAGTCGTGTGCGAATGTATGCGTACCGCACTGCTCAAGAAGAGCAGCGCCTGAGCGTTCAGACGGCGCGGCGCCCGGTGATCAGCTGGAACAGCACGACGATCACGGCGGCGACCAGCAGCAGATGGATCAGGCCACCGGCGACGTGAAACACCGAAAAGCCGAGCAGCCACAGCACGACAAGAATACCGACCAGAGTCCAGAGCATCGAACCTCTCCCAAAATTGCCGCTTCATTGCGGCATCGTCTGTTTGGGAACGCTGGCGGACGCGGAATCGTTCCGCTCCACGATGCGTGAGGGCCTAGACGGTGAAACTCTCTCCGCACCCGCACGCGCCCTTGGCGTTGGGGTTTTCGAAGGTGAAACCGGCAGCGAAATCATCCTCCACCCAGTCCATCTTGCTGCCGACAAGGTACAGGATCGACCCGCCATCGATGAACAGCGTACCGCCGGGCGTATCGATGCGTTCGTCGAACGGTTTGGCGTCGCTCACATAATCGACCGAATAGGCGAGGCCCGAACAGCCCCGCCGCGGCGTCGACAATTTGACCCCGATCGCGCCGTCGGGTGCTTTTGCCATCAGCGCGGCAATCCGCGCCTCGGCAGCGGGTGTCAGGTTCAGCGCAGCGGGGCGCGGGCGGGTGTTCGTCGTCATATCATGTCATCCGTTCGCTTCGAGCGCAGTCGAGAAGCGTAAGCACCGCAACCCGTTTCTCGACTTCGCTCGAAACTAACGGGCTGGTTCTTCGAAGAATCAACCTCGGTCAAAGTACCGCTTTGATCGAAACCTACAGCATTCCCATTTCGAGCCGCGCCTCGTCGCTCATCTTGCTGGGATCCCACGCCGGATCCCACACCAGATTGACCTCGGCCGATCCGACCCCCGGCACCGCGCCGACGCGCAGCTCGACTTCGGCGGGCATCGATTCGGCGACGGGGCAGTGCGGCGTCGTCAGCGTCATCGTGATCACCGCGTGACCATCGGCCGTAACGTCGACGCCATAGATCAGCCCGAGATCGTAGATGTTGACCGGAATTTCGGGGTCATAGATGTCCTTCAGCGCCGCGACGACCGCTTCATAGGTTTCGCCGCCCGGCTCGCCCGACGACGTCCCCTGCGGCTGCTGCTTCAGGAACCCGTCGAGATAATCGCGCTTGCGCTCGAACGTCTCGGCCGCCGTCTCGACCCGCGCCTTGGGGGGCGTGGGCACCGAATCGACCTGCTCCACTTCGAAACCGCTCATCCGTCCATCCTCATCCGAAAATCCGTGTCACGCGCTCGATCCCCCGGATCAGCGCCGCAACGTCGCTCGCATCGCTATGCACGCCAAAGCTCGCCCGCGCCGTCGCCGGCACGCCGAGGGCGTCCATCAGCGGCTGCGCGCAATGGTGGCCGGCGCGGATCGCCACGCCTTCCTCGTCCAAGATGGTACCGATGTCGTGCGGATGCACCCCCTCGATCACAAAACTGACGATCCCGGCGGCATCCTCGGGCCCGAACAGCCGGACCGAGTTGATCTGCGACAGCGCCTCGCGGGTCTGCCGCACCAGATCGGTTTCGATCGCGTGGATACGCGCCAGCTCGATCGCCTCGACATAATCGATCGCCGCGTGCAGCCCGACCGCGCCGACGATATGCGGCGTCCCCGCCTCGAACCGGCCCGGCGGCGGGGCATAGGTAGTCCCCGCGAACGACACGCGGTCGATCATTGCACCACCGCCCTGATAGGGGGGCATCGCCTCGAGCAGCTCGGGCCGCGCCCAGAGCACGCCGAAGCCGGTCGGGCCATAGAGCTTGTGCGCCGAGAAGACGTAGAAATCGCAATCGAGTGCCGCGACGTCGACCGCCATGCGCGGCACCGCCTGGCAGCCATCGAGCAGCAGCTTCGCCCCCACGCTATGCGCGATATCGGCGGCGCGGCGCGCATCGAGCACCGAGCCGAGCACGTTCGACACATGCGCCAGCGCAACGATCTTGTGCGCGGGCGTGATCATCGCGGCCATCGCGTCCAGATCGATCCGGTGATCGTCGGTCAGTGGCACGACATCGACCTGTGCGCCCATCTTCTGCGCGATCATCTGCCACGGCACGATGTTGCTGTGATGTTCGAGCTGACTCAGCAGGATACGATCACCGGCTTTCAGCTGTTCGCCAGCCCAGCAGGTCGCGACGAGATTGATGCCCTCGGTCGCGCCGCGCACGAAAACGATCTCGTCCGCGCTGCCCGCGCCGATAAACCCCGCCGCTCGCCGCCGCGCCGCTTCATACGCCAGCGTCATATCGGCGGAGCGCTTGTACACCCCGCGATGCACGGTTGCGTAATCTTCGCCATAAGCGCGGGCGATGGCGTCGATCACCGCCTTTGGCTTCTGGGCGGTCGCGGCGCTGTCCAGATAGTGCCACCCGGGGGTCAGGCCCGGAAAATCATTCCGGACAGCGAGCCGGGCTTCTGAGGGCAAAATCGCGGCCATCGTCACGCAAGCAGCCTTTCGAGCGCCCCGCTCGCGGCTGCATCCAGCGATTCCCGCGCAGCCTCGTCCGCGACATCGTCGAACACGCCCGCGATGAATCCGCGCAGGAGCAGCGCCTTCGCCTCGACGGGCGCGATGCCACGGCTCATCAGATAGAACAGCGCGTTGGCATCGAGTTCGCCGACCGTCGCGCCGTGCGCGCACTTCACGTCGTCGGCATAGATTTCCAGCTCGGGCTTGGCGTTCGCGGTCGCGGTGCGCGCGAGCAGCATCGCCTTCACCGATTGCGACGCATCGGTCTTCTGCGCATGCCGCGCCACCGCGACCTTGCCGAGATAGGAGCCCGTCGCCTTGCCGCCGAGCACCGACCGCACGACCTGATTGCTGGTCGCGTGCGGCTCGACGTGACGCATCGTCGTCACGATCTCCAGCGTCTGCTCGCCACCGCCGAGCATCGCCGCGCCAAGCTCGAAATGCGCGCCCTCATGGAGCGTGACGTCGATCGTCACTCGCCCGAGCCGCCCGCCGGTGTTGAGCACATGAAAGGTCGCGCGCGCGCCCGCGCCGAGCACCACTGCATAGTCGCAGATCGCGACGGCATCGGGCGCGGCATCCTGCACGATGACGCGGGCGATCTCCTCGCCCGCCGCGACCTCGATCCGCTCGGGCGCGGCGATCGGCCAGACCGAGGCGACCGCTTCGAGATCGCTGTACCGCCAGCTTTCGTCACGTCGCGTGGGAAGGGCTAGCGCAAAGCTCACGCCGTCACCCCGGCATAGCCCTCGGCCTCAAGCTCGAGCGCGAGTTCCGGACCGCCGGTCTTCACGATCCGGCCATCGCTCAGGATGTGCACGAAATCGGGCCGCACATAATCGAGCAGCCGCTGGTAATGGGTGATCAGGATCACCGCCTTGTCGGGGGCGCGCATGATCCGGTTGATGCCATCACCGACCGCCCGCAGCGCATCGATGTCGAGCCCGCTGTCGGTCTCGTCGAGGATCGCGAGGCGCGGCTGGATGATGCCCATCTGCACCATCTCGTTGCGCTTCTTCTCGCCGCCCGAAAAGCCGACATTGACCGGGCGTTTGAGCATCTCATAATCCATGCCGAGCGCTTCGGCCTGCGCCTTGGCAAGCTTCAGGAACTCGCCGCCGGAGAGCGGTGCCTCGCCGCGCCCCTTGCGCTGCGCATTGAGCGCTTCCCGCAGGAACTGGACGTTGGACACGCCGGGGATTTCGACCGGATATTGGAAGCCGAGGAACAGGCCTGCGGCGGCGCGCTCGTGGGGGGCGAGGGACAGCAAATCCACCCACTCATCGTCACCCCGGGCTTGACCCGGGATCCCGCTACCTTCGCCGCCGCCAGAAAAAGCGGGACCCCGGCTCAAGGCCGGGGTGACGGAGGTGGTGCGAAACAACACCCCGCCCCCCGTCACCTCATAACCCGGCCGCCCGCCTAGCACATAGCCCAGCGTCGACTTCCCCGCGCCGTTCGGCCCCATGATCGCATGCACCTCGCCCGCGTTCACGGTGAGGGACAGCCCCTTGAGGATCGGCTTGCCGTCGATTTCGGCGTGGAGGTTTTCAATTTTGAGCAAGGCTAATTTTTCCATCTCAAGCGCATTTGACCAAGTGATTCGTCCACCAGGGCGAACGGACGACGAGGTGCTTGCGGTCGTGCGACAAGGTTAGCGTCAACCGCACGCGGACGTTCCTATCCTCATGCCACATCCCATCTGCCACCAGCACGCTCGACGTACTGCGCCGCACCTTCCGCGGTTCGAATACAGCTTCGTAAAAAGTCAGGCTGCTACTGGAGATACGGAGTGTGTTTTCCTGGTCGCCGCCGCATTGCGTAATCGCGCGTTGCCATTCGCCCGCAAAGCGCGACGGGATGACCGCCTGCCCCGCAGCCGGAGCCGCAACCGCCACAATCATGGCCCCGGCGAAGCTCACCCCACGCTCCCCTCAAGCGAAATCCCCAACAGCTTCTGCGCCTCGACCTTCTCAAGCCCCTCCCCTTCAGGGGAGGGGTTGGGGTGGGGGCTGTCCACATTCTCCAACGCCCGAAGGATCGCGAGCTTCACGCCCTCGACATTGCGCATCACATCCTCGTTCGTGACCCGCAGCACCCGGTAGCCTCGTCGCATCAACGCAGCATCACGAACCTCATCTGCCTCTGCATCATGCGTATCGCCATCGACTTCCACAATCAGCTTGGCCGACGGGCAAACGAAATCGGCGATGAACCAGCCAATCACCTGCTGGCGGCGGAACTTCCATCCGCCAAGCTGGCTATTCGACAGGTTGCGCCACAACCGCTTTTCCGGCTCGGTGGGGTCGTTGCGCATTTGGTGGGCGCGTTTGTTTAATTCAGCGAGGGTGTTTGCGGATAGGCCCCACCCCTTGCCCCTCCCCTGGAGGGGAGGGGTTTGAAGGCGTTTCGCATCGTCGGTCGGCGTCAGATTCATCCAACCGAGCCTTCCAACGAAATCCCAAGCAGCTTCTGCGCCTCGACCGCGAATTCCATCGGCAGCTGCTGCAGCACTTCGCGTGCAAACCCGTTGACGATCAGCGCCACCGCCGCCTCCTGATCCAGCCCGCGCTGCATCGCGTAGAACAGCTGGTCGTCGCTGATCTTCGACGTCGTCGCCTCATGCTCGATCTGCGCGCTGGGATTGCGCACCTCGATATAGGGCACGGTATGCGCGCCGCACTGATCGCCCAGCAGCAGGCTGTCGCACTGGGTGAAGTTGCGCACGCCCTCCGCAGTCGGGCTCACGCGCACCAGCCCGCGATAGGTGTTGTCGCTGTGCCCCGCCGAAATGCCCTTGGAGACGATCGTCGAGCGCGAACCCTTGCCGAGATGGATCATCTTGGTGCCGGTATCGGCCTGCTGGCGGTTGTTGGTGACCGCGACCGAATAGAATTCGCCGACGCTGTTCTCGCCCGCCAACACGCAGCTCGGGTATTTCCAGGTGATCGCGCTGCCGGTTTCGACCTGCGTCCAGCTGACCTTGCTGTTCCGGCCCTGGCACAGCGCCCGCTTGGTCACGAAATTATAGATGCCGCCGACGCCGTTCTCGTCGCCTGGATACCAGTTCTGCACGGTCGAATATTTGATCTCGGCATCGTCGAGCGCGACCAGTTCGACCACGGCGGCATGCAGCTGGTTCTCGTCGCGCATCGGCGCGGTGCAGCCTTCGAGATAGCTGACATAGGCGCCCTTGTCGGCGACGATCAGCGTGCGTTCGAACTGGCCGGTATTCTCGGCGTTGATGCGGAAATAGGTCGAAAGCTCCATCGGGCAGCGCACGCCCTCTGGAATATAGACGAACGTCCCGTCGCTGAAGACCGCGCAGTTGAGCGCGGCGAAGTAGTTATCGTGCATGGGGACGACCTTCCCCAGCCACTTCTTCACCAGCTCCGGATATTCACGGATCGCCTCGCTGATGCTGCGGAAGATGACGCCGGCGGCCTCCAGCTCCTTGCGGAAGGTGGTCGCGACCGACACGCTGTCGAACACCGCATCCACCGCGACACGCCGCTGCGGCAGGCCGCCTTCCTCCCCGCCCTCGACGCCCGCCAGCAGCTTCTGCTCGGCGATCGGGATGCCAAGCTTTTCGTACACGCGCAGGATTTCCGGGTCGACCTCGTCAAGGCTGCCCAGCTTCGGCTTGGCCTTGGGCTCGGCGTAATAATAGGCGTCCTGATAATCGATCGGCGCGAGGTCGAGCTTCGCCCAGTCCGGGCTCTCCATCGTCAGCCAGTGGCGATACGCCTTCAGCCGCCAGTCGAGCATCCATTTGGGCTCGCCCTTCTTCGCGGAGATGAAACGGACGGTGTCCTCGCTCAGCCCCTTGGGCGCGAATTCCTGTTCAATGTCCGAGCTGAAACCCCATTCATACTTCTTGTTGGCGGCGGCAATCGCCTCGGCGTTCTTGGTGGCCATGGCGTTACGCTCCCACACCCAAACCGTTCGTGTCGAGCCCTTCGGCTGGCTGGCAAGCCAGCCGCTCAGGACAGGCTTCGGCGCGAAGCGCCGATGTCGAGACACCGCGCGATCCGCCCGCGGCCCGTCCCTCGACTTCGCTCGGGACGAACGGGAGCGAGGCGGAAAGCGAAGCGAGGCTCACGCCCGCCAGCGCCCCGCGCACCGCGCCGTTCACAATATTCCAGTGCGGTTTCACCCGGCAATTCTCCTCGATCGCGCAGTCGTGGCGGCCGCCTTCGTCGACGCAGGTCGTCATCGCGATCGGCCCTTCGATCGCCTCGATGATGTCGGCGAGCGAAATCGCCGCCGCCGGCCGCGCGAGGCGGAAGCCGCCGCCCGTGCCGCGCGCGCTTTCGATCAGCCCCGCGCTCGACAGGCGACTGACGAGCTTCTGCACCGTCGGCAGCGGAATGCCCGTCTCCTCCGACAGCAGCGTCGCGTTCAGCCGCCCGCTGACGCCGCCCCGCACACCACACTGCCGTGCAGCAGCCGACAGCATCACGACGGCATAATCAGCTTGGGCAGTCAGGCGCATGGGTTCCAATCGGACGATTTTGATCCGATTGTCAAATGGGCCTTCGCGCAGCCTACGTCAACCGACCCGCGCGGCCAGATCGCCTTCTTGTCCGCGTTCTTCACGCGAAAGGAAGATTGGTTCACGCGAAGGGCGCGAAGAGTTGCTCACCCTTGCAGCGCCTGCCAAAGCGGAAGCCATGTCTTCGCTCTTGCGCCCTGCCCTGTTCGCCCTTGATGCCGAGCGTGCGCATGGCTTCACCATCGATGCGTTGGCGGCTTGGGCAAAGCTCGGGACACCCTTTGCCGCGCCTGCACCGGACCCTGTGCTGCGCACCCAAGTCGCCGGGCTCGATTTCGCCTCGCCGCTCGGCCTTGCCGCCGGGGTCGACAAGAACGCGGAGGCGATCGACGGCTGGTTCGCGCTCGGCTTCGGAAGCGTCGAAGTCGGCACGCTCACCCCGCTGCCGCAACCGGGCAATCCGAAACCGCGCATCTTCCGCCTTGTCGAGGACGAAGGCGTCATCAACCGGCTGGGGTTCAACAATGGCGGGATCGACGCGGCGCTCCCTCGCGCGAAGGCCGCTCGGCGCAAGGGCGTGCTCGGCATCAACGTCGGCGCGAACAAGGATGCGGCCGACCGCATCGCCGATTATCGCGCCGGCGTCACAAAGGCCGCGCCGGTTGCCGATTACGTCACGATCAACATCAGCTCGCCCAACACGCCGGGCCTGCGCGATCTGCAGCACGGCGCAGCGCTCGCCGAACTGCTCGCCGCCTGCGCCGAGGCGCGGGGCGCGACGCCGCTGTTCCTGAAGATCGCGCCCGATCTCGACGCCGCCGGGATCGATCAAGTTGCCCGCGCCGCAATCGACGCGAAGATCGACGCGCTGATCGTCAGCAACACGACGATCAGCCGCCCGCCGTTGCGATCGGGCAACGCGGGCGAGACCGGCGGGCTGTCGGGCGCGCCGCTTGCCGCGCTTGCCCGGGCCAAGTTGGCGGAAGCGCGCGCGGCGACCGGCGGACAGATGCCACTGATCTCGGTCGGCGGCATCGGCAGTGCGGGGGAGGCCTATGCCCGGCTGACGGGCGGCGCATCGCTCGTCCAGCTCTATTCGGCTCTGGTCTATCGCGGACCCGGCCTTGCGCGGGCGATCAACGCAGGGCTGGCGGCGCTGCTCCGCCGCGACGGCTTCGCCTCGCTGGCCGAGGCACGCGCCGCCAAAGCGCTTTGACGCTACGGCAAATCTGGCTAGGGTCGATCGCATGAGAACGTCACTGATCGCGCTGACGGCGCTGCTGCTCGCGCCCACTGCGGCGTTTGCCCATCCCGTAAAGCACAAGCCCGCCGCCGCGGCGCGGGGCATCGTGTCGTCGGCGGACCCGCGCGCGTCCGAAGCGGGCCGCGAAATCCTGCGCGCCGGCGGCAGCGCGGCCGACGCCGAAATGGCGATGATGCTGGCGCTGACCGTGGTCGAGCCGCAATCGAGCGGCATCGGCGGCGGCGGCTTCTTCGTCTATCAGCAGGCAGGTGGCAAGCTGGTGACGATCGACGGGCGCGAAAAGGCACCGGCATCGGCCACAGCCACCCGCTTCCTCGGCGCCGAGGGCAAGCCGATGTCGATGTTCCAGGCGGCACCGGGCGGCAAGTCGGTCGGCGTGCCGGGCAATATCCGGCTGATGGCGATGGTGCACAAGCGGTTCGGCAAGCTGCCGTGGAAGGCGCTGTTCGCCCCTGCGATCAGGCTCGCCGAACAGGGCTACACCGTCACGCGGCCGATGGCGGCGGGCATGGGCTTCGTCAGCCAGGTCTGGGGCGCCTTCCCCGCGATCAGCGCGCAATATACCCGCGACGGCAAGCCGGTCGCCGAAGGCGCGCTCGTGAAGAATCCCGATCTCGCAAAGACGCTGCGGCTGATCGCCGACAAGGGCCCCGACGCGTTCTACACCGGCGAGGTGGCGCAGGCGATCGTCACGGCAGCGACGACCGCACCGCGCAACCCGAGCGACATCACGCTCGCCGATCTTGCCGCCTATCAGGCCAAGGAGCGCCCGCCGATCTGCGGCAGCTATCGCGGCTACAAGATCTGCGGCATGGGGCCGCCGTCGTCGGGCGCGGTGACGGTGCTCCAGATCCTGGGCATGCTCGAACGCTTCGACATGAAAAAGCTCGGCGCCGACAATCCGGTGTCATGGCATCTGATCGGCGAAGCGATGCTGCTCGCCTATGCCGACCGCGAAAAATATCTCGGCGACAGCGATTTCGTGTCGATCCCGTTGAAGGGCATGACCGACAAGGCCTATCTGAAGGCGCGGTCGATGACGATCTCCCCGGACAAGGCGCTCGGCGTCTATGAGGCCGGCACGCCGCCGGGTGCCGAACCGCGCACCGCCGCGATATCGAGCGAAGTCGCCGGCACGACGCACTTCGTCGCCGTCGACCGCGCGGGCAATGTCGGGACGATGACCTCGACTGTCGAAGGGCCGTTCGGCAGCCAGTTGCTGGCCGGCGGCTTCGTTCTCAACAACGAGCTGACCGACTTCACCTTCGCGCCCGAAAAGAACGGCGCGCCGGTCGCCAACCGTGTCGAAGGCGGCAAGCGTCCCTTGTCGTCGATGTCGCCGACGATCGTCTATGATGCAAAGGGCCGCCCGGTCTTCACCGTCGGCGCGGCAGGCGGCAAGACCATCATCATGCAGGTCGCCAAGGCGCTGATCGCGCACATCGACTGGGGCATGGATGCGCGTGCGGCGATCGGCCAGGGCCTTGTCTATTTCAGCGGGACGACGCTGATCCTGGAGGAAGGCACCAGCCTGCCGCCGATGAAGCCCGCGATCGAGGCGCTGGGGCACAAGGTATCGGTCGCCAAGCTGGGGCTGAAGGCCAATGCCGCCCAGCGGACGAAAAGGGGCTGGGTCGGCGCGGCCGATCCGCGCAGCGTCGGGGTGGCGCTGACCGAATAACCGCGGACTGCCAACGGGCAGCCGCGCTTGCTGGAGAGAAGATGCGCAAGCTCGAACATTTTCCCAACCTCGTCGCGATGTTCTTCGCGCGCGCCCGCGCCGGTGGCGACAAGCCGTTCCTGTGGGCGAAATCGGGCGGCAAGTGGCGATCGATCAGCTGGCGCGAAGCCGCCGAGCGCGTCGCGGGGCTGTCGGCAGGGTTGAAGGCGATCGGCCTGCAACCCGGCGACCGGGTGATGCTGGTCAGCGAAAACCGCCCCGAATGGTGCATCAGCGACCTAGGCATCATGGCTGCGGGTTGTATCACCGTCCCGACTTACACCACCAATACCGAACGCGATCACGCGCACATCCTGGAAAACAGCGGCGCGCGGGCGGTCATCGTCTCGAACGCGAAGCTCGCCAAGACATTGCTGCCCGCGGTGCTCCGGTCAAGCCAGGCGCGGATCGTGATCGGGCTGGAGGACCTGCGCGTCGGCCAGTCGGGCGCGGTCGTATTCCACAACTGGGACAAGCTGATCGCCGACCACCCTACCAACCCCGAAGCTGCCGAGGCCGCCGCCCCCTTCAAGCGCGAGGACCCCGCCTGCATCATCTACACCAGCGGCACCGGCGGCGCGCCGCGCGGGGTCGTGCAGCACCACGGCGCGATCCTGCACAACGTCAATGGCTGCTGCACCGTCATCAGCGAGGATTTCGGCTGGGAGGACGAAGTCTTCCTGTCGTTCCTGCCGCTCAGCCACGCTTACGAACATACCGGCGGCCAGCATTTCCCGATCGGGCTCGGCGCGCAGATCTATTACGCGGAAGGGCTCGACAAGCTCGCCTCCAATATCGAGGAGACGCGGCCCACAATCATGGTCGTGGTGCCGCGCCTGTTCGAAGTGCTGCGCCAGCGCATCGTCAAGCAGGTCGAGAAGCAGGGCAAGCTCGCGAGCTTCATGATGAACCAGGCGGTCGGAATCGGCAGCCGTAAGGCGGCTGGCAAGCGGGGCATGCTCGACATGCCGATGGACGCACTGCTCGGGGCGACGATCAAGCCGCGCATCGGCAAGCGCTTCGGCGGCCGGATCAAGGCGATGGTTTCGGGCGGCGCACCGCTCAACCCCGAAATCGGCATCTTCTTCGACTCATTGGGCATCACCTTCCTGCAGGGCTATGGCCAGACCGAGGCCGCACCGGTCATTTCGTGCAACCGCCCGTCGGTGGGGCTGAAGCACGACACGGTCGGTCCGCCGCTCGCCAACACCGAAGTCAGAATCGCCGACGACGGCGAAATCCTGGTGCGCGGCGAGCTCGTCATGCACGGCTATTGGCATAATGAGGAGGAAACCCGGCGGGTTCTGAAGGACGGCTGGCTCCACACCGGCGACATCGGCGAAATCGACGCCAAGGGTCGGATCAAGATCACCGATCGCAAGAAAGACCTGATCATCAACGACAAGGGCGACAATGTCGCGCCGCAAAAAGTGGAGGGGATGCTGACCCTCCAGCCCGAAATCCTGCAGGCGATGATCACGGGCGACCGCAAGCCATATATGGTCGCGGTGCTGGTCCCCGATCCCGAGTGGACGCAGGAATTCTGCGCGAAGACCGGCACCGTCTGCGATTTCGCGGCGCTGGCCGACAATCCTGCTTATCGCATGGCGCTTGGCGAAGCCGTCGACCGGGTCAACAAGGATCTGTCGGTGATCGAACGCGTGCGGCGCTTCATCATCGCCGATGCGCCTTTTGCGATCGAGAATGAACAGCTGACGCCTTCGCTCAAGATCAGGCGGCATGTGCTCAAGCAGGTGTACGGCGCGCGGCTCGACGCGCTTTACAAGGGCTGATCGGCGGGCGCCCAGCGTGAAGGCAGCACGTCGGCGGCAGTTGCGGACGATTATGGAGCATTGCGGTACTTTATCGTCCCGGGACGTAACCGATCGCGCGCGCGTGCCGTATGGGGCGGTAACGCCATCCCCAAAAGGAGAATCTTGATGCGCTCTGCCCTTTCGTTGTTCGCCGTTCCCGCCGTCATCGCTGCAGCCTCGATCGCGCAGGCGGCCGCCCCGATCGCGGTCGGTGCGCAGGTTCCGGGCAATTTCTCGGCGGTCGACACGGCCGGCAAGACGCGCAACTTCGCCTCGATCGCGGGCAAGAAGGGCACCGTGCTCATCTTTTTCCGTTCGGCGAGCTGGTGCCCCTATTGCCAGGCGCAGCTGAAGGATGTGCGTGCGCTTCCCGCCGAACTCGCCAAGCGCGGCTACAGCCTTGCCGCGATCAGCTATGACGCGCCGGAAAAGCTGGCCGAATTCACCTCGCGCCAGTCGATCAACTACACGCTGCTGTCGGACAAGGATTCGAAGATGATCGATGCGTTCGGTCTGCGCGATCCGGCCTATCCCAAGGGCAATTTCGCCTATGGCGTGCCGAAGGCGACCGTGCTCATCATTGGCGCGAACGGCGTGGTCAAGAAAAAGCTGACCACCGAGGACTACAAGGTCCGCCCGAGCAATGCGACGATCCTGGCGGCCGTCGACGGCCGTTGAGCCTTCGTCTTCCCCGCAAGGTAGAGGGTTGATGGGTCGCCCCGGTTTCCCATCGGGGCGACTTTTTTGCGACTAGGGACTGTGGGGATTCACATTTGAGCGCGGATGTGATTCACGCTGTGGATGGATCGCGATATTTTGACGGACGCCCAATGGGCGAAGATGGAGCCGCATTGTTTGGGTAAGCCGACA